>JAHFPP010000062.1:1579-7381 GCA_023266675.1 Candidatus Woesearchaeota archaeon
TATTTTTTCCCAAAATTCTTTTTTATCTTTTCAATATCAAATTCACTTACTTCAAAAAATTTCTTTGATGGATTTGCTAAAAACATTTTTGAGGCGTTTACAAAAACATTGAATTTTTCCTCGCTGATTGCTGCAGCGGCGTTTCTCTGTGGTTGCACTGGGTCAACAATTATGAGCGGACCAAAAGTCTTCGACTGGTCTATGTTCTTTATCGGTGTTTTCCAGTGGTGTTCAATGTCAATAACCACTTTTGGAGTCCACTTGCTTGCGGCTTTTAATAGTTTCAAAAATCCGCCATAATATATAATCAATATATCCATAGTGTGACCTGAAAACCCCTGAATATAACTCTCGGCGCCATAAATCTTTTGTGCTTTGCAGAATCTTTTTGCAAGCCTTATATCATCGCGAAGCTTATTATTAAGTTTTTTATTCACCCATATAACGTGGTGAGGGCTCATGTCAGTAACGTTCTCAATCTCATCTGGTGACTTTACAAACAGCGTTGGTATAATCTCATAATCAATCTCTCCTTTTTTTATCTGAAAATAATCCCGCGAACCATGAACAGTTATTGGCTTAAGGCTTTTCAATGCATCTCCTAGTATGTTTGAAATGTTTTCTTTTTTGTACTTATAATCAAATATCACAAAAAGGTCAACGTCATGGTCGTCTTTTAGAAATGTGCCTTTTGCTGTTGAGCCGCCTTTGACGCACTTCGCTTTGATTTTAGCTTTTTTTAAAATAGAATTAATATTGGTTATAAATCTGTCAACTTCTATTAGCGAAAGGTCATCAGGTCTTATCTCCTTTTTTACTTTCTTAAGTATTTCATCCAATTTTCCCATGGAGGGCAATAATAAAACATCATATATAAATAGTGCGGTTAGTTTGGTTTTATAAAACAACTTTTGGTTCTACAAAAATAGAAAGTGGCTTTGGTTAAAAGAAAAATTAGGTTATTCTTACTGCTTTCCGAAGCTTAATTCTCTACTCTGTCTAGTGTGTGCTATTCCAGCGTTGTAGTCATCTCCTATTCTTAATCTGCCATCCTCATTTAAAGTTGGAAAGAAATGTGGGTTATAAAATGGTCGAATATTATCATTGTCATAAAGAACACTCCCATCTTTTGTAATAATAGACATAATTGCATCAGGTGAACTAAGAAATGGAATTCCAATTGTACTTTTCATAATTTTTCTTCCCTTAAAAACATCACTGTCTTGCATCTCTTCAGGAACTTTTTCCAAATATGTTACAACAACACTAGAATAGGGTGTTACTTCTTTTAGTTTTCCTCTAATTAATCTTTGCTGATTCATTTGATCAACATAAGTAACACTTACGATTTCTCCAAGATGTTTTGGAAGTTTTACCATTGATTCAATTCTTTCAGTTTGATTCATCATTTTAATTGCCTATAAACATAGTATAAATTAATACTTTATAAACTTTTCTTTTTGTAATCACTATTAAGTACTAATTAATAACTAAGAACACCAAATTAACCCCCTTACAGTTGTTTGACTCAAATTCATTGCTTATCTTATAATTGGACCTTTCTGTAAAGAACTTATATAATTGATTATCTTGCATAATTTTACTACTCAGTTAATGGCACAATTTAACACGTGGTTACTTATTCCAAAACATTTTTAAATACTATTGACGAAGGAAAGAGTGCCAAAAATCGTTAGATTTTTAAATAGGTGCAATTTTCTAGAGCATATCACAATAATAAGGGTGAATAATCTATGTCAGAAGAAATGGGAAATGTTAAACTTGCAAGCGTTGGCGGCATGAAGAAAGGAAACTACATCATAATCGAAGGCGTTGCAAGCACAGTTGTTGATACTCAAACATCAAGGCCTGGAAAACACGGTCACGCAAAAGTAAGATTATCCGCAGTAGGACTAATCGACGGCAAAAAAAGAATAGTTGTAATGCCAGGGCACGACAACGTTGAAGTTCCAATCATTGAAAAAAAGACAGCGCAGGTTCTATCAATAACTGGCGACATGGCAAACGTCATGGACTCAGAGTCATACGAAACATTCGATATGAAAATACCTGACGAAATGAAAGAAGAAGTCAAGGAAGGTGTATCAATACTTTACTGGACAATCCTAAATGACAAAGTCATGAAACAGGTAAAATCAGCTGACGCTCAGCAATAATAATAATAATAATAAAAATAAACATAACAAAGGTGAACAAATTTGTCAAAATTCCCAGAAACCGAAGCACGAAAATTCAAAAACATGTTTGTATGCAGACGATGCAAAACAAAAATAAGAGCTCACAACATGAAAGTGCTTGCAGGAAAGATCAAGTGCAGAAATTGCAATTCAAAAACATTAAGGCCTGTAAGGAAGAAATGAACTTAAAATGGGTTTTCTAAACTCTTTTCTTAACTTTTTTATTGAAAACAAGTGGATACTATTATTCTATTTAGCAATATTCCTAATAGTTTATACAAACAGAAAAAAGTTTGAGATACAGGCTAAAGTAATAGCACTTTACAGAACAAAGTTTGGTGTAAACGCGATACACAAGTTTGCTAAAAATCACTCAGAATTTATAAAAATAATGGGATACATTGGTATAGGTGTAGGCTTTATAGGGTTGATTACCATCTCAGGAATGATGTTAAAAGCTCTTTGGGATTTATTCTTTATTCCACATGCTCCTGCAGCTGTATCATTAATTATACCTGGCGTTAAAATACCAGGTTCGTCAATCTTTGTGCCATTCTGGTACGGAATAATTGCGCTGTTCTTTGTTGTGCTGATACACGAGTTCTCCCACGGAATAGTTGCAGCATCGCACGGACTTAAAATAAAACACACAGGAATAGTTTTCTTTGGACCAATCATCGGCGCATTTGTTGAGCCTGATGAAAAGGAAATAAAAAAACAAAGCGATGTAGTTCAATATTCAATATTTGCAGCAGGGCCGTTTTCAAACGTTATACTTGCAGGAATAGCAATTGCACTAATGGTTTTTGTCTTTGCACCAATACATAGCTCACTCACAGACGAAGTAGGAGTAAGCTTTAGCGCAATTCAAAACAACACGCCTGCAGAAAAATCAGGGTTATACTATAATATGACACTAATAAAAGCTGATGACACCAAAATAAAAGGATTATCAGAATTTGAGAGTTTTCTAACCTATGTAAAGCCAAACCAGACAATAACCATTTATTCAGATAAAAATGAAAACTTTACGATTGTAACAACAACTCATCCTGACAATCCAAAAAAAGGATACCTTGGAGTAATCGGCGCTCATAGTGTAACCAAACTTAAAAATGACGCAGCAGTCTTTAAATTTGCAGATTCATCAACAATCATAATATCAACACTTCTACTCTGGATTTACATACTAAGCCTTGGGATTGGTCTTGCAAATCTTTTGCCACTAGGACCTGTTGATGGAGGACGAATACTTCAGACAGCGCTTCACAAAACAACAGGCACAGAGAAGAAAGGCAATGTCATATGGCATAAAGTCACATTATTAACAATATTAGTCCTTTTGATATTATTACTTATGCCAATATTCAGAAGCGTAATAAAATTCTAAAGGTAATTTTAAATACCTTATACTCTTTCTTAATATTATGATAACAGTAGTTCTCGTCGAACCTGAAAATGAGGGAAACATTGGCGCGGTTTCGCGCGCAATGGCAAACTTTGACTTAGAAAACCTGGTTATAATCAAGCCTAAGTGCAATCATCTTTCGCAAGATGCCCGCCGCCGCTCTGTTCACGCGACAAAAATTCTTGAAGATGCAAAAATCGTAAAAAGCTTTGTAACACTAAAAAAGTTTGATTATGTCGTTGGCACAACATCCCAGATGGGAACAGACTATAATATCACACGCTCACCTCTTCTTCCACACGAGTTTGCAGAGAAGATTCCAAAAAATAGCAGCGTCGCGCTGGTTCTTGGGCGCGAGTCGCATGGACTCTCAAACAAGGAGCTTGAACTGTGTGACTTTGTTGTTACAATTCCATCATCAAAAAAATATCATTCAATAAATTTGTCTCACGCGGCAATAATCCTGTTTTATGAATTGTATAAAGTGCATGGTGACAATAAGATAACAAGCCACATTCCGTCGGCCACAAAAAAAGAGAAAGAAGTGATTATAGGTGCCTTTAGTAGTATTCTTGACAGCATCGAGTTCTCAACAAAGGAAAAAAAGCAGACTCAAAAAATCGTCTGGAAAAAACTATTTAGTAAAGCAATGCTCACAAAAAGAGAAGCATTCGCAGTGATTGGGCTTTTAAAGAAAATAGCTAAAAAGTAAGCTGGTGTGCGGACACGTCACCTCTTTTTTGATATGCAAAGATCCTGTCACCAATCCTTAACTAAAACTTTGTTGTGAGCCAAAGCTTTAATGCAAAAGCCTCTTCCGCCGTACTAGTCAAAGATGCATCAAAATACCGTTTCTCACACCGATATTGTGCCGTAATTGACCTTAGCATGGTTAAAGACAGTTGCATGGTCGATGCTTTCACAGGAGTAGATGCAAACAGCGTATGCCCTACACCCCCCAGCACTCTTTACAAAACCACAAAGATTTACTCAAGAGCAAACATCTTTTGGTTAAATATATATAAATACCTTTGCATAAAAAAGTATTTCTCTTCAAGCCACAACTCGTTAGTGTAAGGCAAACTTAATATACAACCAAACCTAAAAACCTGTTATGGACGACATAGTAAAGACTGACATCTTAAAAGTTCTAAATTCAGCATCTATGATGATAGAGAAAGGTGACACAATGGGGTTAAAGGAGCTTTCAAACCACACAATCCACAACGCATCAATCTTCCAGGATGAAGACTCAGTAACAATCGCTGTCATAATATATACGCTCGCCAAGATCTTTGAGCGAGAAAACCGCTGCGAGATGTCAATTGTTCCAATAATCAACAGTGCAAAGAAAAATCTTTTTGAAAACAACCTTGAATCATATAAATTGAACTTGACAAAAATTTACACTCACATAAAAAACCATGATTCAAAAAATAAGCTTTACATCCAGGAAGTCATACAGCAGGCAGGAGTTAAGAAGAGCTCAAAAATCTATGACCACGGAGTATCTTTAGGACAGGCTGCAAGTATTCTTGGTGTTTCGCAATGGGAACTTATGGAATATATTGGAAACACGAGCATCACTGACAATTTTGAGCCTGACAACTTAAAAAAACGGCTGTCAACGGCAAGAAAACTTTTTGGAGGATAAACTTAATATGGAAAACAAGTCATTTGAAGTCAAATTTGTTCTTGACAAAAACAATAACATTCAGACGCAGATAAGCAACAAGGGAGTTTCCCCAACAGAAGCTATCGGGCTTCTTGAGATGGTAAAAGACCAGATGATGGATAATCTTCGTAAAGGAAGAAAGAACATGTTTGATATTAAGGGAGACTTATGAAATCCGACCTTTTACAAAAAGCTCGACCAAAACACGGCGGGTTGTAAATGCAACCCACCTAATATAAAAAAAGGATAAAAAATGAAATCAATAATTTTTGACACTGGACCGATAATCAGCCTTGCAACAAACAACCTGCTCTCAGTATTCAAAAAGTTAAAGGAGTCATTTAACGGAGAGTTTTACATAACAACTGCTGTCAAGAAGGAAGTAATTGAACGCCCGCTTGATTCAAAACGATACAAGTTTGAGGCGCTTCAGGTGTTAAAACAGTATCAGGACGGCGTTTTCAAATTATACGACGCAACTCAGCTGAAAGAGAAAACAGAAAAACTGATGTTTCTTGCAA
>JAHFPP010000063.1 GCA_023266675.1 Candidatus Woesearchaeota archaeon
GCTGCATGCTCCGGCGGACTTGCACCTGTATCAGGCACGTAAGAGTTAATGACTTGAGGGTCGCATTGTTCTTGTGCTGTTATTTTTGCGTCGCCGCAGCTTGTTTTTACGCATCTGCAATCAACACATGTTTCACTTGACTGGCACGTTGAAGAAGTTGCAGCAGCAACATTTTTTGAAGAATCGCCTAAATCGCATTTTTCTTCAAGACCATATGAGTTGAACGTATTGCCTGTACCATCTCCAATTTTGCCATCTCCACAAAAAGTTATAGGAGGTGATGATTGTGTTAAGCAAACGCTTGTATCCTTGCAAAATTCATTTTGGCATCCAAAGTTTCCGCTGCAGTCTGAATCCGCTTTATTTTTTGATGTTGATAAGCATAAATTTCTGTCATTTAAGCTTTTAAAAAAACTGTTTGCTCTGCAGTCATAGTCATATTTATCAGCACATCCATCGCCGTCACTGTCTGTTGTAGTTGAGTCCAGGCAAAGCTGTCTTGTGTTGATTGATAAATAAAAATTGTAATTGCTTACACTTGACGTTATCCTGTCATTTTTTTTGGATACTTGGTAATTATTGTAAAACACGGTTATATTTACGTCTCCAGGCAAAAGGCCGTTTAGAATGTAATATCCGTATCCATCTGTTTTCGCATCCTGTCCTGTTGAAGTTCTTAACAGTATGTTGGCTAAAGGCGACATAGGATTTGAGCTTGAATTATATATATACCCTGATATTGAATAAAAAGTTGATGAATCTATGCATAAACTTGCTGTTTTGCATTCTGTTTGAACAGATGATACTTTTGAAGGTGTTGAGCTTGATGATGCTGCGCAGCAATATTGGTTTGGTGCTGTTGTTAATACGCCGCCGCATGCGCAGATTCCTGAATTTACAGAGTTACATGTATTGTTTGAACACGGAGAATATGTTGTAGCTGCTCCACCGCAGACAGCACAACTTGTATCAGCAGTTGGATTGAACGTAAAATGATCCGTGCTGCAGCTTGCTTTGTTCATATACCTTTCAACAATAGGAGTTGGATCAGTTCCTGTATTACAGCAGCATCCCATAGTGCAAATGTTGGCTAGTGATGTGTCTGTGCAAAGTATATTCTCGTGATAACCTGCACCGCATTCTGCCTTGTTTTCTGGTGTTGTAAAAACGAGGGTGCATTCATTGTCTTTAATGCAGCAGCTCTGCGGCTGTGTTGCTGTTATAAGAGATGATGATATTGAGATAGAAAAAACTATGAAGAAGACTAAAAGTATATGTTTTATGTATGCACGCCCACCCATTAATTATCCTCTTTTATAAAATCCAGCTATATATAGTATCTTTCTGTCGACTCTCATTTAAATACGTTGCGGTTTTAAGAGGAGGAAAACAGAGTATAAATCTAATTATCTTTCAACTTCTCTCCTTATTTTATCAAAAAGATTTTTTGTTCTTTCTTTTAAACTCAAAAATTCTTCACCTTCCAAAGAAGTCTTAATAGAATACTGCATGTTTTCCCTTATATCAAGAAGCTTATTGCTATGCTCAATATCTGACGTAACATCTTTGTCAAATATCTCTTTTAATTCTGCAATTGTAATATCCAATTCCTTATTGTTTATCATCTCTTCTATCATTATAAAAGTGCAGTTTTGATTTCTTGACTCGTATCCTTTTTTAGCAAGTATGGCTAAAAGCGCATGATAAAGGCAATAAAATGCTGCTGATGCTGACCAGTCAGAGAATCCTTCTTTTTTAAAAAGCATCATTGCTTTAAAATTATGAAGCGCTTTATTTAAATGACCCTTAATCTTTTCTTCTGACACTCCAACCTTTTTTAATCCTTTATGCCTTTCTTTACCAATATTTCCTTCAACTAAGCATCTGTCAATTTTTATAGACATCTTTTATCATCTCAATGATTATTTTCTGACCCCATAAGACTACTCCTTCTCTGATAATGCTTATCAAGACTTTATCAGTTAATATATTTTTCTTAAAATCATCACTTGTCTGGATAACATCATGTATTTTTACAGGCGTAAGCTCTTTTACAAGTTCAAGTGATTTTTTATAAGTATTAAATTCATTTTTGCCTATTATGAAGAAAATATCAAGATCATTTGGTGAATCTTTTTTTGCATATGAACCAAATAATATGCAAACTTTTGATGTATCTTTTAATGACTTAAAATCTTCATATCTAAACTTAATTTTTTTTTCAAATTCATCAGTTAATGCAAGTTCCAGATATAAAATTGTTTTTTCATTGTTAAAATTAATTCTGTAAGATTTTGAATTTATAACTATATTTGAAACTAATACATTTTCTTTTTCAAATTTTTTAAGTATTTTATACGCTCCGTTTGGCGAAAGTGTGCACTCTTTTGAAATCTGATTAATTGAATATATCTGAGTTACTGACGACAATAAAAGCCTTAAAACCTTTTTTTCATTGTTTGAAATCATATTATACCCCTTTGGTGTATAATTATACACTAAAAGTATATAAGCTTTTCTGATTGAGATATTAACCACTAAGAGATAGTTAAATAATCGAAAGATTTAAATAAGAAATAAGCGTAGTTGTGGTTATAACAAACCTATTTAGGAGGAAATGAAAATGAGTCAAATTTATATTCCAGAAAGCATAGATAATCACGTTTTAGAAACACCATCTTTTAGCAGAAGACAATTCTTAGGAAGCATCACAGGAATTACTGCTATGATAGGATTATATGGTTGTGTATCTACACCAACTAAACCTTCAGACCCACCAATTAGACTAACTGAAGGAATGCCAAATACATTAACATATGTAAACGAAAATGGACAAAAAGAAACAGTAACTGATCTGAGAGGAATGTGGAATTTATACATAACTGAAAGTGGAGGACATTATTCTCAAGAAGCTAAAATTGAACAAGAAAAGAATAAATTTATTGGTACTAAAACGAGAGGAGGAATTATAGTAACTGATGAATTTCTAAGAGGAATATTAGAACCAAATTATTCAGCATTTAGAGAACTAATTAAAAATGGACCTCCTTGGGAAGCTGTTAAAGGTACAATATCATCAGATTTGAATATAATAACATATCAATCTTCAATGGCAGCTGTATCTCTTCATAGAATAAAGATATAGATTATTTATCATTATGAACAAGAATATTATTTACATAATAAGTATGATATTCTTCAACTTCAAAATTATAAACTGTGTTTGTAGAGTTAAAAATCTTTATTGAATTTAATCGCACATTATTTCCAGATGAATCTGTGAAATTATCGCCAATCTTAGCATCCCATAAATGTTTCCATTCATTATTGATTAACATTCTATGATTAGGAGTAACATTTAGAATATTATTAACTAACCAATAGCCTTGTATATTTGGATGTATAAGTAATTTTAATACTTTGCCGAAAGTTACTGTTTTATTAATTTGATTATAAGTTAAAACATAATCTCCAACTTTTATATCTTCAATATTCTTCTTAGTTCCATCACCCATCATAACTGGAGTACCAGCAAGGAAACAACCGCCTCCACCACCCCCACCAGCTCCTATATTACAATCTGCATTTCCTCCACAAATTCCTAAGCAATCAACTACTGCAGTTGAACCACATTTATTATCACAACCACCTATTACTTTTCCTGAACCGCATACACCATCACAACCCAAGACTTTAGTAGAACCACATTTATTATCACAACCACCTATTACTTTAGTCGAACCACAAGCATTATCACAACCACCTATTACTTTAGTTGAACCACATTTATTGTCACATCCACCATAAACTTTACCAGAATTACAAATGCCGTCACATCCCCATACTTTAGTTGAACCACATTTGTTATCACATCCAGTTGGAGCATTGCAAATCATAGGTATACTATAACCACAACCATTTTGGCTGCCAGTACAAGTACAAGTTGAACCCTTAAGAATAGTATATTGACATGTATTACTTTTTCCACAACCACATTCTCCGTCACAACTATTTGGACCGCAGTCAGTTGTTGGCGCTCCACAGCTATTTGATTGGCAACTTGCACCAGCTCCTGCAGGTCTTCCAGCAAACGCAGATGGTGTTGAGTCACAGCCACAATGATTTGAACCAAAAGCATCACAGTAATTCCATCCTGTTGCACCACAAACATTATTTTCATTTTGATTATTTGTACATGTAGGACTAAAACTTTGACTATTATAACAACCATTTATGCAGCTATTTGCACTTGACCATATTTCTCCGTTGCACATTTTATATGGACCTGAAGTTGAACTGCTACAATGAGAATTTCCATTATAAGTCGCAGACTTATCATCTATCATACACTTATTAGGAGAAGTACATCTATTTGTTCCAAAATAATCCTGTTTGCATAATCCATCATCTGTTTTTGGAGTATCACTTCCTGTACATTGATTATCTCTGTTACATATACTGCCATCAGGAAGTCTTGGTATACAATCATGCAACGGACTTGCTGTTTGACTTGTGTCTGAAGAACTTACACCAACACACCATTTAGTGCTTTTGTCACAATGACCATCATCGGCATTGCAGTCTTTCCAAGTTCCTGCATCGCAATAATCTAATTGTGAATCTCCGCCAACATTTAATGGTTGACTATTTGGATAAGCTACATTATCATAAACGCATTCTGGTAAAACTCTGCAACCTTTTCTTTTATTATCAGATAAACAAATTAATGAACTAAAGCATGGAGTTTCATCTTCAGTTTCTCCTTTGTCATCTCCGCAGCATTGTCTGTTTACTGGAGAATATGATTGGTAATGTTCATCAAAATAATATGGTACCTTAATTATGTCAGTTAATACATCTCCATTCCCATTATTAATTTTACCACCATTATACACATATGGAATATTTCCTGTTTTGCTCCATCTTAACAATTGACATGCTGTTTTATCAGAATCCAGTTCAATGTCTTGTGAAGCAGAACATGTTTCTTTTGTTCCGCAAACGTTATCAGAATCATAAGGTAAATATTGTCTTAGTTTTATTTCTCCGGAAGAATAAACAAATGAATTAAGTATTATTATATTACTAACACCAGATGTTTCTTCAGCACATCCATCATTGCTTCCTGATTTACAATTAAATATTCTTCCACTAGTGCATTGACCTAAACTTATACCAGAAGGATTATTAAAAGTATAGTTAACCAAATCCGCTTCATTGTCATCTGGACTCCATTTATCACTTTGACCAGCAACTGCTGTTGCATCCCAGATACAAACATGTTTGGTAGTTGAATAATCACAAGAGTTAGAATTAAGTAATGTTTGTGAATATGTATCATAATTAGTTAAAGTAGAATCTTTAAAACTCCCAAGCCTTGCCGATCTAGCATAGCATCTGCAGTCTATTGTGTTGTCTGCGTCAAAAGTTATTCCAGGTGTTTTATCAAATTTGTAAAAAGTATTTGGAGATGGTTTTGTAGCATCATAATCAGTTCCTCCTGGCGCAGCATACGCATATGTGCATGTGCCATCACTGCTTTTACATAATCCTTTTGCGAGGAAGGGAGTTGATATTGCTGATGTAGTAATAGCATAATTATTTGATGAAACGCATTTGTACACTTCGCTGCACTGTCCGTCGAATTTGTCTTGTGAGCTTCCGCTTGTAACTAATGAATTTACTTTTTTATAAATTTCTTTTTCAAAAGAATCTCCGGTTGGATAATTTACGCATATGTCAGCGTTGCTGTTGTTTTCAGAAATAATATTTGTTATTGCACCATTTGTATTTGTGACAAAGAATCTTTGATTCGGTCCTGAGCATTTTTCTTCCTGGTTAGGTTTTAAGTCGTCAGCACATGCACCAATTGGAGGATTAGAATTTGAAGAAGCTGGGGCTGGCTGCCTTATTTCGCTTGGATTGTTGTCGCATATGTTTCCGCGTACGCCGTTGCACTTGGTGTCAAAGCTTCTTTCATAAACATCATTGTTGAAATTATAAGCCCCGGTTGAAGTTAAAGTGGAATAAGTGTAAGGTGGAAGTTGAAAATTAGAAGTTGGATAAGTTTTAGTATCACTAATATGAGTAGTTATTGGAGTTTGTGTATTTCCTATATTTGAATTTAAATAATAATTCCAAGTTATACTATAATCACTAAACTTTACAGTGCTTAAATCATTTCTTTCTGTTTTTAATCCTGTAAACCTTGAATCGTTGAATCCCCAGAACGGCGCGTATGATGTGAAATTATAGCAGATGGATGTTTGAGGTGAATAAGTTCCGTAATCAGTTGCAGGATATTCCATACAGCATGTGTGGTCTGCCTGGAAAGAATCATTGATATCTGTGTATGAAACAAACCCGTTGTCGCCACTAAAGTTATTAAAAGGAAATGATGCTGAATTATTATGATGCGGAAGACATTGGTAAACTATTATGTTTTGTGTATCTGATAACGGCTGTGAGTTTGCATAAAGATCAATTTTATGGGAAATACTTTTTTTCCCTAATGATTCGCCAAAATTCCCAAAAATCATATAATCATGTGACGGATTAGATAAAGTGGTTGTTGGTTTTATATTTTCTATATTGTAAGTGTCGTTTGGCAATAAACGAGTTGTTGTGGATACAGTAATGATGTTAAATGGCTCTGTGCTGTCAATCCATGTGAATCTTGTTGTTGTTAATGGTGTTGTAATCATGTTTGTCATTTTTGCATTAAGTATATACGGGTCTTCAACAGATGCATAAGACTGGTTTATATCAGGGAAAAAATTTGTGTAATCAATTACGTAAGTTGGAATGTCATATACCCGTATCTTAACTTCCTGCCAATCACAAACGCCATGTTCATCGCATACAGAAATATTTACTGTGTGGTTTCCCAAATCCTCCATTTTTGTAGTATAATTTGCATCCCTGAAATTTAAACTGTAAGGAAATGATTTTGTCCATGTATGCTGCGCCAAATTTGAACGGGTAACACACCCTCCGTTTATTATGTTATCTTCACATTTTGACCTGTCTACAAGATTCATG
>JAHFPP010000064.1 GCA_023266675.1 Candidatus Woesearchaeota archaeon
TATAGTTGACAAAATAAAAATACTAAATGAAAAATAGTTGATGTGGTGAAAATATGAATGACACTCGAAGCCTTAACCTTAAAAAATTTGACCCAGAAGTTGCAAAATTAATTTCTCTAGAAACAAAACGGCAAAAAGAAGGGCTTGTCATGATTGCAAGCGAGAATTACGCGTCAGAAGCGGTTCTTGAAGCGATGGGAACAGCGCTTTCAAACAAATACTCAGAAGGCTACCCTGGAAAAAGATATTATTCAGGAAATGAATACATAGACCAGATTGAAACGCTAGCCATTGAGCGCGCAAAAAAACTTTTTAATGCAGAGCATGCAAATGTTCAACCGCACTCGGGAAGCTCGGCAAATATGCAGGCTTACTTTGCAACTTTAAAACCTGGCGACAAAATAATGGGGATGAACCTTTCGCAAGGCGGACACCTTACACACGGCTCACCTGTAAATTTCTCAGGGCAAATGTACAAATTCATTCCTTATGGCGTTGACGAAAAAACTGAAATGATAGATATGGATGTTGTACGCCGCCTAGCGCTTAAAGAAAGGCCAAAAATGATAGTGACTGGCGCAACAGCTTATCCGCGGGAATTTGATTTTAAGGAATTTTCAGAAATAGCGTCTGAGATTGACGCGTACATGCTGGCTGACGTCTCGCATTTTGTAGGACTCTGCCTTGCAGGCGTTCACCAAAAACCTTTTCCGTACGCTGACATTGTCACAACAACAACTCACAAGACTTTGCGCGGGCCAAGAAGCGCAATGATACTCTCAAAAATCGAGGACAGGTATCAGCAAATATATCATAAAGAAAGCAAATTCAATCTTGCGCAAAGAATTGACAGAGCAGTTTTCCCAGGAACACAAGGAGGACCGCTTGACCACGTCACAGCAGCAATGGCAGTCATGCTAAAAGAAGCAATGGAGCCTGATTTTTTAACTTATCAAAAACAGATACAAAAAAATGCGAAAATTTTAGCTGAAACACTTATGCAAAACGGTGTACGGATTGTTTCTGGTGGCACAGACAATCATTTAATGCTTCTTGATTTACGGGCTCACAAAGTAACTGGTCAGCAGGTTCAGGACGCGCTTGAAAAAGCGATGATTTTCACAAATAAAAATTCAATACCTTATGACACAGCATCACCATTCAACCCATCAGGTCTACGAATAGGAACGCCTGCACTCACTTCACGAGGAATGAAAGAATCTGAAATGAAACTTATTGGCGAAATGATTTCAAGAATTATAAAAAATCCTCATGATAATATTTTATTGCATAAATCAAAAGAAGATGTTTTAGAACTTACAAAAAAATTTCCTGTTTATCCAAATTTATAGTAGTTCTTTCGTTATTATATAATGATAACAATAGCAAACTTTATAAATAAATTATTTTCTTTAATAACTTATGGGAAGACCGAGAATGTTATATCACTCTACATCACGAGAGTGCTGTGTTACAACAATGGAAAGATTAGATCCTATTTGGAATATTGAATTAGATATAACCACCAGAATCGAACTTGGCATTAAAAGCTTTTTATGCATGGCAACTGATATTGCCGATAAGGTAAATGAAGGCTTTAATATTTTAAATCTAGATATTGATCCTACAAAAGTAGATGAGGAAGAACGATTTTCAGATTTTGCTGATTCATTAATATCTGAATTTCTTAATACAAACAGAGAATTAGCTAATATGGGTTCTCACAAAAGAAATATAAGGAATCTTAATGAATCTCAATATGGTTTAGCAATAATAGCCGCGTATGGCAGTATAGATGAGAACGGGGTTGCATCATATTTTATAGGTAAAAAAAGCCATCCTCTTCAAGATTTGGTTTCTGCTTTAGATAATAGTAAACATAATTCTGGAATAGTCATCCAACTTTATAATCTTGGACCAAAAGTTGTCCGCTCAGAATTTGATTTAGTAACAAACGAAACACCTCTATTCATCAATGAAACACTCGCACCTTTTAAAATGCCTGGATATCATATGGTTGGTGATAGTCATCATTATTCTTATGTTCAAAAAGATCCAATTAAAAGTAATCCCTCTCTTGATTATATATAAAAAGATAAATTTTTTAAATAGCTCCCTTTTTCAAATAATAATATGGACGAAAAAGAGTATGATGTGATAATTGTAGGCGCAGGCGTAGCTGGCCTTTCTGCAGGAATATATGCAGGACGATACAGATTAAAAACGCTTATCCTTGATGAAATGCCAGGCGGTGTTACAAAAACTGCGCATCTTGTTGAAAATTATCCAGGGTTTGAATCAATAACCGGTGACGAACTTGCAGAAAAATTTAAAAGCCACGCAGAAAAATCAAAGGCAGTCATTGTCAATGAAAATGTCGTTAACATAAAAAAAGAAGATGACAAGTTCATTATATCTACAAACCATTTAAATGAATACAAATGCAGTTTTCTACTTATAGCAACCGGCTCAAAAAGAAAAAGACTTGGAATTATGGGCGAAGACAGGCTTTATGGAAGAGGAATCAGTTACTGTGCAACGTGCGATGCAGCATTCTTCAAGGATAAAATCGCAGCAGTTGTAGGCGGCGGAAACTCCGCATCGATGGCAACTGTTTTATTAAGCGAGTACGCAACCAAAGTCTACATGATATACAGAGGGCCTGAACTTAAAGGAGAACCTGTATGGAACCAAAGAGTACTAAACAATCCAAAAATTGAAGTCATGTTCAATACAAATGTTACTGAAGCAATGGGTCTAAAAAAACTTGAGAAAATCAAGCTTGACAACGGACGCGAAATAGATTTATCCGGATTATTTGTAGAAATAGGAAGCATGCCTGCAGTTGAAATGGCAAGGGTGCTTGGAGTTGAAATAACCGATAAAGGACTCATAAAGGTAACAGCTGAGCAAAGGACAAATGTTGAAGGAGTTTATGCAGCTGGTGACGTTACAACAGGCTCAGCAGGTTTTCAGCAGATTGTAACAGCTGCATCTGAAGGCTCAGTGGCAGCATATGATATATTCAAGAAAAAAAATATGAAGTCAAGAACAGTTCAAACTAATCAATAAATCAAAAGGTGAAAAACAATGTTAAACATAACAGCAAGCAATATTGATAAGGAAGTAACGAATTCAACAACCCCTGTAATCGTTGATTTCTGGGCTTCATGGTGCGGACCATGCAAACTTTTAGGACCAGTATTTGAAGAGCTTTCAAATGAGTATACAGGAAAGTTAAAATTTGCAAAATTAAATACCGAGGAAGATGGAGAGCTTGCAGAAAAATTTGACATAAGCGGCATACCATGCATGGTTGTTTTTAAAAACGGCGAAGAAGTGGACAGGATAGTAGGCTTTGCACCAAAACCAGCGCTAAAACAAAAGATTGACGCAATAATGAAGAATATTTAAATTTTAATTTTTTTAAACTTCTTCTTTTTTTATAATAACTTAAACCAGAAGGCAATTACATAACTATTCTTACAAACTCACCATCTTTTTGTTCATCTTTTGTTTATCCTTTAGTAACTTATTGTTAAACATAAAGTATTTAAATAAATATCTAAAAATACAATATATTGTATTAAAATAATAAATTAACCACAATATCTTGTGGTATTGGCTGTTTATTTAGGAAATAAAGTTAGGTGGTAAAAAATGATAACAAGTTTCATAATAACTTTTAGGGAGATACTTGAAATATCCCTTATTATCGGAATAATCCTTTCATATCTTATAAAAACAAATCAGGAAGAGCACAATAATGTAGTTTATGTTGCTATTGCATCAGCTGTTCTTGCAAGCATTATCGGTGCTTATTTGTTTGAATCCCTTGCAGGCGGATTTGAAGGAACAGCCGAACAGATATTCGAAGGAATTTCTATGATTATAGCATCATTCATGCTGACTTTTATGATACTTTGGATGCTTAAGCAAAAGCACATAGCAATAGACCTTCATAATAAAATTGACAAGGTAATCATAAAAAAACATAAGACAGGATTATTCTTTTTAGTATTTATCTCAATATTAAGAGAAGGAATAGAACTTGTTTTATTTCTGGGCGCAGCAAGTTTCTTGTCAGCTGAAAACAATCTCTTTGGAGCCATGGCAGGCATGGTAGTTGCAGCGTTATTTGGATACTTCATCTATGTTCTTGGAAAAAGAATAAATTTAAAAATATTTTTCAATGTCACAAGTGTATTATTAATTTTATTCGCCGCAGGCATGCTTATGAGAAGCATTGGCGAATTCCAGGAAGCAGGAGTACTTCCTAACCCTATAGATCATGTTTGGGATTTAAACCCAAATTTAAATGAAGACGGCTCTTATCCATTGTTTCATGAAAAAGGATATATAGGTTCAATAGCAAAAGGCCTTGTTGGATATTCTGCAAGTCCATCATTACTTCAGGTTATAGCATATATCCTATATTTAATTGTCATATTTATGCTATACAGAAACATTGAAAAGCTGCATAAAGTAATCTAATCTTTATCTTTTCTTTTTTTTCTCTGTTAAACATTAACAATAAATATTAATTTTAAATAGTAGCAGTTGTTATCCATTAAAATGAGCTCTGAATTTCATGACAAATTAATTACTCGTTTAACAACTTACGCAAATGTTGGGACACAGTCTAAGGAAAACTCAGATAAAAGTCCAAGCAGCGACGAGCAGAAAATACTTGGTTTAAAGCTAAAAGATGAATTAATTAGTTTTGGCTTAGACGTGAACGTGGATGAATATGGGTATGTCTATGGTAAACTAAAAGGAAGTTTAAACAATGTTTCGTCAATCGGTTTTGTTTCTCATCTTGACACAGCACCAGGCGTGCCCGCATTTAATATAGAACCAAGAGTGCATAAAGTAAAACAAGGTGTAGACATAATTCTTGAAGACGATGTTGTAATATCAGCGAAAGACATCATAAATTATGTCGGAGACACAATTATCACTTCAAACGGCAAAACACTTTTAGGCGCTGATGACAAGGCAGGTGTTAGCGTAATCATGACTGCAATTGAAAAGATATCATCAAGTTTTAAAGGAGATCACGGAGATATCTATGTGATGTTCAACCCTGATGAAGAGATTGGTGAGGGAACAAAGAATTTTAATCCAAAAAAATTCCCGGTCAAGTTTGCATACACGCTTGACGGCGAAGGCGTCGGTGAAATTGAATGCGAAACGTTTTACGCAGCAAAAGCAGTCATCAGCGTAAAAGGAAGAACTGCGCATCCGGGACAGGGAGGATATCAAAAGCTTGTAAATCCTGTGTCAATAGCGTGCGAGTATGAAAACGCAATTCCATCAACAGAAAGACCTGAGTCAACAAAAGGGCGGTTTGGATTTTATTACCCCTCAAACATCTCTGGCAATCCTCATCAGGCAACGCTTGAAATCTCAATAAGGGACTTTGAAAAAGATGGGCTTACACGAAGAAAAACATTCTTAACAAAACTCGCAGAAGTTCACAATAACACTTATGGGACTGGCACAGTCACTTTGCAGATAACTGACCAGTACCCAAATATGAAGTCAGAGCTTGACAGGAATCCTGACGCGCTTAATATTGCAATTCTGGCAATGAAAAATTCAGGGGTGGAAAAACCAAGTTTTCCATCAATAAGGGGAGGCACTGACGGCGCGATGCTCACAGTCAAGTATGGAATACCGACGCCAAACATCTCTGCAGGAATGCATAACATCCACTCTGTCAAGGAATTTGCATCAGTAAACGAGATGACTGTTGCAGTAAATTTCATATTAAACACAGTGAAAATAATTTCAGAAAAATACAATTAACTCTTAGCTCTCATTCTTGCTTTTGTTTTTACAAGTAGTCCGTGGCAGAATCTGCACTTGTCGCAGTCATCGTCGCACGTGCTTAGCATTTCAAAGAAAGGTACATTATTTAGCGCTTTGTTGTCAATGTACTCAAAAACTCCCTCTATGTAAGCGGTGTTAAGTATATCAACAAGATTACCGTCGTACTCCTGTGCAATGTATGCAATGAGCGTTTTTTCTATTCTGTCGGTTTCAAAATTTCTAGTTGAGAGCTTGAAAATGTCTGTTACGCCTTCATATCTTTTTATGTCTTCAGGCCTTATAAACGGGCTTGAGAAAACTTTGTGAGGATGCTTTCCAACAGTTGAGACGCAGAGTGTGTCCATCTCATTTGTGGCATTTTTTACCCTGTCAAACTTTTTCCCAAAAGGCAAAATCGGTTTTTCCTCGACGTTTGCAGAGAGCATGTTGTAATGCGCGTATTTGTATATGCAGTTTTTTATGCATCCCTCGTTTGCAAGCACTCTTAGCGGCAAAACCTCAGCTAGTTTTTTTAACACAGGTATATCCCTTATTGTTTCGCGGTCTGATGTCATTCTTGAAACGCCGATTTCCTTGAAATATTTTGCTTCCTGGACTTTTTGTATTCTGCAAAGCGTTGACGCTTCAATGAACATATTTGGAATATCTTTTTTTATCTGAGTGATAAGATAAGGGTCAGTTACTGTGACGTGCGCTAGCGATGCTTTCTTATGCAAGTCCTTTGTATATTCAATTACGCTATCAATCTGTGATGATGCCACGATTGTTGAATTAAGTATCATATAGGGTGTAATTCCTAATTCATTGCATTTTTTTATGAGACTTATTATATCATTCTTGTAGCTTTGTGGCTCGTCAATTATTCTCCCTGAGCCAAGAAGCTTTTTTGGAGGCGGGAAATAAACAGATTCGATATGCTCCTTGTACTTCTCAATTAATCCTACAAAATTATCGTAGTCAAAATTGTACCCAACTGAATACTTTGGTTTAAACATAAAATAAAAAATAAAGAAATGAGTTTATTAAAGTTTTGTTAAACCTGATTTCATCTCAGCCAGTCCATAAATTGTTCTTTTTGTCATGTCAAAACCCATGCATCCGTCTGTCACTGACTTTCCAAGTATGTACGGGTCTCCATT
>JAHFPP010000011.1 GCA_023266675.1 Candidatus Woesearchaeota archaeon
TATTCTTCGGATGTTATCCTTTGAGCTTCATCAACTAGTAATCTGTATTCAGGATCGTTATTATTAGGGTCGTGTCTGTGTGACACAAAGTTTAGCATCTTTAGTCTTTTAGAAAGGTCTTCCTGTTCTTCAGATGTTCTTTGTATAGGGAGTAGTTTTTCGCTCATAAATATATTAAGGATGGGTTTAAGTTTATAAATGTTTCGATTTTGTTACTACTTAATAATTACAATAAATATAATCAGATAATAAGAAGAGTATTTATACCAATAAATCAAAGGAATGCAAAAAGAGAGTGATGGAGAAAAAATGAAGAATAAATTCGCTAAGAAAATAAAGATTCCAAAAATAAGTGTTATGCAAGAATTCAAAGAATTCTTGAAAGAGTACAAGGTAGTAGCGCTTGCAATAGCATTCATCATGGGCGTTGCTGCAACCTCGCTGATAAAATCACTTGTGGATAATATAATAATGCCGATAATAACTCCATTTATCCCTGGAGGAGCATGGCAGGAAGCCGTATTCAATATCGGTCCGATAGTGCTGAAATGGGGAGCGTTTTTAGCAGGAGTAATAAATTTTGTAATAATTTTTTTTGTGATATTCCTTATGGCGAAATGGATACTTAAAGAGGACAAAGTATTAAAAAAATAAATTTTTTAAAAATTACATATAGATAAGCAAATCTTATTTTTTAGTTTCATTTCTTCAGACAAAAGCAATATTTAAATATCAGAAAACTTATTTTAAAGATATGATTCGAAGTTCATGGTGCCCATATTGCAAGATGGTTGTAAACCTTGTTGCTAGCAAAGGAAAAGAAATATGTCCTAACTGCGGACACAAGTCAAACCAGACAAGCGCAGGATAAATCAGAAAACATTTATATAGTCTTATTCTTAAAATCCCGTAGAGAGAGGTTTAAAAAAGTGAGTGGGAAAAATATTATTATATTTTCAATTCTTTGCTTAGTATTAGTCTCAAGTGTTTCTCTTGCAATGGAATGCTCTGACAGCCTAAAACCAAGGATAAACCTAAAAAACAGCGAAGAACTCATCGAAGACATAAATTTCTATGCAAAGGTGCTTGATAAAAATGTTTCCTACCTCAATTACGTTGAGATAAACTCAAGCTTTGAATCATTCAGCCTTGACAAAGAAACAAATGAAATTAATTTTACGCCATCAAGATATGACCTTGGAGAACATAAACTGTTTTTTTATGCAATAGATGATATTGACTGCTATTCATCGCTTTTAGTCAATATGTTTGTATATGACAAACCAAGAATTATCCCTTTAAAACCTGATTCTAAATACATCCTTATGGATGAAGGACAGGGCATGATATTCAATATTGAAGTTGATGACAAAGACAATGACACAAAAGAGTATGTTTGGAAAATAAACGATAAAAAACAGGAAGGCGATTTTAAAGAAACATTTGCATTTGTAACAGATTTTAACTCAACAGGAGAATATAACATTTCGGTCATAGTAATTGACTCAAAAAAATTAAATGACACATATACTTGGGAAATCGCAGTTAGGGAAAAGAACAGAGAGCCTTACCTGTTTTCGGAGCTACCTGATTATGCATCGCCAGTTGGTAAAAAAACAAACATCGCACTTAACAATTACTTTGGCGACCCTGATAATGACAGACTGCATTTTATAATAAATGCAACAAACCAGAAAAACAATAATAAGGTGGATATTGAAACTGTTATAGATGCGAGTAATCAGGCCCAGATTAATACTAAAAATTTTACTGGAGTACTTATTGTTGAAATAACTGCGATGGATGGCTTTGGAGGTGTTGTAAAAAGCAACAAATACAAACTTTTTGTCGTTAATCTTAGAGGAAATGCACAAAATAATGTAGATAACATATTCTGCGGGGATAACATGTGCAATAAAAATGAATCATGTGGTACTTGCCAAAAAGATTGCGGACCATGCACTGGTGGAAATGAAAAATGTGTAAACAGATGGGACTGCGAAGCATGGAGCGGATGTCTTGGAAACGGGTACATGATAAGGTCATGCAGAGACTTAAACGGATGCATTGATGAAACTAGAAAACCGGCTGAAATAGAAGAATGCGAATTTAAAAGTTCATGCTACAATAAGATAAAGGATGAAGGTGAAACGCATGTTGACTGCGGAGGACAATGCGGCCAGTGTCCAACATGCACAGACAGAACACAGAATCAAGGAGAACGCGGCATAGACTGTGGAGGACCATGTGAAAATATATGCCCAACATGTTCAGACAAAATACAAAATCAATTCGAATCCGATGTTGATTGCGGCGGCCCATGTGAAGAATGCATTGACAAAAGAAAATGCTATTCATGGAAAGACTGCAAAAGCCATATATGTAAATCCAGTATTTGCGCAGTAGCAACATGCCTTGACGGAGTAAAAAACCAGGATGAAATTGGTGTTGACTGCGAAGGAGTTTGCAATAATAAGTGCCCAACATGCTTTGATAATATTCTGAACCAGAATGAAACTGAAGTTGACTGTGGAGGACAGTGCAAACCATGCCCAACATGCAACGACAATGTTCTAAATCAGGGAGAGAAATATACGGATTGCGGAGGAGTTTGCAGAAAATGCGAATGGGGAGATTTTGAAAAAAATAATCCGTCAAAGGCATTGATGGTAAAAGTTGCACTCATGATAGCCATTCTGCCATTTATAATTTTAATTTTATATTGGTTAAGTAGGAAAGTTATGAAAACAGACAAAGTTGAAAGACTTATCCTATTAAACCGTGTTTTTGGAAGACGAAAAAATGTATTTAAAAATAAAAAAGAAGCTGTTGAACAGATTTCATCAGTTTTAAAAAAACTGGAAAAGGACATCATGGAAACAAACAAGAAGGAAACTAGAGAAGAGATTGTAAGCATGATTTCAAAATTCCTAGAAAAATTAGCCGATATCAGGATATCAAATGATGAAGAGACAATAATCAAAACAGTCAAATCAATGGAAATTCCTTTTCCTTTAAGCAACATAGTGGTATATATAGCGTCAGAAGCAAAAGAAATATCAAACAACAAATATTTGACAGCATTTGAGATTATGAGCAAACTTAAAGACATAAATCTGGCTATATTGGAGATAGAAAAGAGTACACAGTAGAGTTCACCAAAACACTTATAAATGAAACTTATTTTCTTTTGATAAATCAATGGGCGTATCCGGTTAAAAGCTGAATCGCACTGGAGATAAACTTTCTATTAAGTTTTCTCTGAATAATAAAAAGTCGCAATGACTATTGGAGGACAGAATATGGCAAAGATGTATTCAGGTAAAAGAGGAAAATCCGGAAGTAAGAAACCGGTTAAAAAAGTAGTTCCGTCATGGGTAAGATATAAACCAAATGAAATAGAGCACCTAATTTTGAAAATCGCAAAAGAGGGAAAAACACCTTCACAAATAGGGATAGTGCTTAGGGACGTTTATGGTATTCCTGACGTTAAAGTCATCACAAAGAAGAACATCTCACAAATACTTGAAGAGAAAAAACTGCTTCCAAAGATACCGGAAGATATGATGGCATTAATCAGAAGGTCAATCATGATAAGAAAGCACTTAGAAGAAAACGGACACGACAATTCAGCGGTAAGAGGATTAATACTGACAGATTCAAAGATCGGAAGGCTTTCTAAGTATTACAAAAGAATGAAAAAAATCGACGCTGACTGGAAGTTTGAACCAGAAAAAGTTAACCTGTACGTAGACTAAATTATTTTTTTATATGCACAAAAATGTTGAGAAACATTTTTGGCACAAAGAAATATTTTAATTTTTTGTGCAATAAATTATAAAATTTATTTGCATCCTAAAAATCCTTTTGGATTTTTATGATTTTATTTTTTTCAATTTCTGTTTAAGTTTAAGAATGAATAGTGCAAAGACATAAAGAAAAAATTATTCTAAGAATAAAATATAAATTTAATAAAAATATAAATTAAGAAATTAAAGAGCTAATCTTATTTTATCAATGTTATCCGCAATCTGCTCGCCCTTTTTTGTAAGTGTGAGAAGTTTTAATCTTCCATTTTTTTCAAATCTCACAAGGTCTGCTTTTTCCATTTCCTGCAGTATCTTTACAACGTGCGAATATGTACAGTCAATTACTTTTGCAAGCGATGATGCATATATCTCCGTCTTTGAATTCTTAAGAGTCACAAGCATCATTGCTGGTTTTTCCCTAAAAAAGACATTAAAAATTTCTTTATTTTTCATAAATAGACCCCCTCTGAATAATAATATTTTTTATCATTTTTAATTATATTTTAGAAAAGTTATTTTCCTTTATAAATATTTCGATTATTATTTTAGAAAGGATATATGAGTTTTCATAGAAAAAAGGTTTTATGAAAATAAAAATGCTCCTAATCGTGATTTTCACCAACCTTTTAATAAAGCACAAGAAAACAAAGTTTTCTGTGCACAGAAAATGCATTTTTGCATTTTCTTGTGTTCGAGCAAAACATGGCGAATTTCTAAAACGAATTCACCTAGCTTTTATATTTTTTGGTTGATTAGCAGTTGATATAAATAAAAAATGCTCCTATTGGGATTCGAACCCAACTCCACAGCTCCGCAAGCCGCGATGTTATCTACCTGACGATAATTAGTCTCCAGGCTACACTATAGGAGCATTAGAAAACTAAGATATTTATAAGCTTTATTAAAACTTACGTTTTACTAAGCCAAAGGCTTTATTAAAACTTACGTTTTACTAAGCCAAAAAGATGGATTTGTTAAATTTAATTAATTTTAAATCTGAAAAAAAACATAACGGATTAAATATAATAAAGAATTACATGATTTTTTGATAGTTAGAATCTTCAGCCTTTTGCTTGATGTAATTGAAACTCTGCTTTGCATATATTATTGGGTGCTTTATAGGAACTGTTATTTTTCCTGAGTTCGTCGCTATCTTCTGCATCAGGTTAGTCTCCTTTCCAACTGTAAAATTTGTCTGTTTTTTTATGCTGTTCAAAAAATCCTCAACAGATGTTGGATATTTTGTGTACGTCAATACTTTTCCAAGTTCAAAAAGCCTGTGTCCGTCTGAACCCGCAGTTATTCCTTTGTTTAATGTTCCTGCAAGCTTTACTGCGCTTTGGTTCATATTTTTTAAGAGTGAACCATTGATTACTTCAACTGCGTCAAACTTCTTAAGCTCTTCAGGTGTTGCAATTTTATGATGAATCTCGCTGCATACTCCAGTCCAGCTTATTCCATAAGGGTGCGCTGCAGATAGTACACAGTTGTAATCTTTTGATGCATCCATCAGTTCAACAAATGGTATATTCAAAAAATGGCATCCGCGTTCCCTGTTAGGTAAAATGTTGTGATTATGAAACTCCTGGAGTTCATTTAGATTGTAAAAATAGTATAATAGGTGTATCCCCTCTTTTGATGTCGCTTCAGTTCCCGGAATTGTAAATACGTCCTTGTATTTTGAAAGCTCAATAGCACCGCGTATCTCATTATGATCAGTTATTGCAACGCCTATACCCATTTTCTTTGCTTTTTTTACTATTGTTGCAACTTTTCGTGAACCATCAGAGTATTTTGTGTGGTAATGCATGTCTACACACGTGAAACCTTGTCCTGCAAAATTCATCTGTTTTGGTTTTTTAAACGTTATTCTCTCATTAATATCCATATACCAATAGTGTTTGTTAAGGGTATATAAGTGTTATCTTTTTGTGAGCTGTAAAGTTAACGTCACCTAAAAACTGTCTTTTTTAGTGGGTTTGGGTATCTAAGAGAAAGTTTTATATTTAAATGATTGATTTTATACATAATGGCATCTGTAAGTGTATTTAAGATTAAAGAGAATATAGATAAAATTAGTGTAAGAAAAAATATAGATTTAACAGGAACTACCCCTAAACAAAGTCAATTAGCCGAATTTAATATTATAAAAAAATTACCTCAACCTCATTCAGAAATTAAATTTATTGAAGAAAAATCAGGATATATAAAATATAAAATTAAGCATGAATCTAATACAATATTTGATGAGATTAAAGTATATAAATGGGATGTATTTGAGGATACAGGGGCTTATGAATCATCAGAACATATTACGAATAAAGGTTATCAAATAATACGTGAATTTAACGTGTTAGTTAATCAAAAAGCTAAATTAGTATATGTTTTCTCAAAAAAAGATGATGCTAAAATTTTTATGATGCGTTTAAAAAATAACTTAGATATAGATTACGAACCAGTTGAATTAGATTTATCAAAAATAGATGAAATACCTGAGATAATAGATGAATATGGTGCATGGGTAAATGATTCTGGAAATGTAATGAAACATGGACATTTTGGTCATAAAGTAAAGAAATATATGGAAGGAAATGAACATAATGTAACCTCTTATAATGTGGTATATGATTATGGGGATGAAATTAATATTTATTTAGTAATCTCAAAAGAGGGCAGAATAAGTTCTCAGAGTAAATTTGTAAAAGAAGCAGTTTTACTTAAAATATTTGGTCATTTAAAAGAAAAATTAGAGATGTTACAACCACCTACAGATGATTAAAGTATAGAAGTAAAATCATTTATTACATCAGTAACTTGTTCTAAACTAACATCTTTAAAATTTACTTTGTTAATATCTACTTTTACACGAGATTTATATTCCTGATTATTATATTCCATCTCATAATTTGTTAATTTGTATCCTTTAGGGGGAATCAATTTAAGATGCTTCCATAAATAGGGTAAATATAAGTCTAAAGAAAGATTTTCTATAGATTCAATTTTCTTATTTTTATTAAGTTGACCAATTAAAGTTACTATCTTTCTTAAATCATCTTTTAAATCTCTTATTCCAGCTCTCTCATTTTCAGTCTCTATAATAAATATCTTTTCAGAATGTTTTTGAATAGTCAAATAAAAATCGTTAGTATTAATCTCTAAAACGATATTATTCTCTTTTTTTACTTTATCAAGTAATTCATTAGATTTTAATGATTTAACTATCTCTTTTTTAAATTCAGAAAAAGTTAAATTTGATGAAACCCAAACAACAAAATTGATTTTTCCCTTTTTATTTATAGCTTTATAAAATGCACGTATCAATCTTTGACCTATAGAAAAATAATTTTCAATAATGGCACCGATAATAGCTCCAGCAATAGTTCCAACGATTATTTCAAGGGTTAACTGTAAAAATTGATTCATTTTTCTACCTCTTTTCTTAAGTTCTCAAAAATTATATTAAAACAGTATGTTGACTTCTTTACACCTAATTCTTTAGCTTTCTTTTCTATTATATTATTTAATTTTTCCGATACTGATATTTTTATTTGTTTTTGGTCTGTCATAGTACTTAATTAAGTACTAAATAAGTACTCTTATTTATAAATCTTTTCTTTATAATCAAAAGATTTAAATAAAATGTTTTAAAATAGGTTATAAAATGGTATCAACATTAGATAAAATTGTAATTGGTATCGCTGTCGTCGGATTTGCATTTCTTATATCATTCTTTGCTAATAATTATACTGGGGCTGCGATAGGTTTAGTCATGATTGGTGCAGCTATAACTTTAAAGGTCATGGTAGATAATGGAAGACCCTCAAAAGCATTATGGTATATGTGGATTGCAATTTTAGTTATTGTATTATTTCTTTTAGGGTTAGGTTCAGTAATACCAAAAATTAAGTTTGGTTAAATGTAGCTAATCGTATCATTTCTAACCATTTATTAACGCCTTGATTGTTTGGTATTCCTGCGAGTTCGCTTGGTAGTTGTCCTGTCGTTGTGTGCTTTTCTATGTAATTATGCTGTAGAACTATTCCAGCCATTAAGATAGGAGCTGACCATAGAGCTTTTATACCTCTAAAATCATAAACTCTATCTTTAATCTTTGAGAAAACTGTCTCTATTCTTACGTTATGTTTTTTACTTTTTCTCACGTTATTTATTATATGTTTTACATTATTATTTTCTTTGTATATTGAGTAAAACACTTTTCTAAAAGCTCTTGGATAAAATTTTGCGGCGTCAGTTTGAACATATTTTGGTAATACGCTTTTCTTTATCTTATTCATAAAATTAGTAGCATCTTTAACATTTTGACTATTAGAGCTGTATAGCGTAGCGTTTATATATCGTGTATCCCAATCAACTGAACACCAAAAGACATCATTTCTTTTTTCACAATCAATTTCTGTTTCGTCAGCATATACCTTTCCAGATAGCTTTGGACTTAAAGTGTCAACATATCTCTGAACTTTTAAAGTATAACGTCTTACCCAGTCTAGTATTGAAACGTGGCTTATTTTGGTCTCTAAATGTCTTTCTAACTGATTTCTCATTTTACGGCTTGAAAGATTTGATAAATATATATCTATTGACATAGTGATTATTTTTTCACTGTTTCTCATTCTGTAAAAACCCTCATCTTTAGTAAAGTATTTTCCACAATCAAGGCATAGATATTTCTGTATTTTACCTCTTTTTTCTGTTTTTCTGTATCCTTTTTTGATTGTGTTTTCTGATTTACAGCATTTGCATTTAATCTTGTCATCCATACCATTTAGGTATCTAAACATATTTATATACTTTTAGGTATCTAAATATAATAATTATGATATATAGTTTTAGGTATCGAAAAGCTTATAAAGACTTAGGTATCTAACTAATTATTATGAGACTATTAAAACAAGTTAGCCGAGCATACAAAGAGAAATCATACCATAAACACTGGATAGTAATCCCAAACAACCTTATAAAAGAGCTTAAATGGGATGAGGGAATAGAACTTAAAGCAGAAGTCAAGAATAATAAACTCATAATTGAAAAAGATTAATTAGGTTGTATACTTAAAAAAACAAAAGGTTTATATATCTAAATTAACTTCTATGTTTCAAAGAAACATAGAAGTAAATTATTAAATACTAATATAATAATCTTTTTGTTAAGAGTTGAGATTATGAGAAAAGAGATTATTAAAAAAGAGGGAATAATTGATTTATCTAAAGAGTTTGAAGAAATGTTTAGTAATAACTATAAACTTCTTAAAGAATTATCTAAACATTGATTAAGATTTTCTCTAACCATATTTTTATTTCTTTTGTATTGTTTTTATTTCCAATATCTGCCCATTTTTTAAATAAAGTTATATGTTTTTCATACTGACTTAGAGGTAACGTTAAATTTATGTTATTTAAAGCTAAAAATAACCATAAAGTTACAAACCCTGTTCTTTTATTCCCATCAAAAAAAGGATGATTTAATTCTAAAAAACAATTAAATATTAGTGCACCTTTAAAAATTACTGTTTCTTTTTTATTTTTTTTATTAGGAGTATAATATTTTATTCCTGTAAAAGAGAGTATCGCGTCTGACATAATTTCTTTAGTTAATATGGAATCATTATCTTTTTCAAAAACTTCAACTAAAAAATCATGTAAATTGATTATTGTTTCTTTTTTTGGATATTTTATTCCTTCAATTTCATCATAATGTATATTAGAGAAATTTTTCTCAATCCATTTTTTTGTATGAGTTGCTATCATAGTTAAAGAAATACGTAATAACTATTTAAAAATGAGTTTTTTAGGTGACGTTAACTTTACAGCTCATCTTTTTGATTAAAGATTGGTTAGTAGATAAGATGATAAAGAAAATTAGACCTTTATTGCTATTGTTGACGGACTTCGCCTGCCTATTATTGGTCCGTCCTTAACTTCAAACCCTGCGGCTTTAAGATTGTCGCGAACAACCCTTGCGCATGAGTAAGTTGTCAGTATTGCGCCAGTATTCATTTTGTTATAAATATCTTTTAGGAACTCGTATTCCCACATATGAGGCGCTTTTTTTGGCGAGAACGGGTCAAAGAAAACAACGTCTGCATTCTCAGCCACTGTTTTTATTTTTTCTTTTGCGTCACCAAGAAGAATGTGGATAGTCACATTATTTTCGTTTAGATAATGTGTTTTGACAACTTTTTTTATTAAATCAAAACTCTCAAATTTAGGCTCAACTTCAAGAATCGCATCTAATATGGTCTGATCATTCTCAAACCCGTAAACAATTATCTCACAATCTTTGTTCACATGTTTTATCATGTCAATTGCAGCGGCGGAGTTGTATCCAAGACCAAAACAGACGTCAAATATGACTATTTTATCCTGTTTTTTTGCAAGTTCATCGACTCTTGCTGGCTTTGCGTGTTTTTCAAATGATTCCTCAACAGCGCCTGAGTGCGTGTGATAGCATTCGCCAACGTCAGGACTTCGGAATGTTACTGAGCCGTCAGCTGTGATTATTCTCTCCATGATTGTCTGGAAAAAGCCGTTAGTTAAAAAGCTTACAATTTTGATAGAAATAAGTGTAACCATCATATGATAGTTAAAATAGTTAAATTTATAAATAGATTAAAAATACCACTGTATAGTTACATTATATTTAGATTAATTGCATTAAAATTATTGATTGCATTAAAATTAATTACATTAAAAAAATCAACAAAAAACAAAAAAACTAAATGAGGGATTAAACGTGGTATTAAACAGTTCTGCAATAAAACCAGTTGGAAATTTAGGAAGAGGAAGTGGAGCTAATGATACTTCTGGAAACGGAGAAATTAATAACGAAGAAATATTGCGTGATATGGCAGCTTTACCAATGACAATGGCAGAAGCGTCTGTAAGTTTATTGATGGAAAAATATTCTAATTTAAGAGGCACCAAAGTAGAAGAAGTTCTAAAAAGAGTCGTAAAAAAAATGGCCGGAAACGGCCTAAGTGCAGTGAACAATATTATGTCCTCTGAAAAGACTGCGGCTTATGAAATTTTAACCGGAATGGGAGATAAAAGAACAGAACTTAAAGAATTAACAGATTTTCTTAGAGAACACGGCATCCAGTATGATGGGATGTCTCTAACAAGAGATGAGACTGGACTATTTACAATAGGATATACTGGAAAAGATGCAAATATAAGACAAGTAATTGGTGAGGCAAATACTGAGTTTGGAACTATTCATTTAACAAATTCAGCTCTTGAAACAAGAGTAGGTAATTTACTAGGAGATATACAAACTATTACAGGCGAAAGAAATGGATACAAAACAAGAGCCGAAACCGCAGAAGAAAGAGTAGAAAGAATAAAAGAAAATTCAAGAAAAGACTCTTTTGAAATGCAAAGAGAATATTTGCGAACTATTTTTGAAGCAAGAAATGAGAGAATAGAATTAGAATCATTACTTAGTGAAGCAAGAAAAACCAGTTATAAACCTGGTGAAGATGGCTTTTCAATTGTAGCAGAAGACGGACAAAGATATGTCCCTGCAAGAATGTTGACACAGACAAGAGGAGTCGTATCCACTGGTTCAGAAACACTTCCAGTACTTATGCAAATTAGCGTAAGAGAAAATGCTGTTTCATTTGCAAGAGACATGCTTACCTCTGAATTAGAATTAAGAGTATCAGATCTGGGTTTTGAAGTTTCAGAATTAAATGAACAATTAAGATTAGCTAAAGAAGCGTATGAACATTTAAGTATTGAAAAAGGAGGAGTTGAAGCTCAAAAAGAAACATTAACTGCCCATAATCAAACTCTTTCCGCAAGAGTTGGTGAAGTAGAAAATTATAATTTGAATTTAGCAAGCATGAATGATGCATTAACAAGAAACAATCAAGGATACCAGAGATTATTAACTGGTAAACAAGAACAGTTAGAAAAAAGAGAAGAAGCTTTAAGATATAAAGGAAATATGTTAAGTCTTGCTTTAAAGCACAAAAGAAGATTATCTGGAATTGCAAGAGTTTGCTATGACAAATGGAAAGGAAATGAAACAACGCTTGCTCAGACTCAATCTCATCTTGCTTTAGCTCAGGAAAGTTATGATAATTTAGATAGGGCATATAACCAGATGTTAATTACACACCAACAAGCTGAGAGGTATGTTGGAGAATTAAGGATTTCAGTAGATGAAAAAGGTCAACAGATACATGTTTTAGAAGGAGATAAATCTTCAGTTAAGGTAATTAAAGGAGTACAGAGTAGAATAATTGAAGGATTACGTGAAACAATAAGATTAAGAGATGAGGAGCTTTCAGGTGAAAAACAAGGAAGGCAAAATGACAGATTAGTATACTTAAACAAGTTGCAGGTTATTGGAGAAAGATTAGCAGGACTAGGGTATATTGCTGAGGATGCCCTTCAATATATAACACAAGTTGATACAAGAGTTGACGGTTTGGATAAATTATTGACTGATGGTTCTCAAAATGGTACTGCAACTAGAAGATAAGACAGCAATGCCTGAAGGTGAAATCTCTGAAGATGCAATTATAGCTAGCATTGAGGCAAATGAAGCTAAATTTAGACTAGCAAAAGGAATTGCAGAGATAGCAGATAATAAAGCCAACAGAGTTAAAAGAAAAAAAATATATAAAGAAAGGATAGATAGAGTTAAAAACTTTTTTAATGGTTACTTGGAAAAAACGTATTCTCATTTAACTGCTGCAAAAAAAACAACATTAAGAGAAGTAGATTATGTTAAAATTGGATTTACTCATGTTTTAAAAGAGACAAGTCTTCACATTAATTCTTCAAGAAAAGCAGTATCAAACGGATATGATATTGTTGAAGATGCTTTTTCTAATACTGTAAGAAATATGTACCAAGGGATGTCTCCAACTAATATAAGAAGAATCACAGATGAGTATATTCTTAAAAATGATAGATTAGATTGCATTATATATCCATCAAAAAGGACACTTAATACTGCAATAGCTGTTTCCGTTGTTGGTTTGGGTGCACTTGCATATGTGAATCGTGAGCAAATAAATGAGAGTTATAACTCTCTATCACAAAGAAGCAAAGAAAATATTTCTGTAACACAAACAAAAAAATCAACGCCTAATTACACTTTGGCAGGCGAAGAAAAGAAAATAATTGCCGTGCAAAGAAAAGAAGAAGCAAAAGTTTCTGCTACTTCAGGATTTAATATACCTGCGATGAACATTGAAGATGTTATAAAAAAACATATGAAATTTGGTGTAAAAGAAAAACAAGACACAATTGTTGACAAAGAAATAGCACAAATGCTAAATCCTTCTTCAATATTCATTCCACAAAAAAGCAGTGGAAATTATAAGTCTCATAACGCAGAGGCATCATATGCAGGCACAGATGTTATTAATGCAGAAGATTTAAACTTTTTAAAACAGTTTGTCAGCTCTCCAGAGAATTGGACTCCTCTTTTAACTAATCTCAAGAGTTCTGGATCAAAAGATGAGAGCACAGATTATACTTCGTCAATAAACGTTTCAAGTTCAACTTTTGGATTGACTGGACAAAAAGTCATAAGTGATATTGCAAAACAAAAAAGTAGCCCAAGTGTTCCAGCTGCAAATGTTGTAGTTGATAGATTAAACGCAAATAGTGCAGCATCAGAAAAAGCAAATGCTGTTGTAAAAGATAATAAGACAATTGATAGTGTGCTTGAGAAACAACAATCAACACAGCCGAAAGAATCAATTTCTCCAGAATATAAAATAAAACACGGAGATTCTATGATAAAAATCGCTTCAAGATACATTGACCCTGCAAAAGACAAAGAAAAGATGAAGGAGTTTTACAAAGTTAATGGCAAAGAACCGTTCTCATCAAAATACGCTAATCCTGATAACTCACCTAAATTCATAAATAAGAAGATAAACCCTAACTATATACAGATAGGAAAGACATTGGATTTAAGTCCATTATTAGAAGGATATCTTTCTAAAGGAAAACCAAGCATTACAATAACAGATTTGGAATCAAAACAAAAAGATAAAATTGCAGATATTAGTTATATAAACGCAAATATACCTAGGGATAATAATGCATATATGACTGGAAATCTTAAAAATGACGGCCTTTTAGTATTCTCAAATGATTATATAATTAGAGAAGGAAAGCTTTTAGAGCAAAGACTACTTAATCCATCAGAAACAGCAAATGCTACACAGCAAAAAAGCTATCAGGAAAAACTTAATGATTATCCATCAAGATTTGCAGAAAGTTTTTACACAAATATTTCAGTAAAATTTAATCACAATAATAAACAGTATGATATTCAGCCAATGAATTTTGGAAATTTAGACAGCATACTAAATCTAAGATAAATTCTTAAATTGTTATTATTCTTTTAACTGAAGGCAAAAATGCATTTGGTTTCTTTTTTAATTCGTCAGAAATTGCCTGTTTTGTAAACCATTTTATCTCTGAAACTTCAGTTTTATCTATTTTAAAATCTTTAACATTCTTGTTTGTAGTCATATAATACCACTGGGAAAAATAATTCCATTTTCCATTCACAAGGTGCTTGTCTCCCTTAACAGGATACATATCAGTTAAGCCCAGTTCTTCTTTTGCTTCTTTGATTATATTTGTATAATATGTTTCGCCTCGCTCTACAGTGCCTGCAACTGACGGACCCCATTTTCCCGGGTCATGGCTTTTTGTCATTGCTCTTTTTGCAAGAAGCAACTCTCCTTTTGAATTTGTTATCCAAAGAACTGCCACCCTGTAAATGTCTTTAGCTGCTATTTTCTCTCTTTCTTTGTACCCGACTGTTTTATCAAGTTCATTTACGATTATTATTTCTTTAACCATGTTTATTACATCATCTTTAAGTTTCCTGTAAGTAAATCAATCTTTTCTTCATCATCAGGCCCTATTGCGGCGCACGTTTTTGTACCTGGCGCAACAACTGTGCGTCCAGCATCAGTAATCAGTGAAACAGCAAACCCCATATCCTTTGCTTTTTGAAAGAATTTTATAAGCTCTTTTTCGTCGCTAACCTTAAGCACGACTTTCTTCTGCCCGCATCCATGCCACTCGTTAATCTTTGATTTATCAGATTTTAATACAGCTTCAACGGATGCGTGAGCAACCTGAGCTGCCAATTTTCCCTTTGGAAGCTTCAAGTCATCCCTTGCAAGAATTACCTGTTTTAATTCGCTCATGCAGTCCAAATAACTTCTTCATTTTATAATCCTTTCCAAAAAGCAAGCAATATTTGACATGATTGAAATAAAATTCAAAACGTTTATAAGAAAAAGCATGTTTTATAGATTCATGAGCGAAGAAAAGATGTTTTGGGCGGACCACATCGCCCTTGACCTGAAGAAAAGGATTGAAGAAGACCCTTACACTAAAGAGATTTATGAAAAACACGGACTTCTTATATACGACGAAAAAACACCTTCAGGAAAAATTCATATAGGCTCTGGGCGCGGATGGGTAATCCACGATGTTATTGCAAAAGCATGCAGAAAAATTGGTCTTAACGCCAAATTCATTCTTGCGTCAGACGACATGGACCCATATGACAAGCCAAACAAAGAATTGCCTGAATCATTCAACAAGTATCTTGGCGTGCCTTTTAGAAATATACCTTCTCCAGTTGAGGGTTTTAAGAGTTTTGCCGAATACTATTTCTTGGATTCAGTAGAAAAGTTTCCTGAAGTTGGTATAGAATGTGAATTTGAATCTACAGGAGAGAATTATGAAGCAGGAATATTCAATGAAGCAATAAAAATAGCGCTTGACAACTCATCAAAAATAAAAGACATTTTTGAAAGAATGTACAAAAAACCATACAACAAGATACCATTTAATGTTATATGCGAGAAATGCGGAAAAATAGCAACTACAAACGCAGTTGCTTGGGATAAAAACAAGGAACTTTTACATTACAAATGCGAAGAAGACCTTGTTAAATGGGCGAAAGGCTGCGGACACGAAGGATGGATTTCACCATATAATGGAAACGGAAAGTTTCCATGGAAAGTAGAGTGGCCTGCAAAATGGTTTTCAAGAAAAGTAATCTGCGAATATGGAGGAAAAGACCATTTCTCAAGCGGCGGTTCAAGAGATATTGGAGTATTAATCTCAACTGAAGTTTTTGGTTACCCGTCACCTTATCCATCTGAAGGAAACAAGGCAGGAATTGGTTACGAATTTTTCCAGGTTGGCGGAAAAAAAATGTCAACATCAAAAGGAACAGGGGTATCATTCTCTGATGTTGTAAGAACGCTTCCACCACAAATGTTAAGGTATCTTCTTGTAAAAACTAGGCCAAATGCTGTCATTGATTTTGACCCTGAAGGACGAAATGATTTAATATTATTATTTGAACGCTTTGACAAAACTGAAAGAATATATTTTGGATTTGAAGAAGGAGACGAACGAGAAGAGCTTAACAGCAAAAGAATTTATGAATTATCACACATAGGAAAGATAGCAGAAAAGATGCCAGTTCAGATACCATTAACTTACGCTTCACTTGTGATACAGGTAAGTCAGGATAAAGAAGGTGCAATAAAACTTCTTCAACAATCAGGACACCTTCCAAAAGACATTGAAGGGATAGATTTGCACGGCGTTACAATGAGACTTAATGACGCCAAAATGTGGGCAGAAAACTTTGCTCAAGAGCAGTATAAGTTTAATATAAACACAGAAGTGCCTAAATTATCTCTTTCATTAAAACAAATATTTGTGCTTCATGAAGTTGCTGAGATATTAAAGAGTTCAGATACCATTACTGATGATGAGTTGACCCAGAAATTCTTTGATACATCAAAAGCAAACGGACTTTCACCAAAAGAATTCTTTGAAGCAGCATACAAAGTTTTAATATCAAAAACCCAAGGACCAAAGCTTGCTCACTTCATCTCAACAATAGGCAAACATAAAGTCGCAGAGATGTTTGAAAAAGTTGAATGACAATTTAATAATGTAAAAAACAATGATTGTTAAAATAAAGTACCATATAGTATATTCAATTTATATTAGTGTACTCAGTATATTATGTTTTATTCTATCCTTTAAATATACATGAATATGGTATTGGTTTTTTTTAATAGGTGCAATCTTAAATTTTATCAACGTTATATTAATATTTATTAATAAATATAAATTTAATAAAAGTATATTAATCACAGAAAAAAATAAATCAGTTAATATTAATACAGGACTTTTTTATTTGTTATTAATACTTTTTTCAATAATATATTGTCTAATTGTAGAATATACCAAAACCGAAGGTATAATCGCTTTTAGTTTATTAATAATTATAGTGCTATCAACTATATTCTTACAATTTAAAAAAGCAATATGCAAATAGCACCAACTACAACTCATTTCAATCAGTAAACTATAAATACTCTGTTTCTTCTTTGAGTATTGAAATGTATAAAGATAAGATAATTGTCGGACTCATAGAGAAAATCAAGATTAAAAACGGAGAAGAGCATAGCGATATCACCGCAAGGATTGATACTGGCGCAACAAAGAGCTCAATTGATATAAACCTTGCATCAATGCTAAAGCTTGGACCAATAGTCAAGACAATGACTGTTAAAAGCGCTCATGGAAAAAGGATAAGACCTGTAATTCATGTTGAGATTGAAATTGCAGGCAAAAGGATAAAAACCGAATTCACTGTTGCTGACCGCGCGCACATGAAATATGCAGTTCTTATAGGTCAGGATGTACTAAGAGAAGGATTCATTATAGACCCTTGTTTTGAAAGAGAAAATGAGGTTAAAAATGCTTAGAGCAGCACTTATCTCACTAGGAAGCAAAAGTTCAAAGTGGACTAGCGAGGCCATGCGTAAATACTTCAATGAAGTTGATGAGATAGATATAAGGACGATAGAAGTTAGGATTGGAGTAAAAGAAGAAGGAGTTATCTTCTCAAATGAGACCCCACTAAAAAAATATGACTGTGTATACGCAAAAGGCTCCTACAAATACGCGCAACTTCTTCAGACAATATCAATAATACTGTCAAAAGATGCATACATGCCATATAACCCATCTGCATTGACACTTGTACATGACAAGCTTTTGTCACAGATAACCTTTGAAAAAGAGGGGATACCAATGCCAAAGACTTATGTTGCAGCAACACTTTTATCTGCAAAAAAGACACTTGACTCGATGACATTTCCGGTAATAATAAAAATCCCGGTAGGAACACAGGGGAAGGGAGTAATGTATGCAGAAAGCTATGCAGCAGCATCATCAATGCTTGACACACTTGAACAATTAAAGCAACCATTCCTTCTTCAGGAGTATATAGACACCGGAAATACTGATTTAAGACTGCTTGTTATTGGAGACAAAGTTGTAGCTTCAATGAAACGAAAAGGCAAACTTGACGAGAAAAGAGCAAATATACATGCAGGTGGCATCGGCGAATCTTTTACCCCTGACGAAAACACAAAAAATATCGCAATTAGATCAGCAAAAGCTGTTGGTGCAGAGATTGCAGGGATAGATATTCTTGAGAGCGTCAAAGGACCAAAAGTCATTGAGGCAAACATAAGCCCGGGACTTCAGGGAATAACAAAAGCAACAGGAATTGACGTTGCTGACAAGATTGCAAAATACCTTTATGAAAAAACATTAATAAAAAAAAGCCTTACTGATAACAATGATAAAACAAAAGTTTTCAATGAGTTACACATAAAAAATGCTGCTGATACTGAACATCATAGTGAGATAATCACAAAACTTGATTTTAGGGGTGAACGAATACTTCTTCCAAACTTGATAACTAAGATAACAGGATTTAAAGAAGAAGATGAATTCGCAGTTGAAGCCTCAAAAGAATCAATTAAAATAAGAAAACTTAAAAAATTAAATTAATAGCCTAATGAATAAAAAAGATATTCTAAAACATATATTTATTTTTTTGTCAATAATAAGCTTAATTACGGTTATTATCATCGGTTCATTGTCTGCACTGCTCTTTAACAAAGAATATTATAATTTATTATACGCAAAAACAGGAACGTATGAAAGACTTGACAAAGAACTTGTGAGCAACAAGACAGATGAATTATTTTTGTTTTTAAAAAATAAGTCCTCTCTTGACACCGACTTTTACACTGAAAATGAAATCAGCCACTTAAAGGATGTAAAAAACATTATGAAAATTACATTTATAGTTTATTATCTATCATTATTCCTTTTGTTAGTATCAATATGTCATTTTTACATAAAGTTTAGAAAAGAATTTGTTTTATTACTTTCTAGAATATTAAATTATTCAGGAATAACAATTTTTATTATTGCAATCATTTTTTTCATGTTTAATTTTTCAGGTTTATTTGAAATATTTCATAAACTACTCTTCAAAGGAAATTATACATTTCCATATACATCAAATATGATAAAGATGTTTAGCGAAGACTTCTTCAAACTTTTTGCAGAAGAGATATTTAAAATAAGCATAATTAAAACAGTAGTGTCATTAAGCATTGGAAGTTTTTTGATATGGAAAACAAATAAGAAATAAGAGTCTTAACTGACACGCCTTACAAACGTCAAGAACCCTGAGTGGCCAACTGCTGCGGTTTTTGGACGAATCTTTCGTCCAGAGACTTCCCATTCACGCTCTATAATTTCAATAGTCTTTAAGTGAACAAGTCCCTGCGGAATACTATTCACAAAATCAGCCATCTGAGGGACTGAAGGAGAATATGATACAAGAAACCCTCCAATCTTTAAGGCTTCCTTTGCATGGTTTACTGCAAGCCAAGGCTCAGGCAGGTCAAGCGTTATCAAATCCGCATTCTTCTGCGGAAACCCAGTATATACATCATGAATGCTGCACGTGATATTTTTTAATTCAAACAAGTCAATATTTTTCTGGCATATTGCCATATGATCTTCACGGATATCATAAGTGAAAACTTTTCCTTTTGAAGCTAAATGCGCAAGAAAACATGAAAGCGCACCGCTTCCAGAGCCAGAATCAAATATTTTCCAGTCTGGAGAGATTCCTGTTTCTGAAATTATGAGTCCTATATCCTTTAAAGGAATAATTTGGGCCTGACGCTTAATCTTTTCATATAAATCAATAAAACTTGGAGTAAAAATGGCCACATCTTTACCGGTATTTGTTTTTAGGATATCTCCATCTTTTGCATCCTGAAGCTCTTTAGATTTAATAAACCCATACTGCGTATGCATATCCTTACCAGTATCACTAACATAGAATTTTCGTCCACCATCAGCCACAAGTATTTTTTTAACGCCCATTATAATTCAAGAAAAATAAGGATATTATAAACTTTTTCAATAAAAAGTATATATCACTCAATATAAGGCTCTACTGCCTCTTTCTGCCAGCCTGCATCAAGAAGAGTCTTTAAAACATCCTCTTTTGTGTAGCCTTTCAAAATCATATTCTCTGCATATTTCTTGACCTTATCAAAATCAGTGTGTATCACATGAACTTCATGAAGCACCATATCAATGAAATGCTCCGCCCATTCTGCGCCTATCAGCACCTCTCTGATTTTTTCTTCAGAGATTCCTGCTGCTTTAGCTTTTTTTATGTAAGATTCAAGCGCCAAAAGCCGCCTGGCTGAATCTGTCTTCTCAAATGCCTTGTCTATCAAATCTTCTGACCACTGTGCGCTTAACAGTGAATTTTTTATGGAATTATTCAATATTCCTTTACTCTGCTCTTTAGTTATATACTGTGATATTTTTTCCAAATCATTAATGTTATAATCCTCTTTTACTTCAATCTTCATAAAATCGCCTTCAGGTTGAGTAGTAAACTCTTCAAACGGAGACGCTGATGGTTCTGCTGCTAAAGGATTGTTTAAGGTTGAATGTTTTCTGAAAGCAGCAACAGTACTTACTCCAACGATTATAAGCATTACTACTCCAAGCGTGAAAAATATTGAATCCTTATAATTTGAGACTGTTGAAATAAGATTATTTTTGCATGAGGTCTGACATACGCCTCCGCAGTCAACTCCATCCTCATTCTGATTCTTGATGTTATCAGAGCAAGTGGTTTGAGGTAACGTGTGGCAAGAATCTGAATACCAATATCCATTGCACGAGTTGATATCTTTTGGCTGTTCGGTTATTGCACAAGTCTGACAAACACCACCGCAATCTATGTTTGTTTCATCCTGATTTATTATTCCATCATTGCATGTTGCCAAAGGTAATAAATGACAATTGTTTAGATACCAGTATCCGCTGCACACTCCTCCGCAGTCAGTTCCAATCTCATTCTGATTCTTGATATTGTCAGAGCATGTTGGAGAAGATGAAGCCGCACTTAATGCGCCAGAACTTCCACCTCCAGATGAACCTGATGAACGTGAAGAACTTCCACTTGAACCTGAACTTCCACTTCCTCCACTGGAACCACCCGAACCTGATGGAGTTACTCCAGCATCATTAAGTGCTAAAACAAACAATGAAAAATTCGAATAGGTCCCCCAAATTAGATTCTGTGATGTATCAATATTTGAGTTTGTTGTAGCTAATGCCGAATCATAACTGATGTTATTGTTTGTCAAATTGATATCCATCTTAAATATTTTCAAATAACTTGATGCAATAGAATCACTGATGACACTTTCATTATATCCTCTGACAACAGTATAATTTCCAGAATAAGTGGAATTATCAATCTTGAATATGAATGCGTCCTGTATAGTATAATTTCCACCCATAAACAGGCTTTTGGTTACAGATGACTTGTCAAAACTAATATAAGTCAAGTTCAATATTGATTGTGATGAAAGATTGATGTTTTTTAGTATTATGTCTGTTGATGAATTTATTAGTCTTATAACAACATCTACAACAGACGTGTTTAAATTTGAAGGAATAGCGGAGCGTACACTTGAATTGTAATTCTGATATGTGCCGATGCTTGTGCCATAATCAGGCAGTAAAATATTGCTTCTAAAAGTGACTGAGAGAGATAAGTTTGAGTTGAATAACAACGTTAATGGACCTGTTGAGTTTGTAATATTTAAAGTAAAATTCCCAGTCTCATTATATCCACCAAAACCATCACTTACATTAAATATTATCCATGCAGCGCCAACATAATTATTGTTTGAGGTTATTAGTACATTAGTATTGTTTAAAATTATTGCTGTAATATTTGATGAAACAGCTTTTATGCCATATGTTAAGTTATCGTTGTCCAAATCCATTGCAGAAAGAGAGAGATAATAATCCTCTTTGTTTAATATGACTGTGTTGTTAAATGAGTTGGTTGGATTCACAAAGTAAGGTGTTCTTGTCAATACAGTAAAATTAAATATTTTAGTTGAAGATTGATTCAATATATCTATAGATACAATTTTTAACTGGTAATTAGCCCCGGTTGATAACGTTTTATTAACTCCAAGATTGTCAAGATTTAATGTCAGGTTGTAAAAAACTCCGTTAATATAATTATAAGGAGTTAGTGTCCCGTATATTATTGATGCATATAATTCTGTATTATTTAATAATGTTGTATTATCACTTGTTTTTATCAAAGTGATATTGTATCTTATGTTCTCAGTTGAAAAATCATTAAGTGAGTAATATAGACTTATATTTCCAGATTTGTAGATATAATAACCCGAGCTGTTTATCATGATATTTGCGTTTTGCCCAGATATCTGTTCTATATCTGAATTTTTGGTTATACGAAAAGATGCAAAGTTATTTGAAGAGTTAATTGGGTCATAATAAGTGTTAAGAAGTCTTATATGATAATTTCCACTTCCATAAAATGTCGTATTTTGGCCAATTATCAATGACTGATAACTGTTCTGGCTTGTAAAGTCATTCACTTTTATTAGTGCAGAAGTTGAAGTTATATTTTCAACAGAGATTGTCAGATTTTCAAATATATCGCTGTCTGACTGCTTTAGCATATATTCGCCACTTGACTCAATAAGTGGGTTTACGAAAGTTATTACAGGAGAAGAGGTATCATATTTTAGTATGTAATAATCTGAAGAATAAGTATTCATGTTGGTTTTGCATAGAGAAGCAAGATAATATGTCTCCCTATCATTAAATGCGTAATTAATCAACCCATTTAAATTGATAATGCTTTGGCCTGTAGATTCGTTTGAATATAATAAAACGTCTGAACCATTGAATAAATTTACTGTAAGCTCATCTGAATTATTGCATGAAACATTTATTGTCAAAGTTGAATTCAGGTAGAATGTATGATAAGAAGAAGACCTTACAAGGTTTTGTGAAAGATTAAAAGTTAATAATGATGGCTGAGAAAGTTTAATGAATGTAAAGTTGTAGTAATTCACCCCTGTGTTTCCAACTGAATCTGTTGAAGTTACCTTTAATGTAAAATTCTTATTCGCTGTTAACATGAGAGTTTTAAAATCTGCAAATATCCGGAAATAAGACTGGTTTAGGCTAGTTGCAAAAGAAACAAGTGAGTTAACAAACCTTGTTGCGTTGGAATTATCTTCATCATAAATTTGATAAGAAACTGTCTGTGCACCCAAATAATCCTCTACACTGAGATTAACATCCAAAGAATCATTGATAAGAAGCCGGTTTATATCCTGACTGTAAAATGATGATGATGAACCTGAAGTATACCATTTTGGAATATCATATGAAGAATTGTAAACTCTTGCAATTATTTTTGAATCGTGAAGGTTGAAACTGTTATTGATGTAATAAGGAAGCAGAAGTGAAAGTGTGATATTTCCAAAATTACCCATTAAAACTGATGAGTTAGATACAAAATTTAATGTGAAGTTTACATTATTATCAACATTTATTACTATATTTTTATTAACTTTTGATATTCCTGTCATAGTGATATTATGTCCAAACACGATATTGGTTGTATTAATCTCCAGAAGAATGTCTTTGACGTTTGTATCATTTAAATAGAATATCGGAGTGTGAATTAGAGGAGCTGTTTTGTCAAGCAAAAACGTTTTGGTTGCCAATCCTGAAAGATTTATGTCATTTGTATATCTTACAGTTATTGTATAATTGCCATCATCAGTTATTGCTGAAACATTTATTAATTGTTTTAGTATTGATGAAGTGTAATTTGATGTTGTTGTTCCAGCTTGGATTAAGGTATAAGGATTGGTTGTTTTTGTAATATTCCATGATATGTTTCTCACATGATTAACATCCAAGGTCATATTAAATGA
>JAHFPP010000012.1:0-8523 GCA_023266675.1 Candidatus Woesearchaeota archaeon
GAAACAATTTCTATGGCGAAGTTCCTATTTTTGACCTTCAAAGAAAAAACAGCGAATTCAAATCATGGGATGAACATCACAAGCACACCATTGAACTGGCTAAACTATTTGAAGGTATACCTGAAGAGGATTGGCACCATTGCTAATAAAAGATTTATTCGGCAAAAATAGGACCAGTAACGAAGCTATTGAACATGCTGTCAATCACGCAATGGATTTGCTTGATAATCCGGATATGTCATGTTCATTGAAGAAAAGCGATATATTTGTTATACCTTTATGCTACCATACAGGTACCCATATAGGAACTGCTGTGATAATTGACAATAAAGCAAGTGTTTCACAATTTAAAAGCTGGGAAGATTTTTGCGATCATGGCAAAAAGTTAATTTACTCATTCCAAAATGCTGAGTATCATCGTTGTTAAATTAATCCAATTTTTCTCTATCATTTATTTACTCTAGCATAGTAATACTTATATACTTCTAAACAAATTATCCGCTCATGGTTGGGGAATTTGATACTCTTGTAAATCTTGATTACAAATGCTTTAATGACGCTATTCTGCTATACATCCGTCAAGATTCAAAATTAAGAGCGCCACTTATGCATCTTAGTGTTTCAGGGCATGCAAAGCGAGGTCATGGAATGTTCCAAGGAGTTGACTTTCCAGAATCCCACGTATATGATGTTCTAACAAGTGTTGAAACTAAAGAAGCTTCAGAAAAAATTAGGCGAAGAACAACTCTTGAAGTTCAAAGAACAAGATTATTTCTTGAGGCGTTGGTTGAAGAAACTTTTAATGATAAAGACAAAAAACTTAAACATTTTAATGATGGAAAATTATACGTTGAAAGCATTGATAGACATGAGCCACTTTTTGATTTTCTTGAACTTAGACGAGACAATTTCTCAATAGATGACCCTGTTAATTTTCTAAAAGGAGCATGCCTTGTAGGACACATGGACTCTGCCTATTGGCGGCAAAAGACAATGGAACGATTCCAAAATAAGAACTTTGAAGGCGAATTCATGGATATGGGTTATGGAACGTGTATGCCATGTGATATAAAAAAATTAAGAGAAAATGGTCATTCACTTGACGAATTAGCAACTAAATCAACTTCAATTGAATTTCTTAATAAATTAATAACTGAAGGATCCATTAAGACATTTAAAGAATCTAAAAATCCGAATTCAAAAGATTATGATGAAAACGTTTTCGATGTATACATCAGACAAAAAATTGGTCCGGGAATTTGTGATGATGCAGCGTTAATTTGGCTAGGAAAAAATTATGGTAAATCAGCATATGTCGGAGGAATGCTTGTTGACACAGTTGACACGTTCTCAAAACTCTCAGCGTTTCCAATAACCGGAGGCGCTGACGAGCTAATAGGAAAAACATTAAACAGCAGAGTAAGAGAATTAACAGGAAAACCTCTTGTTACCGAATATGAGATTACAAACCTTATCTATTTTGCTGCAAAAGCAAACACACCAAAAATACCGTTTAGTGACAGTGTAAGACGATTCCATCAATTGAGAAGACGAAATCCGGAAATTGTCGAAAGTCTTAATGATACAGCAAAAAGAGGGGTGCATTTTACAGCAACACAGGCGCATTTTATATTTATTGAAACAGGTTTAAAAGTCCAAGGTCTTAGTTATGGATTTGAAGGATTTGATTCTTTGGAATTCTATGATATAATTGAACAGCGTATTATGCATGCAGAAAAACACGGATTATACAAGTCGCACCAAAATATTTAATAATAACATTTTTTTCTAGAATTAAATGCATTACAAAATAAAGTTTTCGCCAGTTGAATTCGCTCACCTTTTCTGGGCATGGATACTTATAAGCATAGCATTTGCGGAAGTTTTAAAGACAACAGAGACTGGTTTTTTCTATTTCTTTGGGATTGCATTATTCACCGCAGGCATAGGATTTTTGCTTCATGAACTTGCGCATAAATATGTAGCGCAAAAATACGGGTGCTTCGCAGAGTTTAGAGCTGATTTCATGATGTTATTTTTAGCTGTTGGCATGAGCTTTTTTGGGTTCTTCTTTGCAGCTCCAGGCGCAGTTTTGATTCACGGGACAATCACAACAAAAAGAAACGGAATAATATCCATAGCAGGGCCTGCAACTAATGCAGTTCTTTCAATAATCTTTTTTGGATTAACCTTTTTTACAACAGGACTCTTAAGGTCAGTCTGCTTATATGGGCTTTTAATCAACGCGTGGCTTGCAGTCTTCAACATGATTCCTTTCGGAAACATTGACGGAGAAAAAGTATTAAAATGGAATAAACTTGCATATGGTATTCTTTTACTTATCTCATCAGGTCTTCTTATGCTTGTATTTCTGTGGAAGTAAGATTTACTAATAAATTTAATAAAAATAAGATATTAATTTAAATATCAATATTAAATTCTAACTTTATGAAAAAAGGAGAAACTCTTGATTTAAAATTGGATAAAAGCGTGCGTATAGACAGATTCCACAAGCAAGTTACATATCGTGGCATTGGTTCAGATTTCCTGAATTTTGATTTTTACAGCGGAAGGACGGGAGTCGGACAAATCTCAGTTCCAGTAGAAAATGCAGATGAAGGAAACATATCAATAAATGGATTTAACTTCAGAGTATCTGAATACAACAATAATCATATCAGTATGGAATACTTAGGGAAAAAGAAATAAAAACTCATTAAAATTTATTAAAAAAACCGACAGCTTTATACAACAAAAACTTTGGTTTTTGAGCATAAACCTCCGAAATTTTAGTAAAAATTTCGATAGGTTTATAAACAAATCAATTCTTTTATTTATAGACGAGAAAATACTGTTTTTTAAGTGTTAAAATCAAGTCTTAAAAATCACTAAAAAATCTGAATAAAAACTTAATTAAAAATGGCCGACGAAAAACTCAACGCAAAGTATGACGCAAACAATATCACCGTTCTTTCAGGCCTTGACGCAGTACGAAAAAGACCAGGAATGTACATTGGAAGCACTGGACCACGAGGACTTCACCATTTAGTTTACGAAGTCATTGATAACTCAATAGACGAGGCAATGGCAGGGTTTTGCACAGAAATAATAATCAAGATACGTAAAGACGGCTCAGTTGAAGTGATAGACAATGGCCGGGGAATCCCAGTTGACATTCATCCAAAATACAACGTTTCAGCGCTTGAAGTAGTCATGACAAAACTTCACGCAGGCGGAAAATTTGACAAAGGAACATATAAAGTTTCAGGCGGACTTCACGGAGTAGGAGTCTCAGTTGTTAACGCGCTTTCATCAGTTCTTGAAGTCTTTGTTCACAGAGACGGAGAAATATTCTACCAGAAATATTTCAAAGGAACGCCAGACGAAGCCGTAAAAGTGATAGGAAAAACAGACAAAGTCGGAACAATAGTTGTGTTCTCTCCAGACCCTGAAATTTTTGAAACAGTTGAATTCCAATCAGAAATTCTCACAGTCAGATTTCGGGAACTCGCATTTCTAAACAAAGGAATAAGAATCAAATTCAATGACGAACGGACAGAAAAAGAAGAGGAATACTTCTACGAAGGCGGAATACTTTCTTTTGTAACATTTCTAAACAAAAACAAAAACGTTTTTCATGAACCAATCTTTTTTGAAAAGGACAAAGATGCAACTCATATAGAAGTCGCGCTTCAGTACAACGATGGTTACAGCGAAAACGTTTACTCGTTTGTAAATAACATAAACACCCACGAAGGAGGAACACACCTCTCTGGCTTTAAGACAGCGATGACAAGAACATTCAACAGCTATGCAGAAAAAAACGGCATGCTAAAGGATGAGTTAAAAATAACAAGCGACGATATCAAAGAAGGACTTTCAGCAATAATCTCACTTAAAATCCCAGAGCCTCAGTTTGAAGGGCAGACAAAAACTAAACTAGGCAATTCAGACATAAAAGGAATAACTGACTCAATAGTATCATCTGCTCTTTCAACATTCTTTGAAGAAAATCCAAAGATTGCAAGACTCATGATTGGAAAAATACTCTCAGCAGCTCATGCACGCGAAGCAGCGCGCAAAGCAAGAGATTTAGTAAGAAGAAAGTCAATTTTTGAATCATCAGCACTACCAGGAAAACTCGCAGACTGCTCAGAAAGAGACCCAAAGAAATGCGAATTATACTTAGTTGAAGGAGACAGCGCAGGTGGAAGTGCAAAGCAGGGAAGAAATAGGGAATACCAGGCAATACTTCCGCTTAAGGGAAAAATACTCAACGTTGAAAAAGCCAGAATAAATAAAGTCATGGAAAACAACGAGATAATAACAATAATAACAGCTCTTGGCTGCAGCATAGGCGAAGAATTTGATCTGTCAAAACTAAGATACCATAAAATAGTAATAATGACAGATTCAGACGTCGACGGCGCGCATATCTCAACGCTATTACTCACATTATTTTACAGATACATGAAGCCGCTTATTGAGAACGGATTTGTCTACATAGCTCAGCCTCCATTATACTTAATTAAAAAAGGAAACTCAAAGCAATACGCGCTTGACGACAAAGAAAAAGATAGAATAATGATTGAACTTGGAGACAAGCAGGGAATTTCGCTTCAAAGATACAAGGGACTAGGGGAGATGAACCCTGAGCAGCTTTGGGAAACAACAATGAATCCTGAAAACAGAAGTCTAAAAAAGATAGCCATTGAAGACGCAGTAGCAGCAGACATAATGTTCACAATACTAATGGGTGACGAAGTAGAGCCGCGCCGTGACTTCATAGAAAAACACGCAAAAGATGTAGTGAATCTGGATATATGAACTCTTTAATATTAAACTTTACATTCTTAATCTTGTAATTTTATTAATATTAATAAATATATTTACTTCCTTTATGAAATAAAAATCTATGAAAAACTTAGGTAGATATAAGTTGCGTTATTAACGTTGATGTGTGTTGTAGCGTTTTCATTTACAATTATTCCAGAGTTATCTGAATCAACGTCATCTGTAGTGTTTACTTCTGCAGCTGTTGTGTTCAAAGACAAATGGGGGTCGTTACCTGCATTTATTCCTCTAGTTGAATCCCACACAAACCAGTCACCTGTTGAATCAGTTCTCTTGCACATGAAGAACCTCGCACCTGTTGTGAAACCCATATCAAGTGTGAGTGATGAACCATTGCCAGTATATGAACCAACCTTGGAGATTCCAGAACGTGTTGCGAAAAGATAACAAACAAAATTAAGACCTACACCATTAGTCTGTGATCTCGACCCAAAAGTTACTACTGATGCGGTAGGTGCCGTATTATTCCAAGTTGTTGCATCAGCCGCAGAAGCATCTGTCCAGTTGAGATAAACAATATTAGTTGCGCCAATATCTTTGTCATACATATACCAATCTGAGACAAACCCAGCTCGTCCCTTGTTAATCATTAGTTCAGGAACTACTCCTAAATTATGAGGTTCTGTCTTATTGGCTCCTGTTCCTGTATGACAAACCTCATCAAACACGCCAGGATAGCGACGGAGATTCCAAAAGATCTGAGTTTCTCCGGTATAATTAACTCCTGTACTTCCGGCGCTTGACCCCTCAGTGAATCCGTCCATGTTATAGGATGCGATATAGTTGTTGTTTGCCACTTCCGCTGATGTACTCGCCGGATACAAAAAAGCAGTTCCACCAATAAGACGAGAGCCAATGTGTCCTTGATTCCCGGCCGAGTTGCGAGTCATTTCCCAAACAGAGTCAGGTGGGAAACCCACGCCAGTAATAATCCTATTATTTGTGGCGTCACTTGTTACCGCAATCGCGTTATAAACCTGCGTCCCAACTGTCGGGAATTTCATCGGACCACGACGGATAGCAAGATATATCCTTGTTTGCGTAACGCCAAGCCCAGTAGTACCTGCAAACCCAGTTGCAGTTGGATATAACACTTCTGTACTTACATCAAATACATCTTCTACTGCATTAGTATTAAGATAGAGCTGTTTATCTCCGCTTGCTGCGTGACAAAAACCTCTAGCAGTATCAAATAAACTCCATCCATAAACAGAACTTTTAGGTTTTATTAAAAGTAGTTGTGGCTCCCATCCTAAATTTACAGAACATCCTCCACTACCATCACTTGTAAATTCACCGCACTGAATCATTCCTGTACTACTCGTATCGTGTGCCCATGCATAAATGATATAAGTTCCATTTGCTATCGTTCCTCCAACAAGAGATAATGTAGTTCCTGAAAGTGTAATTGAACCGTCAGTAGTTTCTGCGGCTGTCGTATTGAAATAGACGAGTTTTCCAGTTGTACAGGAGCGGTGATAGGTGAACCATGCGCTTGTTGAATCTGTTCGTTTGACAGTGACCATTCCAACAGTGCCAAGGCTTGATAGATCAACTGTTGCTGTTACTCCTCCGCTGACCGTGGCTTGCGCTATTTTGAAGAACTTAGGTGATTGAGCGAAAGACCAGGAAATAAAATTATCAGTATTATTATTTCCACCTCCCCAATTAGTTAATGTAAATCCATCTGAATTAAATGAACTTAAAACCGTACTTGCCGAATAACTACCTGATGTGCCGTCTGTACATAACTCTGAACTCACACCATTAATAGTATCTATAAGTTGTGGTGAATTAGTAGCGCTCCTATCCTTAATCCAAACCAATCCACCCAACCAGCTAAGATTCACACCTGTTGTTATCGTCTGAGTTGATGCGTTGCCGGTATAGGTGTAAGCGGAGAAGATATCTTCAACACCAAGCAATGTTGGCCACGTTCCTGCTTGGTTATAATATATTGCTTCGTCAAGCGTCCAGATACCAGAAGCGCTTCCAGGCCAACCACCTACTGGTACTATTGCGCTGTTCGTTATAATCTTACCAGGAAATTTCATTATGAGAGGTCCTCATAGCTTAATGTATATTCAATTGCCGCGCCAATACTGCTCGTCACCCCGATACTGTATGATTCAGGTAAATAGAATGAAGTAGATTTATCTATTACAATTAGTGTAGCGTTGCCTGGAACAACTATTTGATATGCAATTCTCGTCGGCGTACCTGTGGGTGTGGTGTTAGGGTAAATACTCAATGTGACTGCTGCAGGGACCGCTGTAACGTTTGAACACATGATACTATTAATTTTCCAAATATGGTTAGATGCAGGAGTAGTTCCTAGTTGTGTGAGTGAGGTATCTGCAGGCATTACTTTCGCAATCAAACAATTGATTGTTGCAACGTTAACTAAATTAAATGTCATTTTTACTATCCAAACTTATTGAGTTATATTGATAAAAACTATATTTAAATTTTAATAAAATTAATTTTTTTAAAATATCTAATTCACCATAAATATTAATTGCTAAAATATCTTTTTTAATGAACTCTCTCTTTTTCAGATTATGAACTTCTTTTTTACTCATTCACTCCCCCACTTTGTTTTTTATGAGTAAATTTATATTTAAAACTTGTTATTTTTAATCAAAGACAATAAACTATTTAAAGAAGAGACGCAATAACTATAAAAAAAAGGGTTTTTTAAAAGAGAGGGTGATTAAGTGGATAATAAAAGGGGTGTAGTCAATAAAATTATGAATATTTCTAAGTCTGTATCCAGTCATAAATTGTTCTCTAAAAAAACATCTAAAAACATTCCGTCTATCGAAGAAATTAATGCAAAACTAAGACGTTATGATGAGCCAAAACCAGAATCAATTATCAAGAATGAAATCCAAGCAGCTAAATTTGATTCAATCCCTTCTATTTCTCTATCAAATATGCAAAAAGAAGATGTTAAACCTTTAAATATACCAAAATCAATAAAACCTGAACCTATACCTTCGCTAAAATTTCCTAATACCTTTAAGACAGAAGTTAAGACTGTTGAGATACCAAAACTTCCAGATGTCAAAAATGAAATTAAACAAATTTCTCGCAATGATAATTTCATAACAAACATCCGCCATAATATTGACATATCAAATGTTAACCAAAACAATGAGACATCTGAATTGCAAAAGGAGTTAAAAGACTGCCTTTACCTTTTTGACTCAATACGGGGAGAGATAGGCAATGTTGTTGTTGGACAAAAAGAGATAGTTGACGCAATAATACTTGCATTGATGTGCAACGGACACTGTCTAATTGAGGGAGTTCCAGGAATAGGTAAGACACTTACTGTAAGGGCAATATCAAAAATACTCAACTGTCAATATTCAAGAATACAGTTTACACCGGATTTATTGCCATCAGACATAGTCGGCATAACAGCTTATGATGAAAAACGAGGATTTTACACAGTCAAAGGTCCTATATTCGCAAATTTTATTTTAGCAGACGAGATAAATAGGGCCCCTCCAAAAGTTCAGTCAGCGCTTCTTGAATCAATGCAGGAAAGACAGGCAACAATAGGCAAAGAAACATTCAAGCTTCCGTCTCCTTTTTTTGTAATGGCAACACAAAACCCTGTTGAGACACTTGGAACATACGCACTTCCTGAAGCGCAGGTTG
>JAHFPP010000012.1:8533-23482 GCA_023266675.1 Candidatus Woesearchaeota archaeon
AGGTTCTTGTTTAAAATAATAATGAAGTACCCTAATAAAAAAGAGGAAGCGTTAATTTTATCACAAAATATGACTCTTTTTAGCTTTGACTCCTTTGACATAAAATCATTCTTTACACCAGACCTCATAAAACAGGTTCAGGACTTTGTAAAGGATGTATATCTTGACAAGAAAATTGAAGATTATATTGTGAGGTTGATAGACTGTACAAGAAATCCGAAGGAGTATAAATTAAAAACTGCGCAGTACTTGAGTTTTGGAGCGTCACCAAGGGGTACAATAGCATTATTCATCGCATCAAAAGGAAGAGCATTTTTGAATGGAAGAACCTATGTAACCCCACAGGATGTTAAGGAAGTTGCACATTTAACATTAAGACATAGGATAACCTTAAACTATGAAGGTCAGGCTGAAGAGATTAAGGTTGATGATGTCATAGATGAAATACTATCTGTTGTTTCAATACACTAAAATGGATCTAAAAGAATTCAAAGCAGATTTGAAGCCTACCGCTTCTAAACATGAATTTATCTCAAATAAAAATATCATAAATAAAATTCTTTTTGGAAACATTTTCAGCAAGATTAAAAGCAGAGGTATTGAATTTGAGGATTTCAGAAAATATAACCTTACTGATGACGCGTCAAGAATAGACTGGAAAGCATCACTAAAGGCAAATCAATTGTTGATAAGGGATTCAATTGAGGAAAAAGCGATTAACCTGCTATTTCTGGTTGACGTCTCAGATACAATGCTTTTTTCATCAGGCGACAAGTTAAAATGCGAATATGCCGCAGAAATAGTTGCAGGATTATCTTTTGCAATTCAGCTTGGAGGGTATTCTTCCGGAATATGCTTTTTTAATGACAGGATTGTAAAAACAATAATGCCAAAAGGAGGTTCAAGACAGTATTTTGATATCATAACAGAACTAAAAAAAGTAGAAAATTATGGAGGTGGATGCAGTTTAAAAAATGCAATAAAAAATTTATTGTCAATATTCACAACCCCAACAATAATTGTTATTGTATCAGACTTCATCAATCTTGGCGATGACTGGCAGAAATATATTGAGATATCCTCCTTGAATCATTTTATCATAGGTATATGCGTAAGAGACAGACTTGACAGAAGACTCCCTGATAACGTAGGATACTTCACTCTTGAAGACCCAAGCTCTTCAAAAAAGATAATCATTGACACCAAAGAAGCGCAAAAAAATTACAATAAAGGCATAATTGATGATGAAAAAAGCATAGACAGGGTATTTAAGCGCGCGAACTCATCTTATCTTATAATTGAAACAACTGAAGATTATGAGAAAAGCATTTTAACTTTTTTGGAGAAAAAGTCAAAAATAATAAAATGATAACCGAATTTGATATAACATTTAGGAATCCTCAGTTTGAAATACTTTTCTTAATCATACCTCTAATCTTTTTCCTTCATTTCTATTTTATTATACATGTAAAGCGAAGGGCGTTAAAATTTGGGAATTTTAATGCAATGAAACGCGTTTATACAGATACAACAATCACAAAAAATCTGACAACCCTCTTTTTTATACTGCTTTTGACGTCACTTCTGATAGTTTCGTTAATTGACCCTAGCGTCTGGTATAAAGCACCAGTAACAAATTCTGATTATTACATTGTTTTGGATTCTGGCGCAAGCATGAACGCCAGAGACATGGACCCAGACAGATTCATGGCTGCCAAAAAAACATCAACAGAAATTGTAAACAACATCAAAAATTCAAAGATAGGATTTATCAGCTTTTCAGGAACAATACTCCAAAATGAACCATTAACAGATGATAAATCACTGGTATTAAATGCGATACAGGATTCAAAAATTGAGAATACAGGAACAGATATCGGACTTGCTCTGGTGTCAGCCATACAGGGATTTACAGTTTTCAACAGTTCAAAAACAATAATACTTTTGTCAGACGGCCAGGAAACAGCAGGGACGTCACTTTCAAACGCAATTACACAATCTAAAGAAAAACACATAAAAATAATAACAATAGGCGTCGGCACAAAAGAGGGCGGCAAATTTCTGGACGTTCCTGATGCACAAGGTGTGCTTTCACATCTTGATGAAGAAAGTTTAATGGCAATATCAAAAGCTACAGAATCAACTTACTTAAACCTAAAAAAAGATTATAACATCACAACCTTTATGGCAAAGTTAAATGAGGATAATAAAGCAGGATATGTTGAATATAATATGCGAAACTCAACACTTCTGGCAATACTGGTTGTTTTATTTATTTTTTGGCTGCTTGACAACACCAGATTCAGAATATTTCCTTAATATAATGAAAGACAAAAGTAAGACATAAACTGTTTTGTCTTTCAAACATTAGTTAGCGAAAAAGATTATGCGAGATTATTGTCGCTAACTAATAGGAGAAAAAAATGTTTAGAAAAAAAGAAAAAGATGAGAAGGAAACTGAAAAAATAATATATCTTACTACTAAACGTAACATTCAAACTATCAAAAATCTCTCCGACTTAAAAACTAAAGAGGAGATATATCAGGACGTCACATCCTGTTTCAAATCCTACTTCATATCCATATTGAAATCAGATAACTTTCTTACAGAACATGAACTAATCCTAATGCTAAAAAACTTCAATATTGACAAAGTCACTATAGAGAAAGTGGATGGAATCTTTATGAAACTCATCCAGATAGACTATAATAATAAAACATATACAAAGGAAGAAATATTTAATATTATAACCGATTTTGAAATCGCACTTGATGAAATCAACGCGCAAAGAAGAGCGTATCATATGACTTTAATGAATAAGATATATAAACATAATAAAAACAAAATAATATCAAAATTCGAATCAAATCTAAAATTATTAAAAAAGAAAAATAACATAAACAACATAAAAAACATAAATTTCTCAGATGATTTAATAACCCTTCTAATAGGGTACTATAACTACCTTCCTGATACCCAAAAAGAGCGCTTTTCAAAGGAATATTATTACCTATGCAAAACGCTTCCAAGCATAAATCTTTTGGTTACCAATCTTAAGACTACAAAAGAGACTACTCAAAAAGAAAGACTGGTGTCAGAAATAAAAAAATTATTTTCAAAAATTGAAGAAGACAAGAAATATTATTTTTATAATGAGATAATCCCATTTCTTACCTATGAAGAAAACATTTGGTTCTTGTTAACTCTTGGGCACTTTGAGATTTCAAGAAAAAACACCAAAAACGCCATCAATATATATAACAACTTATTCAGATTTTATAGCAAACTTGATACTGACAATAAAACTTATTACTATCCCCTGCTTCTAAACTATGCGAATTCTATAAAGAAAAAGATGTGAAATAACTAATATTAATCATGTTTTACTTTTCTATTTGTATAATATATCGAATAACCTACTCCTACAAGAGAAAGCATTATAACGCTAAGCATCGTATAAAATATCTGCGGATTATTCTTTATTCTTTGCATACTTACGTATATATTTTTTGGCTCTTCATTAATTAGTGTTTTCTCTGAATTCAGGTATCTGCATGTTTTCACTATCTCATCAATTTTCTTTTGCGCATTATCATACTTCTTTTGGCTTAAATCTTTTTCCACATCATTAAACATTTCATTCAGTTCCAGACATTTTGGATTTGTGCTTAAAAGGTCTTTTGCAAAACTTATCATTGTTTTAGTAGTTGATTCAGGGTCCTTATCATTTTCTTTTTGTATTGAACTCACAATAACCATTGCCGTATCATTAAATGATGGCTCACTAACTAAAGCGCTTATGCTTATCTCATATTTCCCCTGCGTTCTGTAAGAATTAACCCTCAAATAAGTTGTTTCCTTATCATTTTGAAGTATTTCTGGAAAATAATTCTTGTCAAAATACATCTTAATTTCACTGTTATTTGTAGATGCGCTAAGGTTTATTCCTTTAATTGTTGAATTTTCATTGTTTTCAAGCGTTATTGGAATAACAAGCGTATTATTATCATACATTATAGCAGACTGCGGAACAATAAGGCTGATAGTCTTTATTTTATCAACTTCTACCTGCTTATAAACATTGTTTACCCTTGTAACCGTACGAGTAACTGTTGTTGTCTGTGTGTTTTGACCGCTTTGGCTGCTTACAGTCAGGTTAAAAAAAACCTTGCTTGTTGTGGCATTTGACACTCCATCACTGGCCATAAACGTATACGCTGTCTGGGCTGTCTTAAGAGGAGTAAACGTTCCGTCAGTAGAATTTAATTCAACAGTCAACGCATCAGAAAGACCGTCTCCAGACCAATTATATGAAAATACAAGATTGTTTGTCTCATTATCATCAATTCTTCCATTGGAATCAATATCATCATCAGGGTCATAAAATGTGCCATTATTGCTTAATGTAAAAAATGGGCTTACAGTTGTCTTGCCAGTTATTGACTTATTCCCTGTTCTGTTATCAATCGGATTTAAAAAAACTACGGGTCTGTTAACGTTTGTAACATTCACAATCCATGTAAAGTTTGAGCTGCTGTAATGGCTGTCGTTGGCAATAAGTGTTACATTGTAAGAACCGTTGCTAAAAAAATCAAAATTGTGGCTGTACGAATAATCTGTGCTTTTCAAAACTCCATTAAGAAACCATGAATAATTTACAGTTTCATAACTTTCAGGATTGACTGTTGTATGATTAAATATTACGCTCATATTCTCGGAGATATTTATGCCTGTTACTCCATTAAACCCTACTGTGCTAATCCATCCAAAGTTAGTGTAAGTGCTTAAAGGTGTACCATACGGCGTTATGTTCATTATATTTGGAGCCTGACTTATATTGTATATTGTGAAACTCAATGTCCTGTTGTTGTATAAACCAAGACTGTCATTCACACCAATATTAACTGAATGGTTTCCTATATCCGATGAGGATGGCGTGAAAAATATCTCGCCACTTGTAGTGTTAATTGTAAATATTGTTGTATTTGTGTAATATGTAAGACTGTCATAACTATACTGTGCAGGGAGGTTTAAATCATTGTCTGAGGCATTAAATCTATAATAAAACGAGTGGCCTACAACAAGCGGTACATTGTTAAAATCAGAAAAGCCTGAAAGTACCGGGGCATCATTTTTATTTATTACATTAAGCCAAAATGTCGAATAATTTGTTGCACCAACATCATCTACAGCCCAAACAAGTATGCTGTAATTTCCTATATCTAATTGAGATGGTGTAAAATTTATTTCACCTGTGGTGCTGTTTATTGTAAATATGGACGCATTTGTATAATACGTAAGATTGCTTTCACCACTTGCATTTATTGCATAATAAAATAATTCAGATTCATTAATTGTCACATTAACTATATTATTAAAATATGGAAGTGAATGCTGCGTAATGTTTAAAATTAATGTTTTATTTGCGCTAAGCCCATATGCGTCGCTTGCTGTTACATAAATATAATATATCCCTGAATTATTTGTGGTAAAATTTATTCTTCCGTTTACATTGCTGAAGTTTATGTCAAATTCTGAGAAATTAGTTGATAAGTTTACATTGTCCCCCTGATATGTATCTATATCAGGATCAGTAAAATTCAGCCTATAGTCAAATCTTACAAATTGGTATCCTCTTAGACTATAAATATTTATATTATTTGCTAAGTTTGTTGAATAGCTGCTGTTGTCATATATTATTGGTGCGTCATTTATGTTTGTTATATTCAATGTCATGTTATAGTCAGATGATGAATTCTGTTTATGATCATTCACGCTTATTATTACATCTCTGCATACTACATAATTATTTGTCAAGTTTGTGACATTGATTATCCAATATGAATTATTTGCTGAATTATTAAATTGAGTCACAGATGCATTCCATATATTCGGATAATTCTGGCAGTTTGAAGTTATAGACATGATAAGTGTATCATTGACATCAATGTCGGTTGCATTTACCTGCATTAAAAATGCCCCACCCTGTACTCCTGATGAATTCTGTATGTATGTTATGTTTGGAAGATGATTTACTCCTATAACTTCTATTACAAACTGTGCAGAAGTTGATGCATTTTTTGAATCATTAACTCTTATACTCACTGTGTGATTCCCTGCCTGATAAAACTGCGGGTTGAAATATATTCTCACAGTTGTATTTGAAATATTTTGAATCCCAAGATTTAATCCGCTGTCATTTACTATTTCAAATCTTAATGGGAAATTATTTTCTTCATCAGTTGCCGAAATATTATATTCAAAATATACTCCTTCTGTAGAAGTCCTATCAGAAACAGAGCTAAATACAGGAGCGTCATTTACTGCAACTACTCCCATTATGATTGATAGGGATTCTATGCTGTTATAAGGTGGGTCATATGCGATGAATGTAACATTATAACTTCCTGCATCAGCATCAGTTGAAGGTGTCCATGTGAATGCTCCTGTTATCACATTGAGTATTGAGTTTCCAGGAATCGAGCTAAAAGGGTCACCATATTTTAAAGTATCTAAATCAGGGTCTGTGGCATTAAGATGAAATGAGTATGAATTATCCTCATATAATGTAATATTCAATCCAACATCACTATTTGTGCTGTTGTACATCTTTAAATTCTTTGGACGTCCATTTTTCACTGTTATTGATGTATTTTCGCTAATTGTATTTGTTCCATTTGAAATTGTAACTTTGCACATCCATATCTCATTTCTCTTTATGATATTGGTTCCTATCACCGCGGGGGAAGATGCTGCTGATGGACCAGAGTATAATGTTGACGAATTGTACCATGTTACATTGGAAGATGATGTATCGCTTGTTGCGTTCCAGTAACAAAGCATGCTTTGGTAAGTTTCAGTTGTGTTATCCATATATGGCGAACTGACAAAACTTAAAGAGGTCACACTCTTAAAAAGAATTACACTTATTATTACAAATAATATCAACCTATTTGTTTTTTGCATATTTATTCCATTCTAATTTTAAAAATCTGTTAAATGAATTTATTAAAAATTTATTTTTAACATTTCTTGACAATAACGTGTCTCTGAATATTTTTATTTTGTTCTTGTCCCACATCTTATTTCTTAAAAGATTGTAATTTGCGTCTATTAATACTTTAAACAATGAATCAGTATCATTCGTTTCTTTAACTATTGTTATTTCTTTAGGAATATATTCTTTTGGCGAAATTATTGTGCTCACTATGTTTTTTGATTCATGTATCAGAAGCAAAGCCTCTGTTCTGGTTGTTTGTTTCTGTGAAAACTCAATCTCGGATATATCCTTATAAATGCTTAAAATAACTTCTTTCAATCCGATTTTAATATTTGATGATGTCATTCTTTTAATCAGTTCTTCATATGTGTCTATCTCTTCAGTCTGCAGTATTATCATTAAATACTGCTCTATTACATTTGCAAGTTTTGAAAGTGTTATCTCAACTTTAGTTTTTAGAATATTACTCTCCAATTCATCAAGCATTGCCATAAGTTCAATACCTGATTTTTTGCTTCCCTCTATTCTCATTAATTTTTTAACTTTTAACTTCTTAGGGATTTTCCTGATTAAATAATAACCAATCAATGTCAATGAGCTTATAACTAATATTATAAAAACGTATCTTGGCGAACTTAAAATCAAAGGCTGTTCAATATTCGGGCATTGTTTTGTGCAGGAGCCTCCGCAGTCGATGTCAAGTTCGTCTCCATTTTTTATTCCATCAAAGCATGTTTGCGGGTCAATGCATTGTTTTGTGCAGGAGCCTCCGCAGTCGACGTCCATCTCATTTCCATTTTTTACCCCGTCAAAGCATGTTGGAACATAAATACATGATTGTGTAGTATTCGGTTTTGTTGCAGTCATATTGCAGTTGTTTAAATCAACACAGCTTCTTTCCTGATATCCTCCTATAGAACATGCACCCCATTCTGTGCACTTCCATTTCGGATTACATACAATCACAGTTCTTTTGTCTGAAGCACTAGATGAACTTGAAGACGAAGAGCTGCTATCTCCTGAAGATGGACTATTTGTTGGTGTCGATGCTGCATCAACAAGTATTTTAATCAAGTTAGTTGAGTCACTTGCATTTTTGGTGTCTGTGGCAGTGAAATATACAAGGATTTCACCATAAAACCAGTCAGTTGTAGTTAATACTAATTCATCTTCCTGAATAGTTATTGTAAATCCAAGCTGTTCTATGTTGGCAAATCCTTCATAACTTAGCGGATCAAAATCCTGATCTTCACAGTATGAACTCATTCTTATTCTTATTGTGTCTCCCTGGGTGATGTTTTGATCTTTAACCCTTCTGCATACAGGTGCGTGGTTTGTTACTCTTAATACTTCAAAATCATAAGGAATGACAGTGCTTTTATTTCCGCATTCATCTGTGTAGTTTGCAGTAATAATTGCGCTATGGTTTCCAATATCTGTAATATTGAAATCCGGTTTGTATATCAATCCGTCGTTAGTTATGTTAAAAAGAGTATTATTAGTTGTAAAATAAGAGGAATAATTATTAACGCTGTGACCATAAGATGTTACTTCGCAGTCAATTGTACCATTATCATAAAAAATTGACGGGCAACTGGATGAAAAATTTGTAGGTGCAACTATGCAAAGTCCTGCCTGAAACGTACCGTATGCAAGATTGCCTGTAATGTCCCTAATAACTCTTCCAGTCATATCTACAGCATTAACAGATATAACCGTAAAAATAATACAGATTACAAGTAAACTTATTTTTTTCTTAATACCCATCCACCTATTCACTATTTCTGTATGTATTGGTTAATAAGCTTTTTCATATTTTAAGATTAAAAACAACCGGATTATATCTCTACAAATACTTTATAATGTTTGTAAACTAAGAAAATTTGTATAAGAAAAAATGAAATTTAAATAAAAAAATTATTTAGGTGTTTCCTGAACCGGTGTTTGAGGAGGAACTGGTGGTGGTACTTTCTTTTTATTCTTCCATACAAAGTATGCTACAACACCAACAATTACAAGTACAATTAATACAATGGCTACTGGGAATTTTTGCTGTGTATTACTTGTTGTTACTTGGACTGGAGTTGCAACTACCTCTTTTGGTATAACCTTAACAGGTATAATCCTTGTTATGCCTGCACCCATAGTAATCATGCCATTTCCTGCAACATTTACCTGTTCAAAATTAACTTTGATTGTATATTCTTTTCCTACTTCTGCATTTGAAGGTATTTGAACTTTTAACTGAACATTATACCTGTTTTTGTTTATGTCACCATTCATTGGAGAAATAACATATGTATCTTTTGGATTCACTATGCTAGCTATCTCGGCTCCTTCAATTACAGTTCCTTTTACTGTAACTTCTTGAGCTTCCTCATTTGATATATACATATCTGTTGTTGTTGTTTGTCCAGGATAAACCTGTAAAGGAATGGTAACAGAGTTAACTGTTGATACACCAAGCGCATTTACATTTATGCCTAGCAAGAATAATATTATTATGCTGCTTACTATAGTATTATACTTCATTGTTATTTAACCTCTTTTTTTTATCCTATCGCAGTTGTTACCCAACTCTGTATCTGCGTGTATGATCCTGCAGCTAAGTTAGGCACAGTTGGTATACAGTAATAAATGCTTTGATTATTTAATGGTTCTGATGGATACGTTGTTCTTGGTATGTTTGCGCCAGTTATGTTTACAGCACTATTATTCGCCAATACATTTCCTGCACAGACATTTAAGCTTTGGTTACTTGCTGTAAAATTAGCTGCATTTATGTATCCTGCACCGCTTAAGTCATATGCTGTTACGGATAAATTTGCAACATTCTGATTTCCAACGTTACTGATATTTATTGGTGCTTGCGCAGTTACGTTTCTGTTTCCTGAAGTTACGCTTGTCCATGATAATGTTGCTGGCTGAACAATCTGTATGTTTAAATTAGAATTTATATACGCATGTGCTGTAGTGTTATATCCTGTAGCAGGAACTGAGTATTTATCTGATATTGATACGTTTATCTGCCAGTTTCCAGTTACGTCATAATACTTCATGTTTACAACGCATGTATAATTTGATTTTGTTGCTGATAAATTAGCAACTCTTGTACACGGTGATGCAGTTCTTACTCCTTCAGTTGATAAATTTAATGAGATTTCTGATGTTGTATCATTTAAGTCAAAATTGCCGTTTGGGTCATCTGCTTCAAAGTATATTGTCACAGGTGTTGTTGCTGTCGGACCAGGTGTTAAATCCCAAGTACTTTGTGCACTGTATACAGCAGTAACTGTTGGTCCAGAGTTGCCTGTTGTTAGAGTAACGTTATGAGTTCCTGTGGCAACTTTTCCAGTAATTCCGCCGTCAAGGAAATCAAACCAGCCTGCGAATGCTACAGGCATAATCATTGTTAATAGTGCTAGAAAAACAAAAGTTTTTGAGTTAAATTTTAAATTTTTATTCATTTTACAATGGTTATTGATACTATGCCTATATAAATCTTTTTGTTTTTATTTCTATATTGCTTAAATTTATTTACAAAAAAATTAGTATATAATCTGTTATGTCTATAACTCAAAACGTTTTTATAGAAATCATAACTTCTTCTATCTATGACACACTATTACTCTGAAAAACAAGAAGGGAAACTGAAATTATTTGAAATAGAAATAGCAGTCAAAGGAAACAAATATAATTTATTTAGTAGCGACGGAATTTTTTCAAAAAAAGAGCTTGATATTGGAAGCAGAGTTCTTATTGAAAACTGCATATTAAACGACAATGACTTTGTCCTTGACATTGGCTGCGGATACGGAGCTGTTGGAATCACACTCGCAAAATTCAATAATATTCGGGTTTTGATGACTGATATAAATGAGCGGGCGGTTTTTTTGTCAAACACTAACATAAAAAATCACAGGCTGAAAAATGCAGAGGCAAGAAAAAGTAACTTATACGAAAATGTTTCCGAAGAGTTTGATGTTATTCTGTCTAACCCGCCTCAAAGCGCAGGCAAAGAAGTTTGTTTCAAAATAATTGAAGGTGCACATACCCATCTAAAAAATGATGGCTCATTTCAGCTTGTAGCACGGCATAATAAGGGTGGAGAAACTCTTGAAAAAAAAATGAAGGAAGTATTTGGAAACGTTGAGCGCATTGGCAAAGGTTCCGGGTTTAAAGTTTATATGAGCAGAAAAATAATTGATTAATTCTTATATTCTTGTCAAATCTTATTACATTATATATAACATTCTCTATTTTTTTATTATTATCCTAAATTTGTACAATCTATTTTAACTATCTTAATCTTTTATTTGTAATATATTTTATCTATACCTATATTATATACGCATATAGCCTATATTATATCTCTATAATTCTTTACTCTAACTGCAGATAGAAATAGTATCCTGTCAATTGATAATTCTTTGCGGCAACAAGAAGCTCAAAATCTACTGTCTCGTTTGTGAAACCTATCACATCATTTTTCAATATATTTGCATAAACTATGTTTCCGCCGCCATTATTGTCTCCAAGTATCACGTTCCAAAAGTTTTCATCCTTAACTCCTGTCGGTCCGTTAAGTTTTGTTGAATAACAATTTGATATCATGTTTGATGCAATAACAAACCCGGGATGAGTAGTTAGTGTAAAAGTATTTGTCACACTGTCATCAGCTGAAGCAGATTTTCCCAAAAACGTATTTTCAGAATTTATATTGGCGGCATTTGCGCAGTCAATTGTATTCCAGTCAATGTTTATTGACCTTGCTGCGAGTATCTCTCCGGAAACTGATATGTTGCCCCAATCATAAAGGCTATTGCCTGTGCTGTCACCAAGTTTTATTTTTGCAGAAATACTTCCGTAATAACCCTGCCAGGCATTTGTGGTTTGTGCAAGATTAAAATCCATTCTTGAAACGTTACCGCTTATTGTTTGCGCTACTCCGCCATCACGTGAGTCATTAAATCTTGATGTACCAACTTCAGTTATATTCAACTCTGCAAATCCTTGAGTGCCACTGCTAATTGTTATCACATTGGATAATAAAATGCTGTCAAAACCAAAAACAAGTGGGGTGCAGTTAACTTGGTAGGCGTATTGAGTTGAGTTGTCAAAGCTTCTGTTATATTCATACATTAATGAAGATGCATTATAGTTCATGCTTACAAACGGTGTCCATCCACCTGTATTAAATGATATCTCACATGTTGCAGATACAGGTGCACCTGAAGTTATATTTGTGTAATTAGCAAAAAATATTACTGACTGATTTATTATTCTTAGCTGTGTGTCCGCATCTGCAAATGTTTCAAGCTTGCTTGTGCTTGTTATTGTATAATTTGAGAATCCAGTGACATTGAATACAAATGTTCCTGCGCTATTTGATACAACTTTGCAGTTTTGGCAGACACTTCCGTCTTTCCATATTACAACATTATTGAATGGAAGATTGTAAAGTGTTAGTGTTGCGGATTTATTTAATACAGGTATTGAAGCTGAATCTATTACAATAGAGTGGCCTGATATCGTAATGAAATTATCAAAATTAAGTCCGCCGCTTAAATCTGTAATTCCAAAGAACACAACTTTTCCTTGTCCTGATTTTGCCAGCGTAAAATTTGGAACAGCAGCTATATTAACAGTTGAAAGGTCTGTTGTTTCCCCGTCAAAGTGTGATATGGCAAAATTTGTGAAGTGATACAGGCTCGTGTTTGCAGAGTTGCCGTATAAATCTTCGCAGTTTAGGTAATAGCTGTGCGTCTGGTAATTCACGTTTGTGATTAGGAATCCGTTATTGCCGATTATTGGCGCATTATCTGTTCCTGCATAATTATTGTCAATATATAATGTGCAAAAACTTATATTGGATTCATCACTTATATTGTAACTGAAAGTTATGTCATGTCCGCTTACACCTGAATTATTTATTGGGCTAACAATTGTTATAACCGGTGCAGATATGTCATTTTGTGTTTGAAGTTCTAAACCAAAGTATCCATTGATATTTGCTGCGCTGTAATTCCCGAAAGTTGATGCGCCAGTTCCATATGACAATATATTACTGTTATTGGCGCTGTAAGAAATACTGCTGATTTCTGCGTCAGTGCTTATTGTTGTGCCGTTTCCTGATAGAGCGAAAGCAAAAGATGGTATGAATAATAAAGCTAAAGCTACTAGCACTATAATTCTAATTTTTTCTCTTTCCTTTACGCTTTTTTTATTATTCATAATTTTTAATATTCCTCTATCTACTCCTCAATTGTCTTTAGAGATGTAGAGTTTGTTGAAACCCATCACGACACCAGTTGTACCTGCAGTTCCATTGGTCCTTCCTGTAAACATTCTCCAAGCAAGAACAGTATTTGCAGCTGGTAGTCTTGTATCATTTCCTAATAACGTGACTACACATGGTGATATGGATTCGTTATCAAGTCTTTTTGTATAAAACGAAACATTCCCTCCATTTGGCTGTGAGAATATTGTTGTTTCATACACTGCCAAAGATGATGCTGAAATATTTCCAATTGGATAATTTAAACCGCAATCAGCTATTTTAGCTACCATATTTACTGTTCCATTAGCAGCATAATACGTAAGATTTCTTGTCGTGTAATTAAATCCCGCAAAGATGCCATTAGTTGATAAAGTACCATTCATACAATTGGAGGAAATGGTATAAGCAGCAACTGAACCAACCATCCCAAAGCAACCGCTAGTAGAATTATCAGTCTGCTGAACATCATATCTCATAACAAGCTTAAATCCGCCGTTATTAGCAGCAAGAGAACTGTTTCCTCTTGCCCAATAAACAACTGCAGGTTTAAGTTCATCAAGCCCTGCAGCGCTAGTAAGCGTGGTTCTAGTCATGCTGTTTCTAATGCTAGTATAATCAATTGTTCCAACACCGACAGTTCCAACAGGCGCAACAGCAGTAAAACCAGTAGCTAAAGGAGCAGCAGTTGTTGTTGAACTTCTTGCAGGAACATACAAGTTTATGTCATCATATGCAAAACCAGTTTGAATCTGTTTAGCATAACCACTTACTCCCATATAATCAAGTGTTGTCTCTGCACCTCTATCTTCTGCAAATAATACTGTCCCGGAACTTGGTGTTTGAGGTTCTGATGCATTATTAATCCATAAATAACCCTGAGGAGTTATATCTGCATATTGCGCTCCTGCCATTGCAGAATTATTGTTGAATTGTATCTGACTATCACTTCCTCCAGGTGTTGTTGGTATAATACATTGTACTCCTCCACTTGTCGTATTCTGAACAACCTGACCTGAAGGACATGATCCATTTCTTGCAAGTGTTGAGTTATAAGTTAATGGAACATATTTTGTATCAAGCTGTGCTGTTGTGTTATAATTAATATCATCAGCACTCCAGTTTCCTATGCTTGTTATTTTGTTGTTTAGGTCTGTGTAGTTTAATCCTACGTTGGTGTTTGTTGCGTAACTAGGTTTGTCTAAAGTCCAGTTACCAATGCTGTTAATTTTATTGTTTAGTGTTGTATCATTATTGTACGCCAAAGTCATATTACTAGCAAGGTTTGTTGCAGAAACGTAGTTTGGTTTGTCTAGTGTCCAGTTTCCTATTGATGTTATTTTTCCGTTTAGGTCAGTGTAGTTTAGTCCTATATTTGTATTAACTAAGGTTATGTTGCCATTTAAAGCAGTATTAGTTGTATATAACGTAGTTAATTGCGCCGTTGTATTATAACTGGTTTTATCATTAGTCCAGTTTCCTATGCTTGTTATTTTATTATTTAAATCGGTGTAATTTAATCCTACATTGGTGTTTGTTGCGTAACTAGATTTGTCTGCGCTCCAGTTTCCTATTGATGTTATGGTGTTGTTTTGGCTTAATTGCTGAGCGTTATCGTTAGCAATTGTCAAATAGTTTGGTTTGTCTAAAGTCCAGTTACCAATGCTGTTA
>JAHFPP010000065.1 GCA_023266675.1 Candidatus Woesearchaeota archaeon
TACATGCCGGCAGGCACATACACGCAAACACAAACATGGGTAACAACAGCAATAGGATAAAATTTAAATTTAATAAAAAACTATCTCTTATTCTCAAGACCTTTTAGAACGTGTTCAAGCTTTAGAAGTCTGTCTTTGATTGCTTTTAGCTTTTCTTTCTTAACATTCTTGTTGTGCATCAATGTGTCATAACTTTTTTTTACGTCAAGAATATGATTCTTTATATCTTTAATTTCAGATTCTCTTGAATCTGTTTTTAACTTTTCGTCGGCTTTCTCTGCAATCCTGTTTTTTATCCAGTCATCGGATTTGTTGTGCTGCTTATTTTCTAGCTCGTTAATCTTGTCAGAAATAATCCTTTTTTCGAGTGTTGGTGAGATTTTAATTCTTCTTTCAAACTTTGTCTGATTTTTTGCTGCAAGACATAAATGATGAAAAATCTTTTTAAAATCATCTCTATTAATTACAACTTTATTATCAGCTAGTGTCTCAGCCATAGTTACCTTAAAACCCGAACATTTTTTTCTTTTGTGGAGCTTGAGGCGGCGGTGGCATTTCCATTCTTGGCAAAGGCTGCGGTCCTTGTGTTGTTGGCCCAAATGGTGACGAGAAGTCATCCATAGGTGGCATATTAAAATTAGGTGACTGAGGCATCATTGGAGGCTGCATTTCTCTTTGAGGCTGTGAGAACCTGTTTTGAGGCATCTGTTGTTCAAAATTCTGCCTTGGTTTTTGTGCACTCTCTCCACTTTGTCTTGCTTTAAAATCGTCAAACATCTCTGCTAGCGCAACTATCCCTTTTGCAATCTTTTCATTTTGCTCTGAGAGTCTTTCAACTTTTTCAAAGAATGGTACAATCTTTTTTGACATGACATCAGTGTCATGGCTTTCAGCCTTCATCGAATCTGACGCAGTCTTGAAAAGATTCAACAAGTTATTTATTGAATCATTGAGTTTGTCAATTGATTCTTTAAGCTCTTTGCCTTCACTGCTTGAGCCTAAAGGCGTTTTTTTAAGCCTTTCAACATCACTTTTTAAAGAATCAAAATCTTTCTCAGGAACCATCTCATACTCATTAGCCATAAATATCAACCTCTCTTTTTAACAAAAACCTCAATATTAGCTTATATTAGACTGAAGAATTTAAATAGTTTTTGGAAAAGACGTCCAGAATCAGTTTATAACATGTTTTAAGAATCATATTTCAGATAACTAATAAGCTTAAAATTTAATGAAACAATAAGAATCACTTAACTAAATCCTCTATGTTTTTATTTCTTAATTCTCTTTTATGCAAATCCTGAACAGCTGCTGTTACGCTCCCTGCATAAACACCAATCATTCCGGAAGTATAATCTGGGTGCTGTGTCATTATCTCCCTTGCGCCAACTGGGTCTACTATTGCGTATAATAAAGGTGCAGCTGTAATACCTGCAATACAAGCTTTCTCTAATTTTGGCAAAACTTTTTCATCAAATCCGGGAATAATATACTTATCTACTCCTCTTGATGCAATTTGTAGTATTTTAACAACTGAGTATATCCCTGAGAAGCCAAGAGCAAAATTGCTAACCATTCCTCTCTCTTGTATAACTTGGGGTAGAGGGTCCATTACAAAATGAGACATCCCGTTTACAATATCATATAAAAACGGTTTAGTCATAACATCAATTAACATGTTTTGGTATATAAATCTTTTGTTTTTTACTACTATTAAGTAATATAAATATATTAACTTAAATTTATCTCTTATAAAAACTAATTAGAATACTTTGCTTGACAAATACAATTATAAACCTAAGAAATTATTTGTGTTCTCTAAAACTCAACCTTAATAATGTCTCTTTGGATTTTTTTGATGCATTTCTCTACTTTGTCTGTAAGTTCATGGTCTGTTGTTGCGCGAAGAATCTGCCTGTAAAGGTCTATTATCTGCCTAAATATCCTGATTATGTCGCCTTCATCAATGCTTGTGCAGTCCATAAGGTCTGCAAACTGTCCGCCTTCAAACCACATCGTGACCATCTTGTTCATCCTTGCAACGTTTCTAAAATTAAGCTTTTTCTCAGCGTACGCGTTTTCTGAAAGCGTGTCAACAATATGAAAATACGTTTTTTTGTCACCGTTCTTGAATTTATCCATTAACCTTTCTTCATAAACAATTGAAGCAATTATAATTGTCATCTCAAGGTCAGTGAATTTTTTATAGAGCGGGCTGCAGAATAACTCTGTTATTAACAGTTCGTTTGAATATATATGCGTTGCAAACCTTCCTTTCTCAGTCACCTTGTTTTCTTTTGAAATATAACCCATCTTTTTTAGGCGCTCAACCATGTGGTTGTATGTTGCCATTATCCTTATCTGGTGGCCGCCTTTCTTTTTTAAGTAATAGTCAAAGCTGCTTTTTAGAATTACTTCCTGCTCATCCTTTGTGTGCTTATCCATTAGGTTGATTACAGTGTTGTATGAAAGCTTGAACTGCGAGATTATAGGGTCAGTATCTTTTGAAGTGAATTCTTCAACCTTGTTTGCGTCAAAAGTTTTTCGTTCAACTAGCGCGATTGCAAGACCTTCCTTGTCTATTCCACGCCGTCCAGCGCGGCCAGCCAATTGGAAATATTCTTTTGAATTTAAAAATCTGAAATTCATACCATCATATTTTTCTAGAGAGTGAAAGCACACAGTCCTTGCCGGCATGTTTATTCCAACAGCAAAAGTCTCTGTTGCATAAAGAACTGATATCAGCCCTCTTCCAAAAAGTGTCTCAACAATCTCTTTTAATGCTGGAAGAATGCCTGCGTGGTGAACTCCAATTCCTTTTGGGAGAATTTTTTTCATGAACTGAACTGACTCCATGCGTCTAAGTTCTGGAGGAATCGATTTTGAGATGTAGTCAACTATATCCTCTTTTTGCTCCCGTGTTGTGAAATCGTTTTTTCTGTAAAGCTGCTCTGCAAGCTCTTCGCATTTTCTTCTTGAAAAAACAAAAAACATGCATGGAAGCTTGTCTTTGCTTTTAAGCTCATTTATTAAATCAATATGGTTTGGTATCTTTCTTTCTTCGCGCACATCATGCCTTTTTTTCTGCTTCATTGCTTTATAATAATCAGGATAGCGGTCTAGCTCAATCGATTTTCGTAGTTCAGGAATAGTTGTTATGCCAAGCTGAATATCATACAGGAAATGTTTTAGCGGCACTGCACGCTCACCGTACTTTACAACATCAACTTTGTGTTTTTTTATTGATTCAATCCATTCTGCAAATTCCTTTGCGTTTGGGATTGTTGCTGAAAGGCAAAGAAACCTTACGTGTTCTGGCGAAAATATTATCGCTTCTTCCCAGACTGTTCCACGCTCATAATCATTTATGAAATGAATCTCATCAAAAACAATGTAGCTTAGCTGCTCTACAAGCTCGTCTTTAGTTACAAGCATGTTTCTGTAAATCTCTGTAGTCATTATAAGAATCTGGCCGCCGTGGTTGATTGTAACGTCACCAGTCAAAAGTCCGACAGCTTCTTCGCCAAAGGATTCCTTAAACTCCTTGTATTTCTGGTTTGAAAGCGCTTTAATTGGAGATGTGTAAATAATCCTTTTATGCTCTCTTAAGAACTTATCAATCATATAATCTGCTATGAGTGTTTTTCCTGTTCCAGTTGCCGCTGAGACAACAACCGAGTTTCCGTTTTCAATAGAATTTATGGCATCTATCTGGAATTTGTCAAGCGTGAATCCTTTATATTGCATTATATCCTCTTATAATATGTGTATGTTTTTAATTGTTTGGGTTTTTAGGCATTATTGAAAAGTTACCATACTACATCTCACTACGCAAAAACGCTTCGTTCGATTACGTCTGGCATTGCGTTATTTACTTTGTAAATAATGCAACTTATTGCACAGACGGTTAACTTTTCAATAACGCAGGATTTTTAAGAAATTAAACGATAAGAAGCCTAATTCTTATTTCCTTTTCTCAGCTTCTTTGATAAAAGCAAGGTATTTGTCTTTTTCCTTTGAAGAATCTTTTTCAATCTTGTTAAACTTTCCAAGCATTTCTTTCTGTGTTTTTTCGCTTAATGCTTCATCAGCCATAGGATAAAGGATTTTGTCTTCCTTCATTATGTGCTCTTCAAGCAGATTTGCGTAGCCTACAGCGTTTTCAACAACTTTTTTACTGTTGTTTTCCTTTACTGCCTTTTCAAGGTTCATTACAAATTCTCTTCCAATATCGTGTTCGTGAAGCATCTGTCCTGTTGGGTTGCAGTGCATTTTTACATCATCTTTGTTCAATTCAATAAAAAGAATATCTTCTTCTTTTGCGTGATGAAAATGGTCTGCGTAGCCTTTTATGAAATCAATTGATTTACTGAAGAATTCTTTGTCTATACTCTTTCCTTTTTCAATTGCATCGCATTCTCTTTTAAGTGCGTCAATTACCTTTATTATGTTCTTGTGCTCAAGCGTTAACATTTGTGTTGCTGTTGTCATAAAAGAAACGATTTATGCGCTGTTTTTATATCTTTTGGTTAAGATATGCTCTTAATTTTTTTTATTCGAAAAGATTTGTTCTAACGACCTTTTACGAAAAACGCAAGAAAATCAGGAATGATTTTCTGCGCACAGAAAACAAAAATGTTTTTTTGTGGCTCGAGCAAAAGATGGCGAGTTTATCAAAAACATAAACTCACCTATCCCTTATTCATACAACTTTGTACCAATTCTCACCATGTTGCTTCCTTCAGAAATAGCGACTTTGTAATCGTTTGACATTCCCATTGAAAGTCTCGTCAACTCATATTCTTTTTTGTATCTGTTATACAGTTTTCTCATATCTTTGAAATAAACCCTTGTTCTCTCAGCTTCAATGTGTGGCGCAATCATCATAAAACCTTCAATTTTGACGTTATCCAGTTTTGATATTATTTGAATTGCATCTTTAACATCTTTTTCTTCAAATCCAAACTTCTGAGATTCATTTGCAATATTCACTTGAACAAATATTTTCATAATTTTATTTTGTTTTCTTGCTTCCTTATCTATCTCCTCTGCAAGCGATACCGAGTCAACGCTTTGAATTACATGAAAAAGCTTAACTGCTTTTTTCACTTTGTTTGACTGTAAATGCCCAATCATATGCCAGTTTGCCTCAATTTTTTTTATTTTTTCTTCAGCTACCTCTATCCTGTTCTCGCCAAAATCGTTTAGGCCTAACTCTTTTAGAAATTTTACAGTATCAACGTCAACTGTTTTTGTGACAGCAACAAGAGTTGCATTATTGCCGACTTCTTTTTTTATATTTTCAATATTTTCTCTTATTTTTTCTTTATCCATTTTAAACAGAACCCTATCTATTTTTTTTACTTTAAATCAATAACATATTTTACTCCAATTCTTTGTTTGCTAAATTTTACATCAAGATGCGTGTTGTTAGATGTATACGCTTTGATGCCTCCAGTTAAAAAACCATAAGCTCCATTTGCACCTTTGTCTTTTAGCGGATGTACCATCAGAAAATCATTATTTTTAGCCATGTTATCCACTAATATTGGATTGATAGTATCTGTATAAAAATTTACTAATATAACAGGTCTTTTCTCAGTCTCTCTTCTAAAAAAATCACTTACTGCAAATCTACTGTAACTTCCTCTTTGTATAAGTTTAGTATAGTACTCTTCGTTAAATCTCTGTGTGGTTAAAACTGGGGGTGATTGGCTGTAATCATGCAATTCATAATTCTGTTTTGTAACGTCTATTTCATCAAGACCAAATTTAGGTATGCTCCTTTTTTGTTTAACTTCATATTCTACCTTTTCTGCAAGCGAATCATATTTACTATTATTTTGAGCTAAAGAATTTCCAGAATTTAATGTCAAACCTAATCCTACAACCAATTCTCCTATTGTTTTTAGAATTCGTTTTTTATCCATATTGTTTACCTTTTCTGTAATTATTACTATTTAATCTTTTACCTTTATCATCTGTTTTTATCTGTTTTAAATAAAATCTCACTTATAAAAAACAACGTCATGGCTTAAGAGTCTTCCTTTGTTATAAACAAACTTTGATGAGAAAAAAGGCTTCTTATCAAGCCACTTGAGAAATATTCTGTCGCCATCCCATAAATTAAGTTTTAAGAGTTTTTTGTCATCAATCCATTCAAGGATACCTTCGTCTGAATCAATTAGTTTCCCACTGAATTTATTCGCTGTAAAAACAAAAACGCGCCAGTCTTCGTTTCCGTCAAACGCGGGAAATGTAATTATTCCTTTTAATGTTGGCTTTTTTATTTTTAGCCCACTTTCTTCTTCAACTTCGCGTATGATGCATTCTTCTGGCGTTTCACTGTCTTCAAACTTTCCGCCTAGTCCATTCCATTTGCCTTCATGCATATCATTCTCTTTTTTTATTCTGTGAAGCATGAGTGTTTTCTTGTTTTTCTTGATATAGCACAGCGTTGCAAGTTTCATAACATCCAAAATAAAGAGTTCATTTATAAAATTTTGGTCTTATATATAATCAATTTAGAAAGAAAGAGAGGTTATTATTCCCAAAAGTTCATTCTCCCCTTTTGCATTTATTATCTTTTGCTTCACCAGTGTCGCGTCATGGCATTCCCGTGCAGTCCACAAAGCATGGTCTTTTAGTTCGCTTAATTTGTAGCGGTTCTCGCGCGTTTTGTACAATTCTAAAAATTCTTTAAAATCTTTTAGTGCATCAGACTTATTCTTATCATAGGTTGTTTTAGGAAC
>JAHFPP010000066.1 GCA_023266675.1 Candidatus Woesearchaeota archaeon
TTTAAAATGCTTTACTCCGCTTTTTTTTATATAAGAGACCATCCCTTTTTTTATCAGTTTGTCCAGGACAACATATATTTTTCCTGCAGACATTTTGTAATTGTTTAAAATTTTTCCTGTTTTTGACTCACCAAACTTTAGAAGTGCCAGGTATACTCCTATCTCATTTTCTGAGAGGCCTGTGTTTTCAAGCTTCAATTTTAGTGTTTCAAAAATATCCATATCACTCCCTCCTTGGGAGAAGGTTATATTTATAACCTTGCCACTACTCATAAGTAATAATATGGGAATAATTTATGAAATCTTTTCAAGACGGATATTTTGGGGGCCTTTTAAGATAGTGTCATATTTCTTATTTTTTCTAATTATCATCTTTTATCCCTTTCATCCGGTATTTTCTACACTTTTGCTTTTTTCATATATTGCACTTTGGAGCAGAATTCCATGCATGGTATCTGACTGGACAAAAGACTTTGACATGATTGATTTTTTTGCCGTACTTATCGCAGTCAGCATGAAGACTCCTTTGTCAGGATTATATGCAGGGGTCTTTTCAGTGTTTGTCATGATGTTTTCAAGAATTCTTGGTCCTGATGAAGGACTTTGGATTACACTCACAGAATCAGTGGCATTCTTTTTTGCTGCACTATTCTCGCCATATGTGTTTCATTTTACCAATGGAAACTTGCTTTATACCTTATTCATATTTACTGCACAAAGATATATTTATGATATCATTATAGTTTATATATTTTTTAGGCCAATGATTTATCTGGCAATACTGTCCTTATTTTTTGGCGTTCCAATAGCATACCTCATGAATAAGCTGATGGTAACCTTTCTTAGCCCTTTTTTCTCAACAGTATTTGATACAGGCTTAAGATTCAACTTCCCGCTTTTTTCTTTTGCGCTGATACTAACTGTGTGTGTTCATTACCTTGATAAATATTTTTCAGGTCCGATTGGCAAAGTTCCTGACAAGTCAATATTTAACTTCAGCTTTAAAATTCCAAGAACAAAAAAACTGCATGAAAAAACAGGGACAGTTGCAGAGGATAATTACAATAATTATCCTGCGTTTTTTGAACATAGGTAATATTTTTAAATAATCTTGTTTTCATCTTTGTTATGATTGTTTTGGGAATAGAATCAACGGCGCATACGTTTGCAATTTCAATAGTTGACGGGGAAAAGAAAAAAGTATTGTCAAATGTAATTGACGGATTTACAACTGTCAGTGGTGGCATGATTCCTTCAAAAGTTGCCGATCATCACGTTGATGTATATGACAGGGTTCTTTCTGATGCGCTGCTAAAAGCAAACATAAAACTTTCTGATGTTGAATTGATATCCTTCTCTCAAGGTCCTGGTATGGGGCATTGTCTAAAAATCGGAGCATTTGCCGCAAAAACACTATCGCTAAAATTAAAAAAACCATTGATTGGTGTAAATCATTGCATTGCACACCTTGAAATTGGGAGAATGTTAACAGATGTAAACGACCCCGTATTACTTTACGCATCAGGTGCAAATACACAGATAATAGCTTATGAAGGAGGAAAATACAGGGTATTTGGAGAAACACTTGACAATGGAATTGGTAACTTTGTAGATTCACTTGCTCGTGAAATGGGTCTTGGGTTTCCGGGTGGGCCAAAAATTTATGAGCTTTCATTGAAATCTAAAAATTACATTGAACTTCCATATACAGTAAAGGGTATGGATGTTTCATTCGGAGGACTTCTCACAAATCTAAAAAACAAATTAAAGCAAGGATACAAAAAAGAGGACCTAGCTTACTCTGTTCAGGAAACAGTTTATGCAATGCTTGTTGAAGTTGCTGAGCGGGCCATGGCTCACACAGGAAAAACTGAGCTACTCCTTGGAGGAGGCGTTGCATGCAATAAACGACTTATTGAGATGGCAAATATTATGTGCAAAGAGCGAGGCGCAAAGTGCTACTCACTTCCTAATGAATTTAACGTTGACAATGCAGCAATGATTGCGTGGCTTGGATATGTTCAGTATAAATCAGGTATGAAAACAAAGATATCTGAAGCATATATCAAACCATATGAACGTACTGATGAAGTCAGGGTTACATGGAGATAATTTTTTATAAGGCTTACATCACCTTTTTTATGTTGTCTTTTTATGATACTAACAATAATAAAATTTAAATATGTCACTCGTTTTGCTATATCATGCATATCACAAAACAAGTGCATTTAGGTATTTTAGTTGATTATTCTACTATAGAAGATGCGGTTACTAAAGCTGCAAATGATTTCAACTGGAGCATGCATCTTGACGACAATCCAAACAGCAGGCATAAGATAACTGAAAAGCAGGAAGAACAATTTTATCTTTGGAAAACATTCAATCTAAAACACCTTAAGTTTATCCCAATGATAGACCTCTCATTATGCCAATCAGGAAATAACGATTATATCTATATTCATCAGCACTTTGCGCAATCATCTGATATTTTAAAATATATCTCATCAGTAAAAACTTATCTTGGCATGTCAAAACCGGAAGAGTCTGCGCTTTCATCTTCTCTAGTTCAAAATGAATATTTGCAAAATCCAGGAATATTATCATTTCCTAAATCATTTTAACTCCTAATTCATCATAAATTAATCCTAATTCATCATAAATTAACGGATTTTATCCAATGTATCTAAATCGAGGAATTTCCTTGCCGTTTACAGTTACTTTTTCAAGAAACATATTCTTTGGACGCACCCATAATGCTTTATTTCCAAATTCTTTTGAATCATAAAACGCGCGATACACCACTAACTCTTCATGTGTTTCGCTGTGTCTTGCTACTCCTATAACTTCATAGAACTCTCCCTTGTAATGCTGGTATTTTCCGGGTTTTAATTTTGTCATAAAATTTGAATATTAATTGATAATTAAAATGTTTATGTTTAATATCGTTTAACCCGGTTTATTTATCTTATTTTTGTCTGAATTCAGTATTTTCTTATAGTTCAAGCAAAGCATTATATACTAAATTCACCTAATAACCTCCATGTTTTTCCCGTAATGGGGGTGGAAAAATGCAAAAAGTTTCTGACGTAATGCATGGCATAATAACTATTGATGAGAATGAGTTTTTAAGGACTGCAGCAATAAAGATGATAAAAAACCATCGAGGGTCAGTCATAATAACAAACCATGAGAATAAGCATTCAGGTATTCTTACTGAGCGGGATATCTTAAGGATTGTATCTGAAGGATTTGATCCTAAAATAACACTGATAAGGGAGCACTATACAAAAAACATCATTTCTGCAGATGAGAACGCTTCTCTTGATGAGGCATTTAAACTTATGGACTCAAACAGGATAAGACGGCTTCCCGTAACAAAAAACGGAACAATTGTCGGCACAGTAAGCATAAGATCACTATTAAAGAATATGCGATACAGCCTTGCAGAAAGATTCTTCTCTGAAAATTTTCATCCGGGATTGTCTGCTGAGATGGAAGGAAGAAACTACAGATAAAAATGAATCCTATTTTTTATATTCTATCCATATAATAATTTTTTTAGCAAACTATAAATATCTCACTAAATGACCGGTGATTTAGGGGAAAACTTTGAAAACAATAAAAATAGGAACTGACAAGATACTAAAAAAAGATGTGAAAAAATTAGTTTTTTCTCCAGACGAAATTCCAAGCACTCAGCTTTTTAATTCTGATGATGTCATAATCGGAAATCACTCATCACCACTTGCAATATGCTTTGTGTATACATGGCCTTCTGATCACCCTCCTGAAAACATAAAGCGTTTTGCGCAGAAGATTTCAAACTATGCAGCAATAACTGGTTTTTGGAGAACAACCAACGGTGGAAAATACGCATTCTCAAATATTCTTTCCAACCCAAACATAAATAAATTATTGATTCTTGTTTTTAATGCAAAAGATAATGCACATCTTCTTGCTGAAACGCTTTCAAACCTGTGGCAGAATGGTGTAAATGAAAAAGGAATAATAATCGGCTCAAGAGCTCCAAATCCTAAATTTGAACAGGTACCAAATGAAGCGCTTGAACACTTGAAAAAACAGGTAGATCTTCTCGTCTTAAAAAAGCTTAAAGAAACTGATTTTGAGATGATAGAAAAAGTAGTTAGCGCATGCATTCAGGAACCTGAGAACGCAGTAAAGGTTTCAGATTTTGAAGGGCTTGAATATTATTCAACGCTGATAAAGGAAAACCTGATATATGACGATGGTATAAGATTTGAAACTCCTTATATTCTAGACCTTTATTCAAGCGCAAAGAAAATGTCATATGACGAAAAATCTTTGGTTTCAAATGTCAGTCAATCAATACAGGCAGAAAACTTAAAAGATGCAAGTGAACGCGTAGCGTCATATGTATTCATGAACGGCGTAATGTTTAAGGATGAACGAGGTATACTTAATGTTGAGTCAAGAAGTTTTACACTAACAGTCATGAATCCGCTTGAGGTTATACCTCCTCATTTTGATGAGAACTATATAAAAAAATATGTTGATGAGTTCATGAACGGCAGCGGAGAGAACATTGAAGAACCAGCACACATTTGCCACGATAGAATTTTCAGGCGTTGGGGTAATCAGGTTGAAAAAGCAATAAGCTTATTAAAGAAAATGCCAAATACAAGACGCTGCTTAATATCGCTTTTGGACCAAACAAGCGATATGGAAAATGCGACTGCACCATGTCTTGATTTTATATGGTTTATAATAAGACAGGACTCACTTGAGCTTCATGCAACGTACAGAAACAATCATCTTGCAACAGTAAACAAAGACGGAAAACTGATAGACGGCGAAGGAGCGCTTGTACCAAACCTTTATGCTTTAGGAACATTGCAGAAGTTTGTCGCAGAAAAAACAGGGAAAAAAACAGGACTGCTGATACTAAATGATTTTTTAGGGCACTTATTTGTCAGCGGAGTTTAAATTTTAAAAGTATCTCTTCTAACCGCTTATGCTCTTTTCTCAAATCAGATTTAATAAACATTAACGGTGTATAAAACGCATCAATTTTCGGGTGCATATTTAATTCAAATAACATCATCCTGTCATAACTTATCTGAGAATTCATGGATAATGGTAATATACCTCTATTATATAATGGCATTCTTGCTTGAAGTCTTTTCATTGATTCAATCATCATTCTTTCTTTGTCTTCTTTATTTTCAGAAAGTGATGTCGTTTTTTCGTAAAAACCTCTCATCCTCCAAGTCATATTGTCGCAGATTAATCCGTTAATACCAACTCCATACCCTAATGATGCATGAGGTTTAGGTAAAGAAGGAGTTTCATGCTGCACAAAATCCGGATGGATGTTTTCCCCATCAAGATATAATGCTATAGATTTAGGAATTTCTTTTAATCTCATAATATTAACTTATTAATTTCTTATTTAAATATTTTTATGCAACTAATGTTTCAACACAATAATTATTTCTGAAACAAAAGGCAAGGCTTATAAATAATTAATTAAAAATCTTTCAGGGGTGTTGAACCGTTGAAAGCATATCTTGAAATTGTACAGAAAATTCTTGAGAAAGGAGTTTTTAAAAAAAGCAGAACAGGAGTTGACACACTCGTAGTTCCTGGCATGATTTTTGAACATGATATGAAAGACGGCTTTCCGCTTTTAACAACAAAAACTGTGCCATTTAGACTTGTAGCGTCAGAACTTGAATTCTTCATCAAAGGAATTACCGACAAGAAATGGTTGCAGGACAAGAATAATCACATATGGGATGAGTGGTGTTCGCCAGATAAGGTTTCATACGCGCATGACGATGAAACAAAAAAAGCAATGGCATCCGAGCGAGAGCTTGGGCCAATCTATGGCTGGCAATGGAGAAATTTTGGAGCAAAATACCAGTCACTTAGTGAGAAACCAAAAGGAGAGGGAATAGACCAGCTGAAAAAACTTGTTGAAACAATTAAAGAAAATCCAGACGACAGACGTATGATAGTTATGGCTTGGAATCCTACTGACCTAAAACACATGGCGCTTCCGCCTTGCCATTATTCATTTCAGGTAACTGTTACTAATGGTTATCTTAATCTTTTGTGGAACCAGCGCTCAGTAGATGTGGCGCTCGGCCTTCCATTTAACATTGCAAGCTATGCTCTTTTGCTTCATCTGCTTGCTAAAGAGACAGGACTAAAAGAGGGAAGGCTAGTCGGATTTTTGGCAGACACACACATATATACAAATCATGTTGATGGACTAAAAGAGCAGCTAAAAAGGGAGCCTTATTCACTTTCAAAAATAAAAACAAACAATTTCAAGTCGATATTCACATGGAAATATGAAGACACAGAAGTTGAAGAATACAAATATCATCCAAGAATAAAGTTTGAAATTGCAGTATGATAGCTTTAATATTATTGAGGTAATAAAATGGCAGAAATAATAATAATTGCGGCAATAGCCAAAAACAAGGTAATAGGCAACAAAGGAGATATTCCATGGAGAATCAAAGAGGATTTCCAGCATTTTAAGGAAGTCACGTTTGGGCACCCTTGTATTATGGGAGACAGAACCTATGAATCATTGCCTGTCAGGCCGCTACCTGGGCGGGAAAA
>JAHFPP010000013.1 GCA_023266675.1 Candidatus Woesearchaeota archaeon
TTATAATTAAGTACTTATTTGTATCAATTATTTTAATAAAATTAAGATAAACTAAACAAATATGATGTTCAATTTGATAATTTTATCTTACTTCGCAAGTCTAATCTGTTTTCCAAAAAACTTATATAGTCATTAAATCAATAAACATATATAATGGATTTTAAAGAATTAAATGATAAGTTGAATGCTTGGCTTAATGAGTTTATAGACAGTTTAAAAAATCTGCCAACTGATGAGAAAATTTCTTACAGCGCCGTAGCGTGCGGTGTTGTTTTCATAATTATAGGGGCAGTTGTCTGGTAGAAATATAATTGCTTTTCATAAAAGCTGTATCTGGGATGTTGATACATAAGGCACAACATGAGCTATTAAAACTCCTCTGTTCTCTTTGACGTCTATTGTGAAATAATCTTTTATCTTATCAACAGAAAGTTTTTCTCTTAACTCGTCTTTTGCATGAGCGAATTTTGCCATCTCAACATACCTTGCCCTTTCAAGAGGATTCATTATCTTTAATGAATGTCCTTTTCCGTGTTCTTCTTTTAATCTTCTTCCATTATCCCAAATTCGCGCATCATCTATTCCACTTGGTGCGTTTATTCTTCTTATCTCTGATATTGCGTAATCTGGGATTCTTCTTAATCTCATTTTCTCAATGGAATTGGAGACTGGGTCATAATATGTTAATGGATTTCCAAACATATCCAATAAATATGCTTCTGCGGTGCTTAAATTCACCATATTATGCCACCTCTTTTTTCCGCCTCCAGAAAATTCATACCGTCCTTCATCCTTTAGGTAGTTTCCATTATAACTTTCTGATGACTTGGGGAATATCACTCCTGTTGCTTCTCCTTTCTTTGAGTTTTCATCTATCCTTTTTTCAAGTGAGTCTGTGTGCTTTCTTTTTACTGGAGCAATTAAATTTATGGGTACTCCATTTATGTTACATTTTAGAATATCATCTTTTTGAGATTTATTATCTGCGATGAGTTTTGATGATAAATAATGCATTACCATAGAACTTACATCAGAATGCGTTAATTGAGATATTTTATTCATAACTAATTCCTCAGATACTCTATAAATAAATCTCTTTGTGCTTCATTTGCCCAAGGTAAATCTTTTTCACTAATGTTTGGCGGCGTTGTGTTAAAGAAAAGCGTTAAGCTTTGATAACTGGTTTTAGTATTAGATCCAAACAGGTCTGATGCCGGATAATCAACATCTGCCATAGGTGATGTATGTTTTTGTTTAAAATAAGATAGACTAACCTTTCCGCAGTTTTTACTGCCGTCACCTATGCTTTTGCATAATAGAATTGCCTCTAATTTACTTTCTCCTTTTTGAAAGGCTCCAAATTCAGGTGATACAGGAACATATACTTGGAAATTTTTTTCTCTGTAAAAATCTCCAAATTTCCCAGTAATCTCGTCATACAGCTCTCTGGCGCTTCCTTCTTCAAGCTTAAATCTTATGCCTGTATCTTTTACTCTTTCTATTGAATAACTTGCCATATCTCTCTTGAAAGTCTTTTACTTTATAAATCTTTCGATTATTTTGTTACTTAATAGTGATAAATTAATTTTTTAGAATATTGCGTATTCCTGTTAGTTTCTTTTTCCATGCGAAGTGGGATAAAATTTCGTCCCAAAAGTTTTTGAGTCAGCAGTCAATCTAGAAAGAAGTTCAATAAACTAATAAAGTTTAATAATTATCATATCTCCTTTTTATTGTCGCAATCTCAACTTTTATTTAGGATGTGAGTATTTATAAATAGTAACTTTCTTACTATTTCTATGGAACTTTTTGGTGATGATTTTATTGAGGGTAGTGATTTCATTAGAATCTGTAGAGATTGGAGAATAGAGGAAGTTGAAAATGGTTATACTGCTAGAATTTCAACAACTTTTCCAGACTATAAAAAATTTAAAGAACAAATAACACGAGCAGTAAAAAATAGCGGAGCTGTTCAAATTAGTTCAAATCCTAAAACTCGTGGGATACTCAATGTTTGGGGTACCTTAGATACCTATTTATTACCTCTTGGGTTTGTAATTGAACTTGAGATAATGCATAACGATTTAACAGATAAAGAATTAGAACAGTTGTATAGAGAAACTGGTTCATTTTACAGAGATTCAGATAAATTACCAGGATATTGTCATATGAACGTATTTTCGACAACCAAACAAGTCGAATCTGCAGAACAATTAGAAACGATATTAAGAAAAACTATTTCTTCAAATGCAAAGTATTTAAAATAATACTAACTCCAATTCTTAGACTTTAGAAAAATAGACTGACTCAAAAATTGAAATTAATCATATATTAACTTCATATCAATAAAGAACTTAATTAAAAAAATATTTAGAAAAAATTATTCGATTAATACTGCGTTGATTGTTCCTTCCTGGCCAGGCCTTGAAGTTATCCTTGCTTTTCCTTTGTCAGTGTCTATTATTGTGCCTTTTGTCATTATGTTTCGTCTGACATAGTTCTTGTTTGCAGGGTTGTCAACAACAGAGTTTATCTTTGCTTTGACACATTTCTTTGTTTTAGGATTCAATACATTTGCAATGTTTGACTCCATGATTTTAACTCGTTGACTTCCGCCAAGTGTTCTCTCTTTTTTTCTTTTAAGCTCTCCTACTTTTGAAAGTGTTGGAACTTGTCCAAGGTCGCATTTTCTCTTCTTTCTAAAGTCGATGTATCTGCTTCCACTTGCTTTTAATCTGCTTCTTGATTGATCTATTGCCATTTTATATACTAGAAAAAGTCGGCTATTTATAAGCTTTACGAAAATGCGTGCCGTCGCTAGTAAATAATTTATTAACACTTGCATAATCTGTATTATTAAAGAACTATTTTTTATTGATATGATGCGATAACTTCTCTATCTGCTCCTTTTTTAGCCCTACCTTCATGAGTTTCTTAGTCATCTCATCATGATGCTCAGGTTCAATACTTTCTGGTTCTAAAAGGTTATCCATAACTTCAGGCGTTGACTCTTTTGGTTCTGCTTTTTTAGCTTTATCCAAAATATTCTTGGTTTTATATTCAATGATATACTGACTTATGTATCGCAGAATAAACAATATGAATATAACAAATAGCAATATGGAACCAACTTCTAAAATATACTTAAGATTTTGTGCTATCAAGAATTCCATATTCCCTCTTTACATTAAAAATTTATAAATGTTTTGCATAAATATAAAATTAATAAAAAAATTATTTTTCTTCGTCGCTCTCAATAATCTCTTCCTCTTTATGATGTTTGTTGTGGTGCTGTTGTTTCTCAGTGGAAGACGTTTTTGGTTTATACTCGCTTTTGTTTGATATGATTACAGGTTCGTTTTTCTTTCCTCTATTGAAAAAGTAAAAACCTACTGCCAAGGCAACTATTGCTGCTCCAATTATCAACCATACCGCCTTACTATTACTCTTTTTAGTTGGTATATTCGGAGGTGTTTCTGTTACTGCAGGTGTTGTTGTTTTTGGTGTTTCTGCAGGTGTGGTTGTTGTTACAGGTGTTTCTGCTGGTGGTGTAGTTGTTGTAGCCACTGGAGTTACTACTGCGGCTTCTTTTACTCCGATTGCAAAGTATGAAAACCCTGGCGTTTCTGCGCTGAAATAATAATACTTTGAGTCATCAGTTGTTGCAGATGTTTTTAATTCAGTCCAAGCATTGTCTACATACCTGTAAAGCGTTATCTCTTCTGATTTTGCGTCTCTGCTTGTCATCCATGTCTTCTCAACTTTAAAGTTTAATTTTGCTGTCTTGAATTTTGAGTTGTCAATTGTTGGGTGACTAATCTCAATGTAACCATATACATCTTTAGCTGATGTTACATCTCCTACACCGCTTGGCTTTCCAAGCAGGCTAGTTGCAATTATTCTGACATTTGATGCTTCTTCATTCAATGTAAATTCAACATTTGTTACAGCAAGTCCTTCTTTTGAAAAACTCATCTCGGTTGCTGTGTCAGCTGCAACATTTGATTGCGATGTTGACTGCTCAACTGGTGTTGCTGACGTTGAACTTGTGCTTGTTGTTGAGGATTTTGCAGTTACTGTGTAGCTTACTGAAACTGATTTACTGTTTCCTGCTGCGTCAGTTACTGTGCACGTTGCTGTTTTAGAGCCTGCGGATGATGTGCTTAATGTTGTTGTGTGTGAAACTGTGCCATCAACTGCGTCTGTTGCTGTACATGTAGCTGTCAATGAATCGCCGACATAAACTGTTCCTGTTTTTGACAGTGTGTATGTTGGTGTTCCAGGCGCCGTTGTATCGCTTTCTTCATAGGCAACAAAGCTTGTGAAGTGTTTTGTCCAGATTACTAAATCAGAGCCTACTGTATATTTACATTCGGTGTTAGCAGTTAAGTTATCATTTGTTGCCTGAGTGTCGTCAGTACAATTGTTTGTAATTTTTGTAAATGTTATTCCTCTTTGGTATCCTGCTAATTTATTTGCCATTCCAGGTAAAACTAATCTTACTGCTTTGTTAAATGTCAAGTTTGCGATACTGCTTCCAACTTCAACTACCATAAGTGATGTTGCGTTGTATCCTGTTGTTGCGTTTGGCGTAGATGAATTATCTTCCTTAACTTTTGGAAGAGTTAATGTTCCGTCCCATCCTGTTCCGTTGATTGTAATATTATTTGGGAATTTTATATCAATAATTCCATCTGTTGTATTTACTGTCGCATTGATTGAACCACTAATTACAACTGTTATTCCTGATATCAACGAAGTGAAGTTAAGTGTAACTTCTGAGGCGTTTTGCGGCACTGTTATTGTAGCGTTCAAACCGCTTGTTGATGAATTGAAATCAAGCTGTGTGAAGTTTGATGTAATAACTGTTGTTGTGTTAAATGCTTGAGCAAGTCTTAGCAGTGCATATATTGTTGTTGATGAACCATTGTTTCCAAGTGAGTCGGTTGCGTAGTATGTCAATGTGTTGTTTCCATTTCCGCTAATTGTAACGTTTATTAAACTTCCAGATGTAGTATTATAGGCGGCTCCATTTAATGAGTAACTAACGTTTGATACTGTTCCAATGTTAGCATCTGTTGCGTTTAGTACAACACTGAAAGCTGTTGTTAACCAGTTTGAACCAGGGTTGGTTGCACCTACTGTTGGTCCTGTTTTGTCAACTAATACTCTCACTGTTTTATTTGCTTCTCTGTTTCCAACGTTGTCTAAAGAGTAAAATATTATTGTGTGGTTTCCTGTTGTTGATACTGTTGTACTGTTTCCCTGCACAAATGTTCCGCTTGCGTTAGAGTAAGTAGTTAAAACTCCAGCGACAGCATCTGTTGAAGTAAAGTTTAATGTTACATCTGAAGCAGTCCATGTTAACGATGAGTTTCCGCTTACTGTTGTTACTGGCGCTGTCGTGTCTACTGTAAAGTTTACTCTGCTTGAAGCATTAAGATTGTTTGCTGAGTCATTCGCGTATACTGTTACGTTGTTTAAGCCGCTTGTTACACCAACCATTGATGTAACGTTTGCGCATGATGCAATTGATATGTTATAGTATCCGCTTGAGTTTCCTAACTGGTACCAGCAATTGCTAACGCCTGATAAGCTGTCTATTATTACATAATTTAATGCAACTGTTGCGTTGTATATTGTTGAATTTGCAGGACTTACAATGCTTATTGTTGGCGCTACTGTATCAAGCAGCGGGTAAATCGTATGCGGACTTTCAACGTTATTTTGTGAGTCAACTGCGTAATATACTAATGTGTTATTTTGGCTTGTGTTAATTAAAACTGTTCCGTTGTTGCCACTTATTTGTCCTGATACACCATTAAGTGTGTAGTTAATATATGAAACACTGCTAATTCCTGTAGCGCTTAATGTTACGTTGAAGTCAGCGTTTTTCCATGTGAATGTTGGTGCTACTGCAGTAGCAGATATAACTGTAACGTTATTGGAGTCAAGTGTGACTGCTGTTTGCGCGAGCGCTCGTCCGTTTAATGTTGCGCCAGTCTGAATTACAATTGCTGTCATGTCTAAAATGTTTCCGTTGAAAACCGATGTTGTTCCAAGTGTTGTTTGTCCAGCTACCTGCCAGAATATGTTTTGTGCCTGACATCCACCAGTTAAGTTAACTCGTTTACCATTGCTGATACTAAGTGTTTGAGCTATCTGGAAGATGAATACTCCATTAGCGTCGCCTGAACAATTTAAAACAAGATCTGTTGGTATTGTTACGCCAGTCCCCCATTTGTAAAGACCTGGTGTAAGGTTCATTCCTCCAATATTTCCAGTTCCAAGTTCAGTATAATCTGGGGTTGCTCGTCCTGCTGCGTTAGTATATGCTGTTTGCATATCACTTATTGCAGTAGTCATATTAGCAGGGGTTGGTGATGTATAGTCTGCTGCATAAATATTTCCTGTAACCAAAGATGATGTTGAAAATGTATTAGAGGCATCCATGATTAAATCAAATCCTGTGATAAACGTAGCTGCAGCAGGGCTAACTCCTATGTTGCCTGTAACTGTTGTAGTGCCTGTAGTTGATACTCCTGTTTTTGCAAGTATAACATAATTTCCTGCTGTTCCTAAATCTACAGCTTGGCTGTTTGTTGTTGGAATAATTGTTGTAACAGTTGTTGGTCCTGACCTGTCAACCAAAACATATATTGTGTTGTTTGCTTCCCTGTTTCCAACGTTGTCTATTGAATAAAATATTACTGTGTGGTTTCCTGTTGTTGATATCGTTGTTGAGTTTGCGCTTGTAACGCTTCCTGAATCAACTTTAAAGTATGTTGCGTTAACAGTTAACCCATTTGTGTCTGATGCTGTGAATGTTAATGTTACGTTTGTAGCTACCCACACGTTTGATGTGTTTCCTGAAACAACTGTTACTGGCGCTGCAGTGTCTACAGTAAATGTTATCATGCTCGATGTTCCAATATTACCTACTGAATCATTTGCATATACTGTTACGTTGTTTGAACCGCTTGTTACGCCAACCATTGATGTAACGTTTGCGCATGATGCAATTGAGATGCTGTAGTATCCGCTTGAGTTTCCTAACCTGTACGAGCAATTGCTAATGCCAGATAAGCTGTCTGTTCTTATGTAATTTAATGAAACTGTGGTGTTATACACTCCGCTATTTACTGGTGCAGTAATATTTACTGTTGGTGCTACATTATCAACATTAAATGTTATGTTTGATGATGCTCTGTTTCCTGCTGCTCCACCAAAGTCTGTTGCGTTTACAATCAATGTGTGCTGTGTGTTTTGCGTGAAGTTGTATGAAAATGCACAGAAGTAAGCATCTGAACCAGTTGATATTTGGGAACAGTTGCTTAAGTTACCAATTAAACCGCCTACGCTGTCAATTATTAATACACTGCTTAATGTTGTTCCTGTACCATTTATTGATATGTTAACAGTTTGCACAGATGTTGATGTGTTCATTGATTGTGTTGGGTTGATGAATGCTATTATTGGCGTTGAGTTATCTGTTACGTTGTATCCTGAGAATCCAGTAACGTTTATTGTCAGATTAACAGTTGATGTGTGTAATCCTGAATCATATCCATTTGAAACAAAACTGCTGCCTGAAAATTCGCTAGGAATATCTGCAATAACTGCTGGAAGTCTTGTGAATGGAAGGTAGAAGAATTTTATCACAGAGGTTGTGTTAAGTTCTGCAAACGCAGTTGAATTGATATATATTCTTGCGTCTCCAAATTGATTAGGTGCAATTAGTGTAACACTCATTGCAGATTGTAATAAAGATAATTTTTGCGCCTGCTGCGGTGTTGAAAGATTTACTGATGTAAGGTTTAATATCATTACATCTCTAAAATTTGAATCAAGTCCTGGTATAAGACCCTGTGCCATGCATGAAAAGTTTGCCTGAATGTTTATGATAAAATTAACTGCTGCAAAATTTGTTGTAGTTGAAAAGTCAGTTGTTAAAGGTCCAAACTGCGTGCATGTTAGTGGTGAAGGCGATGGAGGTGTTGTCATATTGTATAATATGACTTGTGTCTGATTTACTCCTGTAAATGTAAAACTGTTTCCTGCATTATCTTTTGCATCAGTTATTGTTATATACGATACGTCAAAATTATGTGTTGATATAATACTTGAATTTAATGCTACTGACGTGTTAAATACTCCGCCGCCAATATCAGTTAAGTTTACAAGACCTAGTCCGACTTGGCTGAAATTTGCAGTTATATATTTTATTCCTGCGGCTCCGTTATCAGCTGCATTGACACGGAGTGTTATAATATTATTTGGCGATGTTCCTGAAACAAACATGTCTGCTTCATTCAAATAAACAAAACTGATGTTAAGTGCTAAATTGTCAAATGTGACGTTGCTTCCGCCTGTTATTGATGTTACCGGTGTTCCAATATTTCCTACAGTGTCGTTGAAGTTGATTGTGAAATTTACTTTTCCTAAAGCATCTGATGAATTCATAACTCTTAATGCTGTCCACGTTGTTAGAGAACTGTTTGTTGGAGTTGTAGCATATCCACCAATTGTTACTGTCGGTGTTCCAATTGTTTCGTTTGCAGTAAACGTCAAGTTTACTGTGTCACCGTTTGTTGCAAGTGTTGTGTTTACGTTGTTTGAAGAAATGTTAACAAATGTTAAGACTGGGGATGCTGTATCAATAATTATTGCGTGTGCACCTGTGAAAGTTCCTGTTGCTGGCAAAAAATTTGTTGCATAATTACCTAAAATATCTTTAATACTATGTGTTCCATTATTAGTATTTAATGAAAACTGTGATGAGTATCCTAAATCTGCACTATTTTCTCCAGACGCAACAGTGTACGTGAATGTCAATACAATAGATCCATTTCCGGCAGAATAAAATGCATAACCGCCTGAATTTAAAGTAATATTTGGTATACCAGTAACATATACTGATTCAGAAAAATTAACTGTGAAGTTAATTACGTCCCCTGCTTTGTAAGTTCCATCAGCTTTTGATGTGTTAACAAAGGTTATACCTGGTTCTAATGTGTCTATAGTATAATTAGTTGAAGTATTTCCTATAAGTGGAGCGTTGCCTGCATAATCATTCCAGCTTGTACCAATGCTTAAATTGTTAAATTGTGATCCTTCATTAGTATCATATGGTGTAAGTACAGTAGTCCAAGTAATATTATCGGTAGTAGATACAGCTGATAATGTAGTAAAATTACTATTTATTATTATATCCGTATCATCAAAATTAAACACTGGTTCAGTAAAAGTGAAACTTACTAAACCTTTTTCTCCTCTATGAATTGAAGTATCATTTAAAGATATAACAACTGTTGGTCTATTTGCATCTATTGCGTCAGCAGCATTTGCGTCTACGTTTCCTGTGAATGCAGCATTTGATTCACCAATTGTATTATTTAAAATTAGATTAGCAACAGGGATATTTGCTCCTGCTGCAACATTTGTTCCACCATTTGTAATTGTGAATGTTGCAGTATAAGATGTAGAACTTGATCTAGATAATCCACCTAATGTAAATCCTCCGATTGTTCCAGAGACTAATATGTATGGTTGATTATCTGCAGAATCATCAGCAACAGTGATTGTTGCTGTAACAACATCATTAACCTTCATTGCAACATTAGGTATACTAACTGATGAAACTGAGGGAGTTGCCATTACAGAGCTGACGCTAAGGACGAGTAGAAGGATTGTGAGGGTTGTTAGAATAATATATTTTGATGTCTTTAGCTTTGTATTACTGTATGTAGATGTTATTTTCATTCGATCCCCCCGAATATCAATTAAAATTTTAGGTAAAAAATTAATCTTATGCTTGGGAATACCTTTAATATTTATAAAGGTTAGTCACCACTATTATTTGACAAAAACAACTTTTTTAGTTTATATTTGTTTTTTTAAATTGTTTTTTTGCTGAGGAGAACTATTGTTTATTTATTCATTTTTAGAATTTATTATTTCATTATCTTTGCTTTCAATTTTTATTTCTTTATTTGATGATACTTTAATATCATTTTTATTCTTCATTCTCATTGCGCTAGAAAAAATCATTATCAAAAATATCAGCACAGCAAACCTATAGTACCATATCTTTTCAAGCTCAATATGTGGTAGGCTTCCTATAACGTTCCCGGTTAATAATGAAGGTTTATCTGAAGCATCGCTTTGTACTGTTTCATTTGTTTTAATAAGCGTTTCATTGTTATAAACTTGTGAATCTATTTTAATATTGACTTTCTGTTTTGCTGCAATTGCAAACACAGACATTCCTTTGCTTACGCTTTCAAATACGTAATTGTCAGCGTCTTCGCCTATTATTTTTGTTTCTAAACTTTCCCATGCACCGCTGGAAAATCTGTAAAGTGCAATCTCTTCCTGTTTTATATTGTTGGCTGTAAACCATGATTTTTCGACTTTGAATTCTATTGCCGCAGACTTAATATCAGAATTATTCAGGTTTGGATGCTTTAGTTCCAAATATTTATAAACAGAGATTATCGTCTCTTTGTCTGTTTCAATTGATGGTATGCTATCAGGTTTTGACAAAAGCATTGATACACTAACGTCAGCGCTTTTTTCTCCGTTTAATAAAACAAGTGAAAGTTCTGTAATGGCGTCATTTGATTTTGAAAAAGAAATTTTTACAGTTTCTGTTGTGCTGGTTTCTAAATTATTTTGTGCAGTTTCTTGTGAAGTTGAAGCGCCTCTATCATTGCTGCCTTTTTTTGCACTAGTTGTTACCGGTCTTAAAATTACTGAATAATTCTTTTCAGCACTCACACTGTTTGAGGCGTCGTCGCTTGCAGTGCATTTTGCTGTGAATGTTCCAAGAGATGATGCAGACAGCCCGCTTATATTTCTTAAAACATTTGTGTCTATATTATCTGTGGCATCGCATACAGCGTTTAATGAATCATCCTTATATACTGTATCAGCTGAAAGATTAAATGAGTTTATTGTCGGAGGAGTTTTGTCAAAAACAACAAAACCAGAGTTAGTTGTTGAGTTGACACTTTGGCCGATATTTCCTGATGTGTCAGCAAAATCTATCGTGAAATTCAGCACCCCTTCATTATCAAGAGAAGTGAGATTGTATTTGCAAACATAATTATGGGTTGTTCCATTAATCAATTCAGGCGTGATATTTTTTTCATTTATTCTCACGTCTGGCAAGTTAAGCAAATCTTCTGACGCATTAAAATAAAGTGTTACTTCATCTCCAGTTTTCCCATATGACTTGTTTGTGCTGTTTGAAAAAATTGAAACGGCATTTAAAACAGGCGGCGTCTTGTCAAACACAACTTTCTTTCCTGAACTGTCGCTTGCAATCTGTGTGATAAAATTAAGCGCGATATCCGTGTAATTAACAGTGAAATTTACCTCTCCATCGCTGTCATTTTGACTTAATGTGTAGTTTGTGCTCCAGTGTTTTAAATCAATCCCCTGTAAAACAGAAATATTTTTCCCATAAACAGTGATATTTGGGGTATTTATATCTTCATCAGTAATCATAATAAAACTAATTACTTCTCCTATTTTTGCTCTTGATTGGTTGGTGTTGTTTGTGAGCATCGTAATATTCTGAGGAGCATGCAGTATACCATCATAAATATTTACAATATCTGTCTGTTCAAGATTTCCATTTAAATAGGCGTCTTCTATGACACCAACATTTGCGAGTTCAAGTAGGTTTGTCCCGTTAACAAAGTTTTGTATCGCTCCATATATTATTATGTCTGCAGTGTCCTTAAAACCAAGATTTTCCACGCTTAACATGGTTTTGTTTCCAATGTTGCTTAGTACATCTTTTGATATTACAAAATCTGAAATTAATAATTGCGATAAATTTATCCTCTCGCTAAACGCAACTGTTATCGTTGTCGAATTCTTTGTCTTTGCGCTGATTATTGTCGGTCCTGCCATATCAACTGAAGTTATGTTGTTAACTGATTCCATTAAATTACCTTTATCGTCAGCAATATTTCCTTTAATATAACTTAACAAGGGAGTGGCGCCAGTGTCAGGAAAGTCATTTTCAAGCATACTAAGATAAACAGTATTATTATTCTCGCTGTCAAGCACTGTGTTGTCAGAGCAGTCTGGGATTGTGCATACCTCAACAACATCATATCCGTTTACAGAAAATCCGCTTGGGTAGTCATCAGTAAATGTTTGAAAATCAAGCGTTTCGCTGAATATGATTTTTACGTTGTCTATGTACCCGTATGATTGGTAGTCTCCTGTTTCAATTCGTATTATCTTTGGTCCCTGTCTGTCGCTTATATTTTTTCCGCTAAAAGACGAAACCTCATTATCTGCGCTATCTTTGATTACCGCATAATTTGATGAATACTCAAAATCAGTTGCATTAAACGCTGTGTTGTTTATATCTTCAACTTCCAATTCAACAATTGAGCCATTAACAAAAGCATTTAATGAAACTATACCTGTTGCTCTCCAGTCTCCTGACGCGCCAAAATTAAATGTTTCATTGTCCAGGTTTTCTGAAAAATTTAACATAATCCTGTTGCTAGCTGTTGCAGAGGCGCTTACAAAAACTGGTGAAGCTTCATCAATAAATGCTGCTTGGCTTTGCTCTTTTAACGCATCGTTTGTATTGCCGCGCCCGTCAACAAGTGAAAAATTGTTCTGTGTCGTAATTGAAACATTTTCAATGTGTGTTGCTGTAATATTTGATTCTGTTAAAAGCGTAATATCAACATTTGTAACGCCGCCGTATACGATGTTACTTAGGCTGTTTCCAAATGACGCGCCTATAATATTGCCATTAGAGCTAAATCTTAAATCATTCAGGCTCAAAAAGCTTGAGTTATCCAAACTTTCAGAAAAAAACAGTGTTAATGTATCAATTTTTCCGTTAGCATCAGTGTCTTTATATCTAAATGAGGATATCACCGGAGGCACGCTGTCAGCTGCGTTTGAAGGCAGAGCTGAACTGTTAAGCGTGCTTAAATTTGTTAAATAGTCTTTAAACCTGCTTGGGAAAAAAGTTACTCCTGGAGTTACCGAAGTATCAACTTCTGAATTTTCAGTTAAGTTATAATACAGTGTGTCTGTGGATATCCCGCTAACTGAAATAATGTCATATCCATCAACTGCAAGACCAGGATTTGAGTCAGCGCCAACTGCATAAACACCATTATCTGTGACTGCTTCTGAAAATGTAACCACAATCTTGTCAATTTTTCCGTTCTCATTATTGTCCAATGTGTAAACATTTGTTACTCTGGGAACGTTTGCAGAGGCATTATCTGATGATAATATCAATAATATGGTTAATATCGTCAAAGGTATTATTAATAATCTGGAATTTAAAGAGAAGTATCTATTAATATCTCTAAATATACCTAAACTAAACTCTTTTTTCAATTCACTCCACCCAAACTATAATAATTTAATAATAAACATCAATAACTGCTTTCCCGATGATAATAGTCATATTCTGAATTTTCAAGTTTATAAATATTGCCTCTAATGCCTGTCAATTTCATAATCTTTATAAGTATAAACAAAAAATGTTTTACTGTGGTTAAGAATAAAGAGAAATCCTTGAAACTTAAATCTGTAAAGAAGAACAGTCCAAGTAAAACTTTTCTTTCAAAGCTTTCTGACAGTTTTCGCTTAATAAAAAATAATAAATTTCTGTTTTCACTAACAGTGATTCTCACAATTATCTATGTCGCAGTTTCAGTTGCAATCATGGCGCATTACTGGGTTGAAGCGTCAGCACACCAGGAAGCAGTTTTTGGATATATTGACAGCATTCCGCTTGACGACCCTACAAAATCACCTCTTGGCAGCGACCCGTTAATGGTCTATAAGGAGATTGATGCAGCAAAAAATGCGCTAATCATGATGGGGTTGTTTATTCTTTTGGCAACATTTTTTATTGACGGCACAGCATGGCTTTTAGTAAAGTTCATGAGAAGCAAAGATGAAATCTTTGAGTTCTTAAAATCATATATTGCTATCTTTTTTTTATTCATGGCATTGTTTGGTTCGCTAATTTATTTTACTTTTAAAATCGCTTTCTCAGATGCGTTAAGCAACTCGCCAAACAGGATTGTGAATATTATAGGATGGATTTTGCTTTTAATACTTTTATATCTTTATTTTATTGCAATGGCTCTTGTTACCAATTCAAAATTAAAAGAGATACCCTTAAAATTATTTAAGAATTCAATAAAACTCTTTACATCTGTGCCAACATATGCATTATCACTTTTTCTAATTATCTTTTTTGGATATTTTACTGTCTATTTCCTTGAAGGAAACCTATTTATGCTATCATTGTCAATAATCATGTTTTTTGTTTCGCTTGCATATTCCAAAGTTTTATTCTCTTCTCAATTTGAATAGGATTTATCTTGAATCTATATATTGAAGAATAGATTTATATATCTGTTTTGCCTAATAAGAGTCATGGCCAAAGATGATGAGTCTGATGAGAACGAAGTTTATTCAATGCTTGAGGAATTCATACGAAGAGAGTCAGAGAATGCAAAGTTTGAATCCAAGGATGAATCAAGTGATGACAATGATGAAGAGAAAAGACGTCTTTATCAGCGTGACGAGTCAAGCCAGAAAGAAGTTTATAGAAACAGGGATTCTTACTAAGAATTAATGATGCGCGCCTTCATGCTCAGCATGAGGGTTCTTGTATTTTAGACCTAACTGCTCAAGATGATCTTTATCAACATTATATTTTCCTTGAAGATGCATTTCATCAATCATCATTCTTACATTACTTATTCCCATCTTGTAAAATTTTGATTTATGGTCATCATCATGTTCAATATCATAACCCTCAAATCCAACTACTTTCTTCCCAAAATGATTTAATGCTTTAAGAGCTAATTTGTGGTTTTGATCATATTTTGACTTTCCTATTGTACTCACAAAATTTTGATTTACATGATATTTAGCGATTTCATTTTTAACATTTCCGGATAAATCATTAACGACACTAGTGTGCCTGGATTTATTTTTCTTTAATAAATTAGCCATGTGATAAAATGAACTATTCTCTTTGTCTTCTAAATTAAATCCTGCCTGCATAAACAAACGCTGTATACTTCCCATTCTTTGACTTTCTTTGTTTTCTCCATCAAACTTCTCACTTTTATATGCTTCAACTTTGGCTTTTCCATGTTCACCCTGGTTATGAATTAAAAAATCAGAAATATACGACTCAAGCAAATCATTAAGATGTTTATCTGATATATCTTTTCCTCTCTCAGCTAAAGGTTCATGATGATCATTTGCAAGCTCTTCAAATTTCTTTTTAAAAGCTGTATAGGCAACATCATGAGAATCTCCGGCCATATTCATAATATCCATATGATTATCTTTTGTGTTATGTTCTGCATATTTTTCTAAATCTTTCTCAAACGCCTTTTCAATGTCTTCAATTTTATCTTCTAGGTGCGCTAATTTAGGCTTGTGACCATAATGGCTATCATTTGCAGCTTCATGTTCATGACTATCCTCTTGTCTAACTGCATTTCCGTGTCCACTCATAATCTGTTTTGATGCATTCACGTATATATACCTTGCGATTTATTTTGTTTATAATCTTTCTCTATCTTTAAACCGTGTTCATTCTCTAAGGTTCATTACTTTATCCTCTTACTATCACTTAGTAATTACTTAAGAAAGCTTTAAATATACTATTCATATTGTAATCTTATGCTTAACATGACTCCAATACAAACAGATGGAGATAGGATGAATATTCCAAATAATCCTTATGCTGGACTTATGGAATATGCATTGGGTTTGGATAACGCTGTTAAAGCCCACAAAGGTGCAGGAAGTCGCGCGTATATGACACTTTCAGATAATCCTTACATAAGCAGAATAAGGGAAACTGAGTTATCAAAATCTTCATTTTCAGGCGTTTCATCAATAGATTTACTTTTAAGGGATGCACCTACAAAGTTTCCACCAATGGGACGCCACAATTATCTTGGAAACACACTTCCTGCAAATTCTATCTCACTTGGAAATAAAGATGCAGTATATTCAACAGGAATGAGCGATAAATATTCAAGGCCCACTTTGGATTTAATGCTTAATTATTCACCAAAACAATCAAACTACAGATTGCATTAACTTCATTCTTATTTAATTTTAAAAAAGTTTTATAAACAACAAACATAACACTAAGTTTATGGTTGAGCTGAATTCGATTGTTGAAGAAGTTATCAACAAGCACGCAGGCGTTTCAATAAAGGAACTTAATAAAACAATTTCATACACCCTAGAAAACAGGCTATCATCATTCTCACTGACTAATCTAAAATATAAGGACGCAAAAAAGAGCTTTCAAAAGGCATATTTTCAGGAATTGCTCACGCTAAATCTTGGAAATATTTCAAAGGCTGCAAAAAAAGCAGGTCTTAATCGCCGTCAGATACACAGAATCTGCAGTGAGGTTGGAATTGACCAGAAAGATATACGGCGCCAGATGCTTAAACCATATAATTATCTAAAACAGAACATTCAGGAAATTATTGAAGAAAGAATTGAGTTTTCAAAAGACTCAATAAATAAGCTTAGTGTTGATAAAATCTATAAAAAAATGCCAAAAATTGCAGATAACATAACTGAATTCATTGAGGACAGAATTGAACCTTATGATGATGCAATACTCACATTTGAAAAGCATTATTTCCAGGAAATTCTGATAATTGCAAACAATTCGCCAAACAAAGCCGCGGAAATGGCAGGGCTCTCAAAGCGTTCAATTCTAAGACGGATGCAGACATTGGAAATTGCATAATCACGTTTTTAGAATTTATTTTCTTGTTTCAAGAAATTTTCTCATTCGCTCAACAAAGTCCTGCGCTTCCTTGAAGTACCGGTCGTATTCTTCGCCTTTTATCTCTCCAATCTCTCGCCTTGAAATCATTTTTTGGAGTTTGTAAAATGTGAGCATTATTGCCGCATATTTTTTTTCTATGTGTCCAGGCTTTACAAGCTTTTCCTGTATCATTTCAGAAACGTGCTCAGGCGACGGCGGCACTTCTCCAATCATCATTAAAGCTGCGTGAGCAGAGTCAATTACCGCCCAGTAAAGGTCGAGTGTTGCCTGAAGTATATGCCACTTGGAATTATACAATGTTTTTGGGGCCTTTGTGTAATAAGTCCAAATTGACTCCTGTGTTGGCCGAATTCTTCCCTGGTATAAAAGTACCTGCATTGGTTCAAAAAAACCCGAATCAATTAATGGCACTCCCTCTTTTAGTATGTTTACTGCAATAGGGTCTGCTGCTCTCATGTATTCCCAGAACGTTGTAAACTTTAATGTTGTTATATGAAGCTTTAGTGAAACTTTTTTTATGACATTTGAAACAATTATTTTGTATGCTTCCATGAATTGCGGGTCAAGCACGTTTTTGGTGTCGTCAAGAATTAAAAGTATGTCTATGTCGTTTGAAACTGTTTTTTTTCTAGCGGACGAGCCAAACAGAACTATCGCTTTAAGATATTCTCCAAGTTCCTTGTATACTTGTGCTGAGAACTTGTATGCAATTCCAAGAGTCTCCTTCTGATACTTCTGCAAATTAGGATTCTCTCTTTCTGTAATTTTAGATTCCAACTAATACACACCTCTCTTTTATAATTTTTAATATTTATCCTGATATATAATTGTTTCTTATTTTTCTAATATTTACTCAAGCGGTGTTCCGCCGTAAAATGGCGCTCCTTTGTAGTCTTCGCTTGGCGCAAAATCTCCTATAATATATCTTGGGGCTTCTGTTCTACCAAAGTAGCTTTGGTGAAATCCGCCGACTATTCCGTCGCTCCACGTTTGCTCGACTAGTCCTGGTTTGAAAACTGAATATATAGGGCTTCCAAGAAAGTTCCATGCTCTAGGTAAAGCAGTAAGCGGATTGAAGCTTCCGCCTTCAACAATGAACTCGTCAATTCCAGCTTTTTTCACTATATCCAAGAATTCCTTTACAGGCGCGTTTCCGTCTCCAATTGTCAAGTGTTCATCGTGATAACCATAGTTGTCGGAGAGGTGTACGTGACCAAGTATTTTATTATCTGCAAGGTCTTTTGTTTTTTCAAGCGCCCAGTTCTGAAACCTCTTATCATAATGCTCCTGAGTTTCTCCTTCTTTTTTTACGTAGAATCTTTTCCAGAGGTTTAAGTGCCCTATATCAAGCGTTGCTCTAATGTGCTTTTGGGCTGTTTCTTCTGCTTTTTTGTGCGAGTACCCTCTTGTTTTTTCAAGCGTTTCAGCCATGTTTTTTCGCGCGTTTAAAACAAGCTTCTTCATCTCGTCAGGGTGTCCGCCGTAGGTGTCAGGAAGCCATGATTCAGGCGCGATAAAAAGCGGATTTTTCTCAATCAATTTATCCCCTGCCCGTATTCTCTGCTCAGTTTTTTCAAGCGCGTACATCGCAGCTTCACCCATTGATTCTGATGCTCTTTCGCCAGCAAAATCCTCTGCTGAAACGAAGTCTTTTTGCTTTCCATTGTGAAACGTGTCTTTAAGATCAAAGTCACTCATAATCTCTAATGCTCTTCCTTTTCCAGACTTTACCATGTCCATTGTAACTTCTAAATCAGATTCCAAATTCTTAAGACTTTTTGAAAGATATTCCAAAGGGTCTTTATCTTCAGGAATAATAAGATGATATTGCTGATGATCAAATTTGCCTTTCATCTTCTCCCATTCTTCAGCGGGTAGTTTATCTTTTAATTCTTTATAATAGTTGTAAGTTTTTTTCATTTTTTCATAATCTTTTATCTCTTTTTCATACCTTTGTTCATAGTTTCTTGCCATACCAAGTTGATACTGTATCTGCATTAGTGTCTGTCTTTTGTGAAAATCTATTGCCGCTTCTTTTGTTTCTTTTCTGAAAAAATCAGGCTCATATTTTTCTCTTAGTCTTAAAGCAACAGCGCTCTCTATCTTTGTAATTGCAGCAATTTTATCCTGCTCAGTTAAATTTTTAGCATCAAGTTTTTTAAGTTCTCTTCTCTCATCGTCAGTGAGTACTTTAAGATTATTATCCATAAATTCAAGCTTATATTGTTTAAAATATTTTTCTTCAAGTTTTACTCCGCCTGTTTTCTCATCTTTTTCGTATTCATACAACTTTTCTCCTGTTAACTCATCATCTATGTCATTTCCATTCATATCTTTAATTGTTATAGGATTTCCATTTTCATCAAGTTTTTTCACAGGCAAATACTGCTTTGTGTTTTCTCTGATTTCGCTTACCAATGCTTTTTGCCTTCTTGAAGCTATGTAGTGCTGTTCTTTTCCTGCTTCCTCTTTGTACATCTGAAATTCCCCATTAAACGTAGTATTCATGCTTCTTGGCGCTTCGCCTGTGTGAAAAACCACTGCGCCGCCTGTTGACGCTTCTGACGCGAAATCTATAGCCCTTTTTAATTCGTCAATTGAGTTCTTTTTTTGCTCATCTGAGAACCTGTTCTGGTTGAATCCTGACAGCCCGTTAATCCCAACGGATGCGTGTGTTGATGTTTTGACATTGTTGTAAGTTGCCAAATCTCTCATATCCTGTCTTTCAACTTTACCAAATGATTCTGGTGAGGGGTTTTCCTTGTTTGATTTTCCTGAGCCAAAAAATGAGAATTCTATTACTGATGCACCGTGGAATATCCTTGCTTTTAGAGCTTCAGTTTGGTGCTGAAAAGGGTTAGTTGATGCTCCTATCTGATTCATTGGTATTGGAGCGTCGTCCCTGTCCATCGCATTATAATATCCGTAATCCATTCTCTACCACGTCACCATCTTATGGGCTTTTTTGAAATTTCTTATTACAAGCCATCCTTCATCTTTTCCTTTCTTTTTGGCTTCTCCTTTGGATTTGCCTTCAAGATAGCTGTCTTTTTTTGCTGTTTTGCTTCCAAATTTTATATCTTTAATTCCAAGAGCGCCAAACACTTCACCAAATCCGCTAAACACTGACAGGAATGGGTCCATTGCGCCTCCAAGTTTTGGTTTTTCCTTGGTTGCAGACACCATTCCCTTTGCTTTTTTTATTCCTTCGTCCATGTTTGGTACAATATTATTTGCAAGTAAATTTTTTGCAAGCTCATTGACTTTTTTCTCATCGTCAAAGACTTCGCCTTCCATTCCTAAATATTTTTTTAATTCGTCGCCAAGAGAGTCCATTGCTTCTCTAATTGACTCGTCAATTGCTGACAAAAGCGCGATGTCTTCCTCTTTTTTGTATTGTATATAATTATCGAGCTGTTTTTGGTCCCACGCATATATTCTTACCCTGGCTTCTGCCCGTCCGATATGTATAGGGCCTTTCTGTCCATAGTCATGCGGCTGGTGAATCAGCGTTTCAGGGCGTGATCTATACTGAAAATTAAATAGTATGACTGCATAATGGTCTTTTACTTTCTTCTTGCCTATTATTTCAAGCTCTACAAATGCTCCTTCAAATGACTTTATTATTCTTGAGTCATTCTCATGCTTTTCAAGTTGCTGCATTCTTTTTGTGTATCTAAGATACGGTTTTATCCATGATATGTAAAGTTTTATTGTTTCGTAATGTTGCCTTAAATATTTCAGTTCAAAATTTCTTCGCGTTTCAAGCTCCTTAAATGTCCTTTCCTTCCATTCATAATATTGTCTTAATTTTCTTTTTAATATCTCTTTTACTTTTTCATTGAATTGAAGTTCGTCAACTTTTCTGTCAACATCTTTTTTGCTGTCAATCTTCATCCTGAAAAACACGTCAGGCAGTATTGTGAAACCGACGTTTTGGGAGAGCCCGTATATTGAAGAAGGATTCTTTGTACCTCCCTCTACCTGGTCAACCCAAAGCCCTTTTAGGACAATTTCAGATGACAATGCGTTGTCATTATGCTCATACGTGTCAATATAATATTGAAGTCTGTCATTTATTATCCTAACTTCTCTCACTATCTGGAAAAGTCCCTTTATCATATCACTTATTCCTTTTAAAAAGTTTGAGATGTTTCCCTGCTGTATTGAAAGCCTTTGCTGCATCATTCCAAAAAATGACGATGATTCGCTTGCAGCATATGTGTCTATAATTTTTTCAGCCTGATAGCCAAACTCAACAGTCAACTCGTGGTGAAGCCAGAAATACATCTCTTCAATATTGAGGTTTGGAGCTTCAAACGCCAGCCAGAATCTTTTGCACGGCTGAGGGTATTCTGTTGGCATAAAAACTTCAAGATACTCCTCTGCCCATTCTACATCAGCAAGCTCTTCGGCTTCTTTATCCAGCATGTTAATAAGCTTTTTTTCTCTTTCTGCCGGAGTAAGGTCGCTAAATTCTCCTGCCTTCTTATGGCTCTTGTTGATAAAGCCGTACTTTATTAGACGTTTATTTGGATTTGAAAGCAAGCGGAAACCCTCTTTTTGATTTTATAAGCTGTTTATGAAGGTTTTACTTTATAAATTTATGGTACATAATAACTTTATCTTTTGTATGTAACCGACCTTTTACGAAAAGCTCGAGTAAAATAGTGGGATTATTCAAAAAATGAATAATCCTCGGATTATCTACTTTCTATATTGAAGAAAACCTATCTTTTGTATATAACCACATTAAATCCTATAAAATCAATGAGTTCTGAGTTTGTTTTCTCTATAATCTTTCTGACAATCTCTTTTTTGTCTTCATTTTCAAGCGCGCTCTTGTTTATTTTTATCTTTAGAAGCTTCTTTTTTTTAATTATTGTCTCTATCTGTTTAACAAGTGAGTCTGTCAGTCCGTTTTTCCCTATGTTTATCATCGGCATAAGGTTTCTTGCTTTTCTTCGCAGTTCAATCTTTTCTTCCATTATATAACAAGGGTTAAGGCTTTTTTTATTAACTTAACTCTTTTGCCAGCAACCGTTTCGTCCGTTGACGCTCGAGACTAAGGACTATCACAAAACGTGATAGTCCGAACTGTTTTGGTCAAACTTTTTTTAAAAGGTTGTAACCCTTTCGCCAGTTGTCAGCGAGGCTAAGGACTATCACAAAAAAGTAATAGTCCGAACTGTTTTGGTCAAACGCAAGAAAATGCAAAATCGCATTTTCTGCGCACAGAAAACT
>JAHFPP010000067.1 GCA_023266675.1 Candidatus Woesearchaeota archaeon
ACTTTTACATCGAACTAGGAGGATAAACCAATCAAATAAGTTTTATATTTTTTATTATAATTTTTGTTTTTATTTAATTCTCTTTATATTTTTAAATTAGACTTGTGAAGTACTATTTTTAAAAGTTTTAGTATAGATAAATTAGATAAAGATGAGCTATAGCGGTATAATCATTCTAAAAGAAAAAAATAAGCTCTCAAATATCTCAATTGGGATATTAATTTCTAGAATAATCTGAATTATTAGGAAAAATCAAAAGAAATGTTCTTAAATAGTTATTTATACTTACATAATAAGTATTTTTTAGCAATATTTATATATTAGATACTTACATAGTAAGTAAAAGATGGGGAGAAATACTGGCAGACATGAAGAAAATACAAATTTTAATACTGATAACTCGCTAAATAGCATAAATAAGATATTAATCGACAAAGAATTCTCACAGCTTAAAACACTTATTAAATCACTCTCGATAAAATACAACATTTCTAAGGAGAAAATTACAGATATAGCTCAAAACGAAGAAGATATTGTTATCCCCACCTCAATATTCTCCGACGAAAAACTCTCAATGCTTGAAACTTCAGTAAAATACCTTAAAGATGACCTAAATTTAAAATTTTCATCAATAGGGAAAATTCTTAATAGAGATGAAAGAACAATATGGACTACCTATCACAATTCTTGCAAAAAATCAAACTCGAAACTTCTTGTAGCTGAAGGTATATCACTCCCCATAAAAGTGCTTTCTGACAGAAGACACAGCATACTTGAGCAGGCAGTAGGATATCTGAAAGAAACGCATTCTATGAAGTTTTCAGAAATTGCAAGGCTCCTAAAACTTGATGACAGAACAATATGGACGTGTTACAACAGATTAAAAAAGAAGAGGGAGGGTGAAAATGAAGCAAGATAAAACTATAGAAATTATGCTTTTGACACTCATCCTATTTGCACTTGTAATACCTATCTCATTTGGAGGAATACCTGCAAATCCTAACATGACATATAATTACACTGAGACTGTGTCTCCAAAACCTGCAGCTTACTTAACCACGACAGGAGGAACATTCACAACATTAGTACTGAATATATCTGCACAGGATTATAAATGGAAAGCATATGTAGGTAACGCAACCGGAAAACTTGCACTTCAGGATCAGACTAACTATTCAATATATGACTGGAGATTATCAACTATATCAGGAAATGTGTTTGTTTCACGAAATAACAGTATAGACTGGAGCAATATATCCTGTGCTAACAGAACATTAATTGAAAATGAAGACACATACCTAAACTTAAATTCAAGCCGAAGTGACAGCATAAATATGACATTTAACTCATCGCAGCATAAAAGGTTCTATGCTGCAAGTAAGTTAATTACAAATAGCACCTGTCCAGCAATATCAACTTATATAGGCGGAACATCTCAAAGTAACGGCGAAGCAAACAAATTCCAGGAAGTCTTATTAAAAGATACTGCAAACAACATGTTATACACAACAATGCTTGAGAATTCAGTGATAGGATTTGATAATAACAGATATGACTTCCAGATGATAGTTGCCGAAGACGAGACGAAACAAACAGGAACCACATATTACTTCTATCTGGAGTTAATATGAGAAGAGTATGCGAATATACAAGACTTTTTTTAATTGATAATTTAATAGATGGATATGTTAACATAACTAAATGTATATATTTGTAGCATTATACGCACATCATTAGTTATCTTAAGAATATTCCCATACTTCTCCAATAAGATAAGGATAGAATCTTATTTAGAGTGGGTTATTAAAAGCAAAGTTATTGGATGTTAAGATGAATTAATAATGAGATATTATCTAAAAGAAAGATTAGTAAGATAGTTTAAAAAACGAATTCTGCAGTTTTAAGCCTTTAAACATACTATTTCAGTTATTAATTAAGTACTGTAATTGTATAATAATATATAATATAATAGATTATTAAATAAAGTAGATTTATATATAACTTAAATATTGAAATAATTATAATAATTAATAAGTATAAATACTGAAGTAAAATAATACAATAATAAAGTTAATAAAAAAGATAATTAGTATTGTAATAGTATAATAATAAATTTAAATTATAGTCATAAAATAATTAAATAAATTAATATTAGATTTACAGTAGTTTAGTTAAATTCGAAACATTTATATATCAGTTGTGTCAAGAATATCACAATATACGATTTTGTATACTAAAATGGACCAAGAAACTTTGTTTACAGCCTCGAAATGGGAGATATTGAAAAGCCTTAGTAATGGGCAAAAGTCTCCTTTAGAACTTGCCAGAGAAACAAAAACATCTATCGCCAACATTTCTCAGCAATTAAGGATGCTAGAGCTTGCAAACATCGTGAAGAGTGTGAGGGTGGGGAATAGAGAAAGAGGGGAACCTCGGCTTCTTTATTCCCTTATAGGTCCATTGTCATATATAATATCGGCGTCTCCAAACTTTGCAGAAAAAAAGCAATTAATCCTGACGCAATACAATGAAATAATATTTAGGATATGGTTTGTAAAAGATGAAAATGCACAGTATTATCTTCAGAAATTCTTCTGGGAAATAGAATCCAAGCTTGATAAAATAGAGATGATAATTGTAAAAAGCGAGTATGCTAAACTAAGAATGATAATAATAAGCGAAGACGCAGAATTAAAAAAAGAGATAAAAAGTAAAGATATCAAAAAATCAAAGAATGAATCAAGAAGAATAGATGTTAGTGTTCTTACAAAAAACGGGTTTCAAATTTCTTTAAAACAGGAAGAAGAGTTTTCAGTCAATGATGAATTAAATGTAATTTATGACCCACTAAATTTGTTTAGTAAAATAAAAAAAGAGATGGAGAAGAAAGTATGAAAAATTTGATATTCACAAAAATGTGTAAGGAGGTGAAAAAATGAGAAAGGGATTAATAGCAGTAATATTGGTAGTATTATGTGCTTTGTCGTCAGTGGTAATTTATGCTGCACCAAGTGGGCCAACAAGTATTGGATTAGGTGCATCAAGCAGGTATTCTGGGGAATCAAATGGAGCATTAGTAAATGCGTTAGCAGGAAACGTTACGCAACTTGACATAAACGGAACATCAATAACCCAAGGCTGGCAAGGTTACTTTGGTAATGTTTTAGGAACAATAGTATTAGGAAACAATAATAACAAAACATTATACGATTGGAGTTTACTAGCGCCAAGTGGACAAGTTTATGCATCAAGAAACAGCTCCGTAAGTTGGACAACATTGAATTGTTCAAACCAAACTGTAATGCAAAACGTTATAGCTGCAGAAGAAGCTGCTTTAAACTTTCCGGTAACAGCAAAGGATGGTATAAACGAAACGTTTACCTCAACAAGTTATCCAAGTTTTTTTGTTGGAAGTTTGAATATAACAGCAAACACTTGTTATAACACGAATCTGCATAACAGCTCAGGACAAAAAGATGCAACAAGATGGTATGAAATATTGTTAAGAGATAGTTCAAACGGACTTGTGTATACTTCATTACTAGAAAACAATGGAGTAGGATTTGATGGCAGCAGCTACGACTTTCAGATGATAGTCGCAGAAGATGGACACAATGGAGACACGTCAACAACGCCATACTACTTTTGGATAGAGCTACAGTAAATGTAAAAAATGTTTTTTATTTTTTTATTTTAAATTATTATTGGATAAGGAGAGTAAAGAGATACAGAAAATATAAAAAAATGTAAAGGAATAAAATGGCAAATAAAAAAAATACACACATCAAAATGTTAATATTAAGCTTAGCCTTGATAGTGATATTTTTAAGTGTAGAAGTTGTATCTGTACCTGTTGGGCCGACAATAACTTATGTCAAAAATGAAACATCTCCAAATGCTGGTTTGGCAACAGCAAGGTCTGGTGACAGAGGAGGTTATATTACTACGGTGAATCTTAACGCTGCACAGCAAAACTATGCTTGGAAGGCGTATGTAGGAAATGTAACAGGTATAATGGTATTGGAAAATGCATTAAATTATTCAATATATGAATGGCCAGTATCACTTGGAAGCAGTCAGGAAGTGTATATATCAAGAAATAATTCAGTAATTTGGGCTTCTGTAAGCTGTTCAAACAGAAGCATTATACAAGCCGAAGACACATTTTTAAGTCTTAACTCATCACAGTCAAACAGTATAAACAGAACATTTAATGTCAGTACACATAGGAGTTTTAGTGTAGGTGCAGTACCTATATCAAACAGTACATGTCCTGCAATATCAACATTTTTAAATGATGCCGCACAAAGCAGCGGTGAAGCAAATAAGTTCCAGGAGGTATTATTAAAAGACAGTACGTCAAATTTGATATATGCTTCACTGGTAGATCAAGACCAGGCTGGATTTGATAATAGCTTGTATGACTTTCAAGCGATAGTTGGAGAAAATGAGGTAAGTGGAATACCGACTACATATTATTTCTATGTAGAATTAGGATAAATTCCTAGTCTAATTATTTATTATTTTTTTTATATTGATTAGTGTGTTTATAAAGATAAAACATGATATTAGCAGTAAAAAACAAAAAGTTATATAAACAACTTCTTGCATAATTTAATTTTGGTGGGTGAATGAAGAGTAAACTGTTAATTAATATTATATTTTTACTTGTTTTATCTGGTATAGCTAGCGCTGCAATAGAACAGGATAATGTTATAATAAATTCAAAAGAATGGAAAGATGTTTACTCATCAATGGTCTTTGCCAATCTTAATGGAAAAAAGTCTAGTTTCATTTTATCAGCAAATTATGCCACTATTATTCTAAATAATATACCTAAAGGAGCTTCTGTACTTGCTATAAGCTCGAGAGGTTCACCATATATTAAGGGGTATAAGACTATAATGGATTCAAATGGGTATCAAGGAGCAGAAATTGTAGTGGATAACGCTAATCTTGAACTTGCAACACGTCTTGATACAAGTATTACAAAGTTTATTATTATTGATGACAAATATGGATATAACGCAATTTCTGTGGCATCATATGCCGCTGTTAGCAAGTCTTATGTCCTTTTTGCAAATTCAGTAAATATTAATGAAATAGTAAATTATCTTAATGGAAGAAAAATTGATAACATCATAATATTTGGGCAAGTTGATAGAGCAGTAAAAGATGCGCTTTCAACATTTAATCCCGAAACTATCAATAAAGGAGACAGATTTGATAATAATCTTGCTATTACTGACAAATACCTTTTATATAAAGATGTGCATCAAGCAATTATGACTAATGGAGAATTTATTGAAGAATCGATAATGAATGGTGATAATCCAGTAATATTTATTGGAAAAAGCAATGTTCCTGACTCAGTAAAAGAATATATTAAGAAAAGTAATTTTCAAGTAGCTGTTCTTATTGGAAATGAACTTGTAGGGCCTGCGACTTCAATTAAAAGACAGCTTGGTATCAGTGTTTTTGTAAAATTTGCGCAGGGGGCAAGAAATCCTGCGGGTTCAATTGCCACAGTTGAGGATTTGGATAAATTTCCTATGCCAAAATATCAGGTTTCCATAAGTATTGCGGATATAAAGTACAATACTGCAACAAAACAGCTTGAAGTAACGTATCAAAATGATCAGGACCTTGCAGCGTATATTTTACCTACATTAACTGTGAAGTTTGATAATGAAGAGCATATTGTTGATACAGGAGAAGAACCTTTCTTTTTAGATGGAAGAGAGGTAAGAACAATTCCATACTCATTTAATTTCACAAATGGTATTCCTGAAAACGCTAATGTAACTCTTTATGTTCTTTTTGGTGAAGCTCCGAAGTCTTTGGAATTTGCTTATCAAGGAGAAAGAGAATTAAGTTTTGTGAATGTTATTGATGATTCAGAGATACAAATCATTGGAGTGGTTTATGATAAAAGCAAGAAAAGATTCGAAGTTGAGATTGAGAATACAAAAGATATAGATACTTATGTTAGCGGCGAAGTGACAAATTTGCTGGTTAATGGAGAATACAAGAATTATGGTTCAGACACTATAACTCATTTATTACCTTTAAAAAAGGCAACAATTTATGTAAAAAGCCCTGATTTTGAAGAGGCGGATTTTGGCACCAATGAGATTATTAATGTTAGGATGTTTTATGGTCAGCGAGAAAGAAGTTTAATTAAAATTGTTGCAGGTGAATATAAATTTGTTTTGGCCAAAGGACAGTACTTGGTATATGGAATAATTGTGATACTCTTGATAATAATGATTTTATTGTTTGTATTAGGAAAAAAGAAACGATAAAATAGTTTTATTTTTTATAGAGGGAGTTGAATTGTCTTTATTTTTTGCAACACAAAGAAATGTTTTGCATTTCTTAGATACTCATGA
>JAHFPP010000014.1 GCA_023266675.1 Candidatus Woesearchaeota archaeon
AAGGCTTCTCCATTTACTACAAAAAATGTTGTCTTCACTCACTAGTTCGCCGTCAACAATCTGGATGTCAAAAGCCATCTTTCGTATTTTGCCTTCATTTTTATATTCTTTAGACATCTCTGAAACTGCTTTTAGCGCTTTTTTGGACACTCGAAGAAACCCTGTTCCTACAGACTCAACTTCCATAAGCCCGTTTTCGTCTATGTTTATCCCTGTTTTAAGAGCCTTGACATTAAACATTGGAACGTCTGATTTTTTTGGAACAACGCCACCAACAACATCAACGTCATAATCTAATAATTTGAATATCCATGAAGGTTCCCACTCCTGGTCGCTATCCATGAAAATCAAGTCGTCACATTCAGACTCTAAAGCTATTGCTATCAGGTCATTTCTGGCCCGCTGAATCAACGCGTCATGGCAGATTTGGATAGGAATAATCTCTACTCCAAGTGTTAATCCAAGTTTTACCGTTTCTATCATTGAATACATGAAAAAACAGTCAACTTTGCCGTCATAAGAAGGCGTTCCGATGATTACTCTTCGTGTATTAGGGATAGTTTTGGATTTTGTTTCATTATTGCTTGTTTTGTGTGTTTTTATCATGGTAGTTACAATCTTATTTCTTTAGATTATTTATTTGAAGAATATAATTTATGTTTAATAAATTAATCATCCAAGCAATGCTAGTCAGTCAATATTTATATTTAAAACTTTGGTTAATGACTTCAAAAGTATTAATTGTGGGAGTATGAGTTTTAAATAGTATATGAATAAAATGGAAAACTTTAAATAAAAAATACTACTTTAAAGTTAATATAAAATGGACAAAGTATTCTCTCATGGAAAAGAATTGATAGATATAATTGAAAGTCAACACTGGCAGATTTATCAGGTGCCAAATGACCCTTCAAAGATAATTGTAGGGGTTGACGAGCTGACAAAAAACGATCCTGCAAAAGAGATAGATAGTACCAGCAGCTACATGTTTATCCCAAGACCTCTAAACGGTGAAACTATTAAGTTCGCTTATATTACAAGATATGGTTATGGTCCATCATTAGTATTAGACGAAAACAAGCAACCGATAGATAAAACAATAATTGGGAACCCGGATTCTAAACAGCTTATGTTTTTTAATAGACTATATTTTAAAGATGAATTTATTATAATTAGTAACTTAAACAACCCTGCTCGCCCAACACTAAATACATATGCTATACACGAAGAATTTGCTCTTGAGGTATTTAGATGTTCTTTTAGAGTTTTTACAATTGACGAACTTGTTTCAAATGGTGATGATATAGTTGTAAACAAAAGAAGATACCATTGAGTCTTCTAATCAACGCATAGATTTATAAAAAAAGCTTCATTTTTAACTGTTATGATAGACAAAAAAGAATTTCAGGTTATGGCGTCAGAGATGTCAAACTTTGATGCTAAACGAGAAGTAATAATCAAGAATTCAAGGGATATTTTGAAGATGAGTAAGCAGGCGGTTTATGATATCCATAGAGATGACTTAAATTATGCCAAGAAAAAAATTGATGACGCTGAGAATGAGATTAAGACACTCAGAAAAAGCATTTCAGAAACTCAAGGACTTGATGTTGTCGGCGCATTCTACGACGCTGTTGAAGAGTGGGTTGAAGCAAAAACTTATTACGAGTTTGTGAAGAAAGGAAAAGTTTTGTCAAAAAAAGACCTTGGTGTTGACACAGAAACATACCTTGGCGGACTCTCAGACCTGACAGGGGAATTGACACGGCGTGCAGTCATAAAAGCAACACTTGGAAAAAAGGATGAAGTCAAAAAAATCAGGGATATTATTGATGAGATTCATGGTCAATTCCTAAAGTTTGATTTTAGAAACGGAGAACTCCGGAAAAAAGCAGACTCAATAAAATGGAATCTTAAAAAAGTTGAAGAAGTATTCTACGATTTGCAGAAAAGATAATTTAAGAAAGTGAGTGATAACATGTCAACAATTGAAAAAGCGGTTAAGATAATATTTCAAAAATGTGTTCCTTTAAAGAAGTCTGAAAGCTGCCTTATAATTACTGATGAAAACAAGTTTTCCATTGGAAAAATGCTTTTCTTTGAAGCGCTAAAAATTTCAAAGAAGGTTGAGCTTCTTGAAATACCAATTGGAAAGATGCACGGAGAGGAGCCACCAAGAATTATCGCAGATAGAATGTTAAAATATGACGTGATAATCTGCCCGACGACAAAATCATTGACGCACACAAACGCTGTGATTAAGGCAAGAAAAAACGGCGCAAAAGTTGCAACGCTTCCAGGCATTACTGAGGAAGTTCTAAAAAGATGCATTGACGTTGACTATGTCGAAATGAAAAGATTGACCAACAAAATTGCCGACACGCTAGACAAAGGAAAAAGTGTTTTACTCACGACAAAAAGCGGGACAAAATTATCAATGGAAATCAGCGGTGTAAAGGCTCATGGACGCGAATGCGGCATGATAACAAAGAAAGGCGAGCTTACAAATCTTCCTGAAGCAGAATGCTACCTTGCGCCATTATACGGAAAAACAAACGGAGTCTATGTTGTTGACGCATCGCAATCTGGTGTTGGAAAACTAAAAACCCCGATAAAAATAACCGTTGAAAACGGATTTGCAACAAAGATTGAAGGCGGCAATGACGCCATAAAGTTTGGGAAGATTCTTAAGAGTGTAAATAACAAAAATGCATACAACATCGCAGAGTTTGGAATTGGAACAAATAAAAATGCAAAAATTACTGGTGTGATTCTTGAGGATGAGAAAGTCTACGGCACATGCCACATTGCACTAGGAAAGAATGATTCCTTTGGCGGGCGCGTGAATGTTCCAATACACGTTGACGGAGTAATCAATAAGCCAACAATAATTGTTGACGGAAAAGTTCTGATGAAAGACGGAAAAATTATAAGTTAAATTATTCTGATGATATTTATCTAAATTTCCCTGGATGAACATGAATCATTGCTTCGTCAGTCATGAATTTATAAATTAAAGGCGCTGCATCTGGATTACAGGAAGGAAGCTGATTTCTTTTAATATCAAAATCATAATATATTTCTTTACCATCAAATTCCCCACATTCCTCGCCAAAAGGTGCAGGATAAAAAGTATTAGTATGACCATCACGAGTAAAATCCTGAACTACTAAGAAGTATCTATCTAAATCAGCAAATTCACCTGCGTTGACAAATGCTTCAATTCCTTTAGCTTCATTTATATGTATTTTTACACCGACAATTAATTCAGAAACTGTTTTTCCATCGCTTTTATACGTTTCACATTTTTGCGCATACATTTCAGCATAATCTCTTAATGTCTCTGAAGTTTTTGAATGGTATGGTTCTCTTGTTGCGAGAAATAAATCTAATTCAAGATGACCAAGAGCATAAGATATATTTGATGTCCCTCTTCCAAGAAAATTAAGTAGATGATTTGGTACATCTTGCAGTTTATGTTGTGAATATATATCCAGCGCCCAAAGTAATCTATTTGAAGACTCTATCTTTCTTTTATACTCTTGTGACCTTTCAAAAAGAGGTTTCATAATGAGAGAATAATTAAAGGGTTTTTAAATTTTATTAAGTTATTTACTATATAGTGATGATATTATTTCAGAAGTCTTTTTAATTTAGTTATAAATACAAAATATATGAGAAGAATTTTTATAAAAGCAATAAGTTTATTTATGATACTTCTCTTCATAACTGGTTGCCAGAACAAAATTGAAAATAAAAATAATAGTGTAATAACTGAAGGTGAAAATATGCACGGATACAAAATCAACGATGATTCAATGCTTTACTGGCTTGGCCACGACGGATTTAAAATAAAAACAAATGATAAAATAATTTATATTGACCCATTTGATATAAATGAGTCTGAAACTGCAGATATAGTATTGATTACGCATGCTCATTTTGATCACTGCTCAATAAAAGACCTGCAAAAGATAGTTGGCGACAAAACAACAATTCTTGCAACAGCTGATTGCACTTCTTCTTTTGCGGGAAAGATTGGTGGAAAAATGCAACTTGTAGCACCAAACAAGAAATTCAATGTCCAGGGAATAGAAATAGAAACGGTGCCTGCTTATAACGTAAACAAGTTTCGCTCGCCAGGAGTTGTTTTTCACCCAAAAGAAAATGAGTGGGTTGGATATATAATTAATGTTTCAGGAACAAGAGTTTACCATAGCGGCGACACAGACTTTATACCTGAAATGAAAAACATTAAAACCGACATTGCGCTTCTTCCTGTCAGCGGAACATATGTGATGACGCCAAACGAAGCTGCAGAAGCATGCTCTGCAATCAACCCTAAAGTTGCAATACCAATGCATTACAACAAGATAGTTGGAACAATAGAATCAGCTGAGGAATTTAAGCGACTTTCCAAATGCAAAGTTGAGATTATTTGATTAATGAAGGCATCAGAAAAGATTGATTACTTTCTGCGCCTAAGTGATGCGCCTAATTCATCAGAAAACCCTGTATTTATGAGATTATGCATATTCATCTTTTCTATGGATGTATAATAATTATCAGTGATAAATCCAAAAGATATAGCGATTTTTCTTAACTTTTCATTTTTATCTGAATCCTTCTTTTGTTTATCGGATTTTTTACCAGATATTTCAATCCCGATTAATTCTTCAATTGAATTTCCAGAACCATAAGTGCTTGCAGATTTCGCTTCCATAATAAAAGGTATGTGCCGATAGCTTATATACTGGTGCTTTAGTCAAAAAAATGTGCTGTTAATTTATCTTGAAGGCCGATGCCCAAAGGAACCGCTGGACTCCTCAAATGTTCCACCTAACTCGTCCTCTTCGTCTTCTTTTTCTTTAGCAGAATAATAATTATTAGGTTTTATCCCAAGGTCAAGCGCATCTTCCTCGTCAAGAAGCTCTTTTTTCAGCTTTTTTTCAGTTCGCTTATATGAATCAGAAACGTTTAATTCAGACATTAACTCTTCAATGACCTCCTCTTTATTTTCAGGTATTTTTACGCCAGTCATTTTCTGTTCCAAAGAAAGGTTGTCCTGTCTTGATTTAGGAATAACTCTCTTAACTGAGGTATAATTTTTTCTGTTAATTATTTTTTTAGTCATCTTACAAAACCATATGCTGAGCGATATTAAATAGTTTTTGATAAAAGTGGCTCTGTCCGGAATTTCCGTCTGCGCCATTATTAGCTGTTATTTGCAAAGCAAATAATGGCTTGGCCAGACGTAACTGAATGAGCGTTTCGATGAAAATAAAATTTTCAGCGTGCCAAAAATCTTTAATTTTTGTGCATTTTAGCGAATGAAGTGGAGTAGTGGAATTTCGGACAGAGCCGATAAAGATAGTAATGAATGTATTAATGTTTTTCTTTGTGCCCAAAAGAAGGCTTATGCGAGAGATAGTTTGCAGCAGCGATAAGAAGTATGCCTATTGCAAGATATAAAATGCTCAAAGGCGTTTCAAATGTCATCATGATGACCTGCTTAAAGAAATACACTATAAGTATTATGATTATTACTTTTGTAAGCACTCCTTTCAAATCCTCAAGGGAATGAAACGTGAGCCACTTAGGAAAAGGAAGCGATTTGTCATCAATAAAATCTATTTTGCTAATAAACAATTCATATATTCCAAGCGCAATTATTATAAGGATTATTCCAAGCAGGAACTCATCAATTGAAGCAATCAGATAAACTACGATAACATTTGTTTTTAGTGCAGTTCCATCTTCAAATGAGTGCTTTATCTCGTTGAATGCTTCCATATTGCTGTGAACGCCAAGATAAAACGCTGCCAAAGATGATATCATCAGTGAGAAAATTGCTATTAGTATAATGAATCGAAAGCTCCATAATGATTTTTCAAACTTTTGCTCAATCTTTCCTGCCATTAAAGTACATAAAGCGTGCTTATTAATAAAGGTTTATTTCAAAAAGGAGAAATAGAGCAATAAACAAGTGAAGACCTTATCCCAAAATATTTATAAATAACCTATGCGTCTAAAATTCTGAAATGAAAATACTTGCAATGCATTCTGATTATATAACATTTGAGCCCACAAAAAAAGCCATAAAATCCGCCGAGGACATAGTTGAAGAAAAAAAGAGAATCGAAGAATGTCTTGTAATCTTTACATCAGTTGAAGAGGATGACAGCAAAAACAGCGAGCTTGCTTCACAAAAATTAGTCGCTGAAGCAAAAAAGATTGCAGACTCCGTTAAAACAAAAAAAATTGTTCTATACCCTTACGCGCACCTCTCATCAAAACTTGCAAAGCCTGATGTGGCAATAGCTGTCATGAAGAAAGCTGAAGAGCTTTTGAAAAATGAAGATTATGAAGTTTCTCGAGCGCCTTTTGGATGGTACAAAGCTTTTGAAATTAAATGCAAAGGACACCCTCTCGCAGAACTCTCACGGCAGATAAATGTTGAGGAAGAAAAAAAAGAAGGAAAAGAAGAAGGATTCTTTGTAGACTCAAAAAAACTAAATGACAAGGAGAAAGTCAACCTCACAACATCACTTGTTGTAGGAAAAGCGATAAAGGAATTGTTTCCTGAAGCAGAAATTGGGATAATCGGGTTTTACCACGACTCATCATTTGTTGACGTTGCAGGCGTACGGCTAAAGACTGAGGACATACCAAGGATAGACGCCAAGGTAAAGAACATAATAAACCACAGAGTAAAGATAACAAAAGCATCAAAAGAAGAGATTAAAGGAAAATACCAAAAATTAGTCAACGAAGAGACTGGCGCTGAAGGATACAAGATAGACAACCTAACTGTCGCCCCATTGTTTTTGCACCCGTTCTGCGAAGACGCGTCAGAAATTCACTCATTCAAAGTTTTAAATCTTGCAAGCGCATACTGGAAAAACAACTCAAAAAACCCGCAGCTTGTAAGAATCTATTCTGTAGGATTCAAGACGACACTAGAGATGGATGAGTATATTAAAAAACATGAAGAAGCAGAAAAAAGAGACCATCGAAACATCACTAAAGAGCTTGACTTGGTTTACTTTCACGAATATGCTCCTGGTGCACCATTCTTTTTAAAAAAAGGCACAATAATGTATAATCTCCTTATCGAATTTATAAGAGAGGAATATGAAAAGAGAGGATATGATGAAGTCATAACGCCACAGATGTACAACAAGAAGCTTTGGGAGATAAGCGGACACTGGGACCATTACAAGGAAAACATGTTCATAATAAACGTTGAAGGTCAGGAGCACAGCCTAAAGCCTATGAACTGCCCGTCACACTGCCTAATCTACAAGAGAGACATCAAAAGCTACAAAGACCTTCCTTTAAGAATTGCTGACTTTTGCAACCTCCACCGAAACGAGCTTTCAGGAACACTCGCTGGACTCACACGTGTACGAAAATTTTCGCAGGATGACGGACACATATTCTGCCGTTTTGACCAGATAGAAAAAGAAGTCTTGGAAGTGCTTGAATTCATCAAGTATGTATGGACGAAAGTGTTTGACTTTAAGCTAACTTATTATCTGTCAACACGACCAGAAAAGGCGCTTGGAACAAAGGAGCTCTGGGACAGCGCAGAAGAAATACTATCAAACGCTTTAAAAAAAGCAGGTATACAATACCATCTAAAACCTGGGGACGGAGCATTCTACGGACCAAAAATAGACATGGACATTGAAGATGCTTTGGGTCGAAAATGGCAGTGCCCAACATGCCAGCTTGATTTTAACTTACCTAAAAGATTTGAACTAACGTATGAAGGCGAAGACGGCAAAAAACACGAACCTGTAATGATTCACCGTGCAGTTCTTGGGTCCTTGGAAAGATTCTTTGGAATGATGACAGAGCATTACTCAGGAAAATTTCCACTATGGCTCTCGCCAATACAGGTTGAGCTAGTCACGGTTACCGACAGAAACATAGACTTCGCAAATGAAGTAAAAGAAAAAATGAAGAAAAGAGGAATACGTGTGGAAGTTGACAGCCGGTCTGAGACAATAGGCAAGAAAGTGAGGGATGCTCAGGCTCTAAAAATAAATTATATTATTACAATTGGCGACAAAGAAGTTGAGAAAAAAACGCTTGCTGTAAGAAGCCGTGACAATGAAGTGCGTTTTGACGTCAATATTAATGAGTTCATAGATGAATTAATTTTAGAAATCAAAGAAAAAAGAATAAGATAAATGCGAGAGTAAACTAAAAAAAAGATAAAAGGTGGTATTTATGGAACAAAATGTTGGAAAAGCAGATAAAATAACAAGAGCTGTCGTGGCGGTTATATTCTTAATTTTAGGATACAGGCTTCACTGGGCATTTTATGCGCTGGCAGGAGTGATGATATTAGTTGCATTTACAGGTTTTTGCCCTATATATTCATTATTTAAGATGAATACGAATAAAAAATAATTTTTTTTAATAATTTCTTTAATTTTATTTAAAAATATGATAAAGAAGATTATACCAATAGAAATCTTTAAAAACACTTCGTGATTTCTAAAATACATGCCAGAAAGAAAAGGTGGAAACAGAAGAAAAACGAGACAGAAGTTCTCAAAAAGTCTTCGAGAAAAGGGAAAGATCTCACTTAAGAACTACTTTCAGGAGTTTGAAACAGGGGATAAAGTCACATTACTTATTGAGCCTGCAATACAGAAAGGAATGTATCATCGAAAATTCTACTCAAAAACAGGCGACGTCAGTGGAAAACAGGGAGAATGTTACCTTGTTGAGATACTTGACGGAAAAATGAAGAAGAAAGTCATTGTTCACCCTGTTCATATGAAGAGGGTCAAAAAATGAACCCTAAAATAATTTCTGAAGAGCCAATGAATATGGCAACTGTAAAAGTTGAACTTGAAAAAATCAGAAAAAGAGATACAGAACTTAATATGAGGGCCAATAAGACAGAAGAATATATCCATCAATGCTTTATTTTGAAAAAAAAGGAAGCTGAAGAGTTATACGAAAAAATAAATAAGATGGAGATATCACGACTAAAGGATATTCACATTCATAAAATAATAGATATAATGCCTGCAACAGCCGAAGAGCTGAAATCACTTCTAACAGGATACACAATATCCTTGTCAGGCGAAAATCTGAAAAAGATTCTTGATGCGGTGGCTGAGTACCTCCCGCAAAAAAAATAAATTCTTTAAAAAAACACGAAAAAATGGGTGTTTTACAAAAGGTTTATAAATTTAAAAGTTATTAATGATAACAGGGGGTTACAATGCAAACAATACAAGCAAAGCAAAAAGAAGAATACACAATAATATTGGATTTTCTGCCAAACGGCTATCCTTTTGACAACACCCCTTCACACAGAAAAACATCAATAGCTCAGGCTTTAGGCGAAGAGCATTTTTCATTATTAGAACTTGTGCCAAAGAAAGATATTGCATTAACACAGCATCAGAGAGTATACATTGGCGAAGGAAAAAGGGATGAAATCCACCACATAAACGGAAAACTTCCACTTGACAAACTGACAGGCGGCGCAAAAAGCGAGCTTGAATTCGTGCTTAACGACCTTGTAACAAAGAATGAAGGGAAATTTATTGAGTTCTTCAATAAGAGCCAACCACTCTCAACAAGAATGCATCAGCTTGAACTGCTGCCTGGCCTTGGAAAAAAGCACATGTGGGAGATAATTGAGGAAAGACGAGGCGAGCCTTTCAAAAGCTTTGAAGACTTGAAAACAAGAGTTAAACTCATGCCTGACCCTAGAAAAATGATAGTCAAAAGGATAATCATGGAAATTTCCGGCCAGGAAAAGCATAACCTGTTTGTAAGGGAATAATTTTATTAACTTTTTCTTTGTAATTAATATTATATCAATAAGTTTTTTAATAAATGATGAATTAGTGCTATTATGGCCAAAGTGATTTCATTAAAAAAAGAAAAAGACGTCTACATTGCAGAGTTTGACAACACTATTTTTAGGCCTGCAGGAGGCGGGCAGCCGTCAGACAAAGGACGTGTGCAAAACAGTGAATTCTTTGGTGAAATGATTGAAGTAGTAAAAGAAGGAGATAAATTTCTGCATAAAATAATATGCACAAAAGGAATACTTAACGTCAACGATGAAGTCGAACTAGTACTCAATGAAAAAAGGCGAAATCTCTTAACTAGGATGCATACAGCCGAACACCTGCTGTTTAAAAGCCTTCAGACTTTCATAAAAGACCTAAAGCTTGACAAGATTTCGCTTGAGGAAAATGAAAGCAGCATTTTTGTATTCTCAGAGAATATAATGTGGGATAATCTGTTCAAAGCAGAAGAGCTTGCAAACAAAATAATAAAAGAGGACAGAAAGATAAGCGTTCATGTTTACACAAAGAATGACGTTGAAAATATTTCAGAGTTAAGGATAAAGCTTGACAGGATAAAAGAGGAAACGGTAAGAGTGACTGAAATAGAAAACTTTGACTTAAGCGCGTGCTCAGGAACACACTGCCACACAACAAAAGAAATTGAAAATGTTCTCATATCCGGTTTTTATACAGCCAATGATGGCTATGAGATAAAATTTAAAGTTAATGTTATTGAAGAATTGTATGAATTGTCAAAACCTGCAAGAGAATTAAGAAAACTTCTTTCAACAAATGATAAGGTTGTGCAGACAGTAAAAAATCTGAAAGAAGAGAATGAGAAAATAAAGAAACAACTAAGAGAGATTATGAAAGCATCACTTGAGGGTATAGAACATGAAGTTATTAATGGAATCAAATTTTTTAAAATGGAATTCACTGATTATGAAATGGAGATATTAATTAAGAAAGCGGGTGAGTTAACTAATGAAAAATCAGTAGTGGTTTTTATCAATAAAACAAAGAAAACAAACCAACTGGTAATAACAGTAAGTAAAGACATTAATTACGATGCATCATTGATATTGAAAGATATCACGTCAAGATATAACGGACGCGGCGGCGGAAAAAAAGAGTTTTCAATGGGAAGCTTTGAAGGTGACGCGAAACAGGTTTTTGAGGAAATAAAAAGAATAATAAAAATAGGAAATTATTAAATTATAAAGTCATATAAAAGAGAAGATAAAATGAATAAAAAAACATGCAACAAAGATGAATTATGCAGCGCAATTGAAGAAGTTATTAAAGAAAAGCCAAAAGAAGTATCCGAAGTTATTAAACGACAGAAAAGAAAGAAAGAGGAAGATGAAGAGATGTTTACAACAGATATTGGAGAAGATGATTAAAAGCTATTTCTAAAATTAATATTTTTCATTAAACCTTATGTTTATATATCATAAAAACATATAATTACATATAGAGGGGGATAAAAATGCAAGTCAAACTTGATGTTAAAAGAGAACTTGGCTTAGCCATCCAGAAAGTATTGGATGATGAGAAGATGAAAGAGGAATCCGTAAATTCCAAGAAACCTGTAAAAAGAAGAGGTCTTGAGGATGAGAATATAATCTTTACAAGTTACCCTGTTGGGAGCGAATCATCATAAGAAGAAAGGTTATTAATTAATCGTAAATCCGTTTAAGTTTATTGGTTTGTCTTGGATAAATGTAATTGAAGATTTTAGCGCAATTTCCGCCTTAAGAAGCTCCTGGGAAACATAACCAAGATGGTCACTTCGTGAAAGAAGTCCAAGTTTTGCAATCTTTTGCATTAATACTCTTGCAGAAGTTCCTTTAAAACTCATCAAACTTTCACCATTTGAATTTAATTCTGCAACAATATTATTCTCTTCAATCCATATGTTAATGTTTCCACGGGGGTCCATATCTTTTTTTTCATTAAAATAGTTCTTGTTTTCGAGGATATGAGAATTTATTATCTCCTCAGCGTCATTCCAATCTTCTTCATATATATGTGCTGAGTTTACCGTTATCATAAGTTTTCCAACTTGAAATCCTGTTGCCGTAGCGATATGTTTTTGCACGCCAATCAGCCCAAACACGTTAGGTATCCCTGCTTTAAAGATATCCTGAGATCTGAATGTGGCAAATAGATGAATCTTTTCGTCAGCAATAATCTGAATTTGGGTTAAACATGGCGGTGAACTAAGTGTTTCATCAATCGGTGGAAATATTGTTGTTGCAACTGCCCTCCTCGAATTGGAACAGCTTTTTATTTTTTCAATTAAAAATTGAATCTGATCAACAGATTCCGCAGGATATTTCCCGAGGCGCTGCCCATAAGTATATGAGGTTCCATCAGGGACATCTGTTTTTAGAAATTGTTTTTGGTATCTGTCAAGCATGTCTTTTTCAAGACCTATCTTTTTGCATAAATGTGAATTCCAATCTAGAAATTCCATATCTGGCTCTTCAATCACCCATGATATTCCTTTAATTTCCTTCTGCATATTTCCGTACTCTGTCTTTTTTATATTACCATACCTGACTACTTTAACAACTGTTTTAACCCACGAATCAAGAATATTTTCTCCTCTTACAACCCAGCCTATATCCTCGCTTGGAAAAGGAAGTTTTGTGTTTCTTTTAGGTTCAGGAAAACTTACTTGGTTCATGATTCCATCTCCATTTAATGGCCTGTCAAGCCCTTCATGAAGATTTTGCAGGGAATATGAAGAGATGTCGATAAGTTCAACGTGTAGAATAAGTTTTTCCAAAGCGTCTTTATCAATCTCTTTTTGCACAGAAGAAAAGTCTCCTTCCCAAACTTTAAGAAGTGTTTTCCATCCCTGTTCACCTATTGGTGTTTTGGATAAAGGATTATTTGACCAGACAAAAAGCTGCTTAACGTTCGGATTTAAAAACAAATTTCGCAATAGAATAGATACTCCTTCAATGCTGTAAAGGCTGCTGATAATTGCGCATTTCTCAGTTAAAGTTGGATGAAGTTTTAGGATGGTATTAGGATCGCTCCAGCATGTACAAAGTGACTTGTCTCCTTTTCCTTCAATAACTGAATATTTCTGCGGTAGGTAAAGCATAGGAATAGAGTAGGAAAGCACGTATTTAAGATATGTGACATATATTCATTAAATTTATATATTATATCTTAATATTTGTCAGTATGGACACAATTACAGATGAAGTCATTAATTATATTCTTAGAGATGTTTCCTTAAGAAGAAGTTTAACACGCGGATATATTAATACTAGAGCGCTTGCAAAGTATATTCAAACACAGCTGCATTTATCATGCAGCATTGATGCAGTAATAACAGCAATTAGAAGGTTTCAGGAAAAACACGAGTTCAAAGATGATATAAAAAATATTTACCGCCAGATTGCATGCGTAAAATTCACTTCTCGCTCAGGCATGTGTTCATTGCTGCTTAAAAAAACGAAAGATGTACGAGAGAATTTGGAAAACATTAATAATAAAGTTAATGTAAACAACGGTGAAGTCATACGCCATTTTGAAGTCAGCCAATACATAAAAATAATTGTTGATATCTCAAATCTTACAAAGATTATAGAGTTCTTTAAGAAAACAGATATAATAAAAGTTGAAAAGAATCTTTGTGAAATCATCCTTATGTTTGAAAAGGATATAGGAGATACTCCCGGAATATTCGCGGTTCTTAGCAGTGAGTTTGCAATGAATCAGGTAAGCATTCGCGATACGCTTGTATGCGGAAGCGAGCAGATTATCTTGCTTGACCAGAAAAACCTTCTTGCATCGCTTCAGATACTAAACACAATCGTTGTGTGGGCAGAGAAGACAAAGTAAAGATATCAAACAAATAACCACTAGAATAAATTTAATAAATAGAAAATATTAAAAAAAATAAAAAATTAGAAGTTTTATTTAGCCATTCTGTCGCGAGCTCTGTTTGATGGTCTTATTTTTTCGGCGCCTTTTCCTTTATTCATTAGGCCTCTTGACCGTCTAGCTGCTGACGTTAATCCTCTAAATACTCTCTTTTCGTGCTGTGGCTGGCATATCCAGTTCAAATCTTTGTCTGCGATTATTGCAGGATGGAATTTGTCTACCATTATTACTTCAAACCATTTTTCCTGTCCGTCTTCTGCTACCCAGTATGAATTTAAGACTTCCATGTTTGGATACTTTACTGCTGCTCTTTCTTCAGCTATCTGCTGGTAATTTTTAGAAACGATTTTTTTTCTTCTTTGAGTCTTTGTTCTTCTTCCTTTGACGCCGGACTCCCTCATTCTGTGTGATACTGGAATTCTTTGTCGAACAATTATTATTCCTTCTTTTGCTTTGTAGCCGCAGCTTCTTGCTCGGTCAAGTCTTGTTGGCCGCTCAATTCTTACAGTTGTGTCTTCTTTTCTCCATTCAATCATTCGCTGCTTTAAAGCAACATCTACGCTGTCGTATGGTTTTTTCCACGCGTCTCTTATATGTTTGTATATTCCCATTTTATTTGCCTCCGTTGTTAAGTTATGCAGTTTATGCATTTGGCTTCAGGCAAGCAATCGCCCACATCGCCTATTACTTAAGAAATTTTGGTTCATTTATAAAGTTTTGCAGCAAAAATATCCAATAATAATGCTCTTGGCGTGATAAAGGAAACGTTTAAATATAGCCATATCATTACAACTTTATGACAGATATTACGCTTGGCGGTAACATAAAACTTGTAGGATTTAGAGAAGTTGACCAAGCGTCAATGGTAATTCTAAAGAAAATAATAGGAAACTATGCACGAAAATTCTCTGACCACACACCTACTTTTCAGGCGCTTGAAGTCAGTTTAAAAACAATCCATAACACCACTGAAGGTGCTCATCCAAAATTTGAGATTCATGTGAAAGCTATGATTGACGGTCATGCCAAATCATCTGAGTGCGTTGAAAGAAACCTTTTTGTAGGAGTTGACGAAACATTAAAGAAAGTTCTTCATATGGTTATACATAAGTAAATTAATTCTAAGAGTTCTTTATTAAGAATAAGTTTTAGGGATTATAAAAATAGATTAAATTTTAAGAAATAATAGATAAAAAAATAGAAAGTTTTATTCGTCGTCTTTTTCAGACTTCTTAGGCTTTGCTTCTTTCTTTTCTGCTTTGTCTTCAGATTTCTTTGAGTCTTCTTTTGAAAGTTTTTCTTTTTTTGCTTTCAAAGTTTTCTCAGTTTCAACGCCGAATAGTTCTGCTGTTGCTACGCCTTTGTCGTCTGTTGTGACTGTTACCTTAAGCTTGTGAGGCGGATTTTTTATTCCTCTTTCCCACATTTTAAGATTGATGCTTGTTCCTATTCTGATTTCCTCAGTCTTCATATGCTTAACCAAGTACTCTCTTAGGACGTTTATTGCTTTTTTTGCTCGTCTATACATAGGCGCTTTTTGTGTGCCTTTTCTTAGAGGAACTATGAATGTTTTTTCGTCAGCCATGTTTTATCCCTTTATGCCTTTGATTTTGTTCTTCGCCAGCTTCTTTTGACAGCTGTGTGCCGTCCTGGGTGAACTCTTCTGCCTGTTCCGTATTTTTTTGGTACAGTCCAGAATGGCGCCCACTTAACTTGTTTTCCAAGCTTTGCAAGTCGCTGTTTTCTTGACGGGTGCTTAACTGTTGCCATTTAATCTTCACCCTTCTTTGATTGTTTTGGTATTGATGCGTCTCTTCTTTTGTCTTTAGAAGCTACGTCAACTTTTGGCGCTTTCTGCTCTACAACTATGACTTTTCTTACTTTTACAGTTGGATTAGCTTTCAAGTCTTTTGAAACTGATTCAAGGAATAATTTGCCTTCTTTAGTTAGTACTCTTCCTTTGTGCACGCCGATTTCAGCTTTTTTTGTGTATCCTGCTGCGTCAAGCTGTTGAAGTACTTTTCTTATTACGTTTCCTGAGCCTTTCTTGAAGATTTCAGGTTTTACTCCTCGGTTCTTCTTGCTTCCGTAGTAAGTTCTTAATTTTGAGACCCCTATTGGACCTTTTTTGTATATTTTAAGTAGTACTGCTGCGCTTCTTACCTGCCACCAGTCAGATCTCATAGGCGGTCTTTCTCTTGAGACTCCTGTTTTTGCGAATGCTGCCCAGTCTGGAGGTGTTATCTTGCTGTTAGTTTTTAACTTTGCAGCCACTCTCTCTACAAGTTCATTTTGTGGAACATCATATATTGTTGTCATTTTTTCCCTCTAAGATATTTTTTTTGTAACTCTTATTATATCCTCGAAACCAATATGTGCAGAAATTGGCGGGTATTTAAAAATCTAGCGGTTTTTTACATTTGAATCTTACCCGCCAGATTTTTCATATCCCTTGCGGGATATTTAAAAACCTAACGATTTTTAATAGGTGCTTGAGATGATAGTTAAATATTGAGTAGTTACTCATAAACCGCAATACTTAAAAAGAATTCCTGATTTCATATTTTTTATTATGGGCTCACAGTTTGTGACCAATCTTTAATAAGATTGAACAAACACGGCGAATTCAAATAAAAAATATTTGAACTCACCTTGCCTTAAAAAAATATAAAAATTATATTGGGCTCATAGTCTAGTGGCTATGACGTCTCCCTTACACGGAGGAGGTCACCGGTTCGAATCCGGTTGGGCCCACCATTTTTATTAGTGTATAAGCAGTGCGTTCAATTTATTGAACTCGCTCTCTTTTACTCGATTTTTTGTAAAAAATCGCGTCGGTGGTTGAATGGTACAATATGGCCTTGCCAAGGCTGTGGCCCGGGTTCGATTCCCGGTCGACGCATTTTATCTATTTTCTGATGCGCTAAATAATGATAAGAAATATAATTTAAAAAAACCTAACACTTCTCTACGCTGTGTGCGTTCTCTACGTCTTTAGGTTTCTTTGTGAAGAATTCAATTGATTCGCGCAGCTCTTCGTGTGTTTTTGCGTACTCGTTTATGTCAATATTCTTTGTGTATGCTTCACATGACTGCACTAACGCCATTGCACCAGCTTTAGTGCCTTTTGGGTGCGCGTGACACCCTGCTCCCATCGTTGTTATAAAGTCAGTGCTTCCCATTATATCAATGAATGGTTTTAATAAAACTGGGTTTAGTCCTCCTGAGATTATTGGGCAGCATTTCTTCATGCCTCGCCAGCTGTCGTCAGAAAGTATAACGTGGTGCGCGAGGTCTTCGTGAACCAGTCTTATTGCGTCATCATCATTTTGCGGAATTGTTGACCACGCCTGTTCAAAAATGTGACCTTTGCCTACAAATCTTAAAATATTATTTGCTGCGGTTATATCCTCTTCAGGTGTGCCTGCCATTTTTCCTACACCAGCGGTTCCTGTGTGGATTCCTGATGCACCAGCTAATCTAGCAAATTTTGAAAGAACTAAAACAGAAAATCCTATCGGATTTTCAGGCCGTGTAAAAGCTCCATGACCTGCTCTGTGAAAATGCAAAAATACATCCGGATATTTTCGCCTGAGTGTCTGCACAGCCATCCATCCAGCTGTTATGCCATCGATTAAGAATGCGTAGCTTCCTTTTTCAAATCCTGCATTTCTTATTATCTCGCATCTGGATATCATTTCGTCGTAATCTGATGCTGAAACGTTGAATGAGTGAACTTTTTTTCGCGCCGTTTCTTTTACTGCTTTGTCCATTGCCTCCTTAACGTGATATACCATCTTGTCGTATGGACAGAAATCCTGGTTAGCCTGAGGCTCGTCATTTTTTACAAAATCTCCACCGCCTACCCAAAAGTCGTAGCACACTTCGGCGTATTCTGCTGATGTTAACCCTATTTTTGGCTTGATTATTGTTCCAAGTATTGGCCTGTCATAAACATTAAGGTATTTTCTCATGTCGTCAATGGTGTAGCTTGGGCCGTCGTACTGCTCAATCATAGTCTGCGGAAACCACACGTCAAGAAGCTTTAATGCAACTATCTCTTTCATACCAAGAACGTTTCCTACAATGTATGTTAGAATATTCTGCACGTTTCCGCGCCTGTCAAAAAGCCTCCATGGATACGCTATCCAGACAATGTTTTTCTCAATGTCTGCCTTATAGACTAAAGCGTTCATTTCGCGTGAAAAAGCCGTTTCAGTATTCACTAGAAAGTTTGTTCCTGTAGATGACTCCGCGGCTATCTCTGCTGCTGCCTGAAGAATGTTTAAGCGGGGATTTGATATAAAATGAAAGGCTGCAAGCATGTACTCTCCATTTTTGAAATTTGTAAGATTTAGATTAACGTACGCTTCCTGATGAGGATTTAAAGTGCTTAATAGGTCTTCAACTTTCATGATATCACCGCTTTATTATATTCTCAATTTATGTGCTTTAAATATTTTTGCTAAACAGCATTATTTTCCGACAAAAGCATCAATAAGTTCTGACAGCTCTTTAATGTTGTTTAAAATGATTACATGATCTGCTTTATCTATTACTACCAGTTCTGCATTTTTTAGTTTAGAATGCATTTCTTTTGCATGCTCTAAAAGAAAAATTGTGTCTGCGTTTCCATGAATCATTAGCACTGGTATATCTATTTTTTTTAATATGTCTTCTCCATTAAAATTAGAGATGTGCCTTAATGAATGAAAATGGCTGTGAAGCCCTGTGTTTGATACATCAGCATATATTCTTCTTAAATTCCAGTCACCTGTATCTTTGAAGTTTTTATAATCGACATGGTTTCCGTATTTTTTTAAGGAAAAGATATCCCCAATATAATAAAACGGTTTTACGACGCGGGAAATTATCCTTTTTGAAGGTGTATATGTTGAGCTTATGAATATTGCCGAAGAAACCGATTTCATATGTCTTTTTAAGAAGTTAAGCAGGATTATTGAACCAAATGAGTGTCCTACCATGATACACTTTGAAATTTTTTCATGCATTAATACTTTGTATATATCATCAGTAAATTTATTTAATTTGTAATTTTCCTGTCCTTTTGGCCGAAATGATTTTCCGTGCCCCCTCAAATCAATAGATAAAAGATTATATTTTTTCTCAAAGATTTTTTCATACGGAATCCATGCCGATGAACTGCCTGTTAGTCCATGGATGAAAACAATGGTCTTTCTTTTCTTGAAGAGGTTTTTTCGATAGAAGATTTCTTCTTTTCCTGGTAAATAGTACTCTTTCATTTTATAATGTCAGTTTATGTATAGCTGATAATATCCTAACTTGTGCTATTAGAATTTAAGCTTTTAGTTTTATCATAAATAAGCGTGCGATATATGGTCTAAATGAGTGTATCTTTGACAGGGTTACCAGTAAAAAATAGAATAATAATGCAATTATCCATGGTATGACAAATTTTTCACTAAGAGAAAACATTATTAAGGCAACAATAAAGCATGATGATTGTATATAAAATATCAGTTTTTTTGTGTAAAACCGTTCTTCATTTTTTTTCTTATTAAAGATTCCGTGGATAGTGACAGCGATGCCAAATATCATAATATAAAATGCTGCTAAAAAAAGGATATCTGGTTTTGCACCGGCAAGTGTCATACCTAAGAATAATCTCATAGTATGTGTTGAACTAACAACAAGCAAATTCAGATAAACTGTCTTTTTTGCTTTGATATTATAAAAAATATTAAGAAGCAGGAAAATTAGAAATATAAAGAAGATATACCTGGATAAGAAAAAATATGATAAAAATAAACCTGATAAAATAAGTATTATAGCAAATATTATTGCTGATTTGACGCTTACTTTTCCTGCTGGCAAAGGCCTGAATTTTTTTATTTTATCTTTTGAATCATCTTCCAGATCATTTATCGCATTGAAAGTATATATCCCTCCGTAAAGCAATATATTAAAGAAGACATAACAAAGAATAATTGATTTTAACAGATGAAAATCAGGTATTTGTGAATATAAAAGCGCGCCAAGGATTACAGTAATGAAGGATATATGAAAATTGAATCTCATTAATTTCAGGTAATCTGCAAATCCCATATTAAAAATTGGATATAATTAAGGAAATAATTATCCCAACTGCACCTCCAAATATGACATCCTGGATGAAATGATGCTTTAGCTTAACCCTGCTGTACCCCACAATAAATATCATAATTACAGATAGCAGGATAATAAAATAATTTTGATAAAAAACAGACAATGTTGTAAAACTGGATGCAATCCTTGCCGTATGTGCGCTTGGAAATGTTGATGCGTCATACTGGTCAAATATGGTTATCCTTTTTCTCGGAATAGGTCTGTCTGTTCTTGTGGCAAGCTTGATTATTGCGCATAATAGTTCAGTAATTAGTATTGAAATAATGAATTTAATTGCCAGATTGATATTTATAACCAATAAAAATAGAAACAATGGAATATAAAAATGAGGCATCCCAATATAACTTGCTGCCTTGAGTATAAACTCAATTTTTTTTTCTTTAATCATCAGTTAACGATGCTTTGGATATTATTTAATCCTTTCGGTGTGATGGTAGTTATTGAAGCCTGAAAAGTTAGTAGGTAGATTTATATATTTTGATTTTAACATGAATTTTATGAGAATAGCGATTTTTACAGATACATTTCTTCCAAATATTGACGGAGTTGTAACCACAATCACAAATCTTGCAAAAAACCTTGCAGATAGAGGACATAAGATATACATTATTGCTCCAAGATATGATGATAAAGAATGCTTTTTTTATAGGAATGTCAAGGTGTTGAGGGTAAAGTCAATCCCTATTCCTTCATACCCTGATTATAAGATAACATCTTTTCTGAATTATACTATTTTAAAAAAGCTTAAGAAAGAAAAAATAGATTTAATCCATTCGCATTCCCCATTCACTTTTGGCATGCTTGGGTTGATAATTGCAAAACTTCTAAAAGTGCCGGTGATAGGTAACTTCCATACGAATAATGCTGATCCTGATTATTTAAAACATATAAAGATGAATAATAGATTGATGCAAAATTCTGTTTTGGGTCTTCAAAGATTTTATTATAACAAGTGTGATCTGATAATCTGCCCTTCTAATTCAATTAAGAAAGACTTGGTGAAGAATGGATTTAAAAAAAATATTTTGGTGATATCAAACGGAGTTGACCTTCAGCAGTTTAATAAGCACAAAAACAGGAAAAAAAGAATCAATAAAGAGAATAAGGTTTTGTTTATAGGAAGGATAGCCCATGAAAAGAATATATTGTATCTTATTGACTGTTTTTATTTAGTTTCAAGAAAGCTACCAAGAGTTAAGTTTATGATAATAGGGGATGGACCGCAAAAGGATGAAGTTGAGAAAAAGATTGCATTACTTAAAATGAAGGATAAAATTCTGCTTCTTGGGAAGATGGAGCATGACAAACTCATAAAATCACCAGTGTTTGATGAATGTAAGATATTTGCTACCGCGTCAATAACAGAAACACAGGGCATATCACTGCTTGAAGCACAGGCAAATGGAATTGTTGGTGTCGGAGTTGATGCTAATGGAACAAAAGATTTGATTAAAAATAATTATAATGGATTTCTAGTGCGATTAAACAATAAAAAACAGTTTGCAGAAAAGATAGTAACTCTTTTTTTAGACAAAAAAATTTATGAAAATATGAGAAAGAATACGTTAAAAGAAGTAAAAAAACATGAATTAGGAAACATAATAGAAGTGTATGAAAAAACATATTATTCTCTTCTAGAAAAAAAGAATGGGAGGTACAATAATGGTAAAAATCATTAATTTGTCATTTAAAGAGATAAAGAAAAATCCTTATTTAATGTTCAATCTTTTTTTAAGTATTGTTTTTATAAGTGCATCAGTTTATCGTATTTTTAATTTTAATGCAGGAATTATTGAATTTGATAGATTCGGGTTTTTAACAGAGTATAGCGCGTTTTTTGTATTTTTTATAATAACGCTTGAATTATTTATTGCGGTTTTTATGCTTCTTGAAAGATATCAAAAGTACTCATTAAAGGCAGGACTGGTATTTTTGTCAGTTCCGATATTGATATCTTTTGTTAAATTTCCACAGGAATCATTTTCTAATTTGGACGTGTTATTCACGTTTAAGATAGAACCAACTAGTTTTTTGTTACATATAATGTATATGCTGATTATGTTTGTGATGTTATTGAAGA
>JAHFPP010000015.1 GCA_023266675.1 Candidatus Woesearchaeota archaeon
TGAAATTCGTCAATATCAACTAATTTTACTTCAACAAGCTGCTTTAAATTGTAATGAACTGTTGGTAAAGGAATGTTTAATTCTTCAGCTATCTTTGTCTCTGTAGAATGCTTGGTTTTGATAAATGGTCAAGTATTTTTCTGCAAGTGTCACTGTTTACTACCTGCGCTATCTTCTTCGCCTTTGAATCTGAAAGCGATAATAATAGGAATGATTCGTCTTTTGCCATTATAACAATAAAATTGAGAGTATATATAAATATAAAGGATGGGTTTAATTGAGATTAAAGCTAAAATAATTTTAAAGATATTATTTTTTGCAGATTAGTGTTTTTCATATCTTAGTGTTCCATGCCTTGGAAAATATGAATGGTCCGTTTGTTTTACAGTCAAAAGCAGCGCAGAAGTATCTTTATACATTGAGTCAACTGGAAGCTCGACAATCATGCAATACTCATGATTAAATCTTTCTCTAACATCTGAAACCGCTTTGATAACGTTAACATTTATATCTTCAATAATTTGGAAATCTCGTCTATGAATCCCTATTATTTCTGATATCTCTGCGATTATTCTTTCAGCGTGGTCGGTTTTATGAATAATTGATGGGTTATGATGATTATTTCTGTACCCTAATATAACTGAGTCCACAGATTTGGTGTTTGACATAAAAAAAGGATTTTGTGAATATATATAATATTTATTTTAATATTTATCAAAAAAACAGGTAAGTTTTATAAAGAAAAACACGTTTCTATCGTCTTGTAGGGAGGAGTTGGCTAACGGGTGAAAACACCTGAGGAAAGTCCGCCCACAACAAAAGGCTACTGTTGCAAAGCAGGAGGAGAGATCCTCGGCAACCGCAAAAGAAACGAGACCACTTTTTACATGGGATGATAGATGCGACGCATTAGGCGACTAATGCAAGATAACCTCTTGACGTCGTAAAAAGAACGGATGAAACGGCGAGTCCTTGCTTGTGCAAGTCAATTTTTGACGCTTAGTTGAATGCCAAAAAAGCCATCGGCTAAATTGCTATATTTTAGCTTTGGGCTTATACAAAAGGCGGCTTACACCCCCTACACCTTTTTTAAAGAAAAACAAAAACGTTTTTCTAAATTTAATTGCTATTAAATTACCGACAATTTTAAATATAAGACAAAAAATCTTCAAAACATGAGCAAAGACAATAAGATATCAATGCCGAGTTCAACAGCTGGACTTACAAGGTATTTTGATGATTATAAATCAAAACTTTCATTTAAGCCTCAAGTTGTCATAGTATTTGTTATAATAATAATATTAATTGAAATGCTGCTTCATAGTCAAGGACTTAAAATTCTAGGGATTTAAAATGTTTCCAGGCGTAAATAAGCGACAGATGGACCAGATGATGAAAAAGATGGGTATCCAGCAGCAAGAAATAGATGCCAAGCAAGTCATTATAAGATGTGAAGACAGGGACATCATAATTGAAAGACCGCAAGTGTCAAAAGTCAATATGATGGGTCAAAAAACCTATCAAATAGTTGGTGAAGAGCATGAAAAAATGCATAACACCATGCCTGAGATTAATGACGATGATATAAAAACGGTTATGGAGCAGGCTGGCGTTGACAAAATGAAAGCCAAAGAAGCTCTTCTTTCAACAAAAGGCGACATCGCAGAAGCAATAATGAACCTGACTGAAGACGAGCAGAGTTAAGAATTATATCGACACCTTTTTATATTCTCAAGCCATACTTAATTTATGGTTGAAATTTTAGCTGAATTTGACAACGCAAAGAAGCATTTGAAGCTTGCAGACCATATGTTAACAATGACTTATCCAGTAGTAAACGACCCGAAACTTCTTTTGTCAGTAATTGAAAACCTTAATTTAACGTTCTCTTCAGCAATATCCGCTGTGTTAATGTATGAAAGAGATTTAAGACAGATTCCTCCATATCATGACACAATTGATGGAAGACTTGACTTTTTTAAGAATAAATCTGCTGAAAAGTTTAATATATCACCTAATTACATAAAAATGATTGAGGAAATAAAGGATCTTGTTCAGGAGCATAAAGAGTCTCCGATTGAATTTTCAAAAAAAAACGAATATGTTATATGTTCAGATGAATTTAAAAGATTAAAGACAATAAATATTAAAGAGATGAAAGAGTATATTGCCAAAGCAAAGCTTTTTATAGCAGAAATCTCAAACATTATAGAGGCTAAGAAATAATGAAGGAATCGTTAGATGACGCAAGGGAAGAGCTTAAACGTGCAACCTTTTACAAAAATGTTGAACAAAATATGGCGGACTTAAAAGTCCACATGGTGACAATATGAAAGAATCATTAGATGATGCACGTGAAGAGCTAAAGCGTGTTGACCACTTAATCTATGTAAGCCTGAAATATACAAGAACAGTAGATGTTTTGCTTAATGTCATAAAGAGACTTATTGATGCATATGATTTTGCAATTGATGCCATACTGGGCTATGCACAGGAGAAGGGTATGCTTGAAGAGGATATCCCTACAAATCCTCTTTCAAAAGCTGACCTCATACTTAAAAAATTCCATGATCCTGTAATTAAGGATAATATTGAACTTTACCTGCTTTTTAGGAAGATTGTTAAGGCAGATTATGAAAGATTCAATGAATACCGTAGGCACGTAACTTTAAAAACAATGGTTGATAATAGGGATATTGAAATAAAAATTGATAACATCACAGAATATTATAATATAATAAAGGAATTCGTAAAATATATTGACAATCTTATAAACGAAGTAAAAGAGTAAACAAAAGCCATGACACGTTTCGTCGTTATAGCATCTGGAAAAGGAGGTGTAGGAAAGACCACAACAGTTATCAATCTAGGAACTGCTTTGTCTAATTTTGGGCGTGATGTTATTATTCTTGACGCAAATATTTCTACGCCAAACATGGGCCTTCACCTTGGAGTGCCTAGCGTGCCTGTAACACTTAATGATGTTTTTGAAGGAAGGAAGAAAATTAAAGATGCTGCATATCTCCACCCTTCAGGACTTAAGGTAATCCTTTCAAGCATATCAATGGAAAAGTATCATGAAGAACATATTAGTAAATTAAAAGAGGTTATTGATGATCTTGAAGGAGCATCTGAAGTAGTTATAATTGACGCTGCAGCTGGTTTAGGACGCGAGGCAAAAACAGCCATCTCTGTTGCTGATGAAGCAATAATTGTAACAACGCCTGACATACCTTCTGTAACTGATGCCTTGAAGACAATAAAAACAGCTGAGAAAGTTGGCACAAAAGTGATTGGTATAGTTCTGACAAAAGTCAATAATGATAATTTGGAAATGACAATTAAAAATGTCGAGACTATTCTTGAAAAGCCTGTTATAGGTGTAATACCTCATGATAATGCTGTTAGAAAATCATTATATCTAAAAAATCCTGTAAATTATACTCATCCTTCGTCAGCAGCATCAATTGCTTATAAAAAACTTGCCTCAAAATTGATAGGAGAAAAATATGTTGAATCAGTTGAAGAAGAGGAACCTTTGCATAAGTACATTCTAAGACGTCTTGGGCTGATATAAATGACAAAAGATTTAAGAAAAAGGCTTGAGGATAAAGGATGGGAACCTGAATATATAGAAAAAGCAGTTAGTGTTATTGAAGAAAACAATAAAGCACGAGGTTCTATTATAACTAAACTTGATAGGCTTGTTTATTGGATTGCAATGATTGTTGCTATTGTTGGAAATTTTATAATATCAATTATTCTTGTGCCGTTTCTTGTAAGCATAACAAATAAGATTGCTCTTGGAATAATAATATTTTGCATTGCAATGTCTTTTGGTTTTCTGTTCAACGTTCTTTTGAGGGATATTAAAGAGATAGACAGCCAACACTATATTGTGTCTGATATATTTATACCTGCTCTTGCATTGATAAATACTTTTGTGATAACAAATGTTGCCAATCATTTCATAAATTTATTGAATATTCAGACAGCGCACAATCCTGTGTATATTGGAGTAATTTATGTGTCTGGTTTTGTTATACCTTATTTGGCTGACAAATTTTTCAATAAAGAGAAAATTATAAAAAAAGAAGAAATTTTAAAGCAAACTACAGGGTAAAAATATATGACAGATGACATTAACACTCTTCTTGAATGGATAATAGCGTATGCAAAGAACAAGGATATAATAAAAAAAGAGATTAAAGATTATAAAATTCTTAAAAATTACGTTGAATTTGAAATGAAAGACAAGAAATATACTTATTATGCATACCCAGAGCTTAATGATGAAATTCTTGACAAATGCTCTGAGGGATGGGTTACTGCAGTGTGCTTAAACAGCAAGAAAAACATTAATTTTGTCGTATCAAACTGGGATAAACTTACTAAAAACAATAAGTTTTCATTAATATTTGCCCACCCATCATCAAACCAGAGATGGATAATATTTCCTTATACGCATGATAAGATTACTGAAAGAAAAACGCTAAAACTTGGTCTTGAAGCGATGGCTGCAGAAGTTTCTATGATTTGAGAATTCTAAAAAAATAAAAAAATTAATTGTTCTGCGCTTCGTCGTCGCCTGAGTATGATGGAACAGCTGATTTTGAGATTATCATTACGTCGCCCATAGCTTTTACAAGCTGGTGCGGCACGATAACGCCTTTAGCGTTTCCAAGCACATTTGCCAAAAATGAGTTTTTGGTTGCTCGTACTCTCCATCCAAAGACTTTGTTTGATGTGACAATTGATTCTTCAACATCACCAAAGTAGTCTCCGCCGTCTGTAAATACCTTCATATTGTAAGTTTCACTTATTTTTTTCATCTTAAGCATAGTTTCCCCTCCCAAAATATTTTTTCCTGAGTGAATATCCTCTATGATTGATTAGAGGTCCATCTTTATAAGTTTTTCTCTTTGAGTAGTACTTTATCCCAAAAGCATTATAAAGTAGATGAAAGAAAAAGACAGGATGACAGGAAGAATCAGTATCATCGGCTCGTCCCATATTGCAAAGGAAAGCGTTGAAAGCGTGCGAAAAGAGATTGAAATCCATTCCCCTGACATTGTTGCTCTTGAACTTGACAGCCATCGTGCATACGCACTTATGCATAAAAAAGAGGTTGAAGGGAAAAAAAGCAGCAGAGAAATGATAAAGGCGCTTGGGTTTAAAGGATTCATAATTGCTTCAATTGCAAGTTATACGCAAAAAAAGCTTGGGGATATGGTTGGTGTTGACCCTGGCTCTGAGATGAAAGAAGCGTTGATTGTTGCTAAAAGCAAAGGGATTAAAGTTGCTTTTATTGATCAAGATGTTAATGTTACACTAAAAAAGTTCTCAAAAGCCATAGGATGGAAGGAGAAATGGCAGTTTATCAAGGATATTTTTGAAGTAAGCATCAATCCAAAGAAAAGAAAACTGAAGTTTGATATAAGCAAAGTTCCTGAAGAGAAGATAATAGAGGAGATGATTTTGGAAGTTGAGAAAAAATATCCAAATATCCACAGAGTGCTTGTTGAGGAAAGAAATGTCATAATGGCAAAGAAGCTTTACACGCTTTCAAGAAATCACCCTGACGCAAAAATTCTTGCAGTTGTTGGCGCAGGACATAAAGCTGAAATAATTAAGATTCTAAAAAAACTTGAGAAAGAGAATTAAAAGGCATCATCGTAAATATTGATTTTAATACATTTCTCGGTTCTATCAAAAGTTATTTAAACTTAACACTCAACTATTGATGTTATGAAGCATTATTCACTTGGTTCAATAATATACGGATTTCGGCTGTATGGAAAATTCTCTGCAAAAGAATTCAAGCAGTTCATGATAACTATAGTCATACTTGGATTTTTAATTGGTTTCAATGATAAAAAATCAACCACATCAATTGATGCTTATTATATTTATTTCATGCTTTTTTCAATGGCTGCAGTTGCGCTTGCAATTTTACTAAAACTTTTTGTTCAAAGATATTTTTTATACAAATTTGGATATAATCCTGAATATGAATATTCAATAAACAGCCTTCTTATAGGTGTTGTGCTTATTTTTGCAACAGAAGGATACATATGGTTTTTACCGTCAGGTGCAACTACAGCTACGCTTTTGCAGAGTGAAAGGCTTGGAAAATGGAGGATGGGACTTAAGCATGTGGAGCACGCAAGGGCTTTGGCATTTGGAATTATTGCTCTTGTTTTTTTTACAATACTTCTAAAATTCTTTGTGACGCCTGGAAGTGTTTTTTTAAATCATATGATAAAAATAAATCTGGCAATAGCATTTTACAGCCTTCTGCCTACGCCAGAAAGTGATGGGATATACATTTTCTTTGGTGGATATAGATGGCTGTGGGTATTTACATTGGCATTTGTTCTTTGTGTAATTGTCTTAATGAAACTTCTTGCAAGCCCATGGCTTATACTTTTTACTGCTCTTGGAATTGCAGGTTTTATTGGAATTATGGCAGGGTTTAAATGGTGGAATTAGTTAAAACTTATAAGTCCAAATACTCCTTTCTGAATTAGATAAACAGCAAATATATATGATAAAAACGAGTGAAATCCAAACATAAGAAGGATGATATATACTCCTACAAAGAAGTCTATCATGCTCGCTATGTCTCCTCTGAATAAAAACCATTTTATTGCAAGATAAAACGCTGCAGCAATCCCTATATTCCATGGAAGTATCGAATAATGAAGCAAAAGTATTATTGCCGCAGTAATTAAATCTGCAATGCTGAATATCTTTATCATCATAAAACAAGTTTTATATATAATTATAAAAACATAACCTTTAAATGATAAAAAAAATTGATGTTGATGTGTGGAAGATTAAAGGCGACGCAAATGTATATTTTCTTAACTTTGACAAAAAGATTATTATTGACACTGGAAAAAGAAGTGAAAGGCATAATATAGCAATGCTTCTTAAGCACATCATTGAACTTGAAAAAATCGATGCGGTCATAATCACGCATCTTCATTATGACCATACTGGAAACATTGATTTATTTCCAAATGCAAAGATTTACGCGTCAAAGGAAACAATTGATGAATTTAATAATAATCCGTCTGGTTCTGTTCTTGATGAAGAAATAGTTGAAAGACTAAAGAATGTTGAATTCAATGTCTTACCTTCCAAGTTTGAAGGATTGGATTTGATTAATACTCCGGGTCATACAAGCGGAAGCGTTTGTTTATGGGACGCAAAAAGAAAAATACTTTTTTCTGGAGACACTTTGTTTGACAGGCGGCAGTTTGGACGAACTGATTTACCCACAAGCGAAGAGGAGAAACTCATGCAGAGCATAATCAAGCTCTCAAAATACCCATACGAACATCTCTGCCCAGGGCATGATTATTGAGGATAAATAGTTAAGAATTTATTCATTCCACAAATCTTTTAGTTCTTCAAGTGTGTAGACTTTGTCTTTATCGTACTTTGGTGCTTCTTTTTGCTTTGGTCGAAATTTCTTGTTTATGTTGTACTCGCTGTTGTCTACACCTTCCTTGGCTTTTTTTAGTGATATTGGTCCGCAGTTTTTGCATAAAAAGAAAGCCCCCCATTTGGATTCCTTGACATCCATCATCTCGCCGCATGCGCATTTTTTTTCTTCAAGAACATCTTTTAAATGGTCATGGCAAACAGTGAGTCCCTGGCTATTTTTAGCCAAAGCTGTTTTGCTACAAAAGACGCATGTGTCTTCTTTGCTTTGCCCGTAAATCTTTTTTCTAAACATTTAAATCATCTTTTTTATAGTCGTTAATACAGTTGTTATATAAAACTTATCAAAGCATAAGCCACTAAACAACCTTTTAGAAAAGCTTGAGTAAAACAGTTCGGACTATCTCATTTTTAGAGATAGTCCTTAGCCTCGAGCGTCAACGGACGAAACGGTTGGGTCACTGGACATTTGGACATGCATGCGGCAAACCTATTTAAAGCAAAACCTCCTTTCATTTAAGTATGATTAAAGATTTTGAACCAAGATTGTATCAGCAGACTATTTTGGCTACGTGTGCGCTAAAAAACACGCTTGTGGTTCTGCCAACGGGTCTTGGCAAGACTAATATTTTTTTGATGCTTGCAGCGCAAAGATTAAAGCAGTATCCTGATTCAAAAATCATGCTTCTTGGGCCAACTAGACCGCTTATTGACCAATATCTTGAGGCTTTTAAGAAGAATTTTGAGATTGATGAAAGCAAAATGGTTGTTATCACCGGATTTGTTGACCCTGATAAGCGAAAAGAGATTTACAAAAATGTCAAGATAGTGTTTTCAACGCCTCAGACTATTGAAAATGATATCATTACACACCGTATTGATTTGAAGGATTTTTCTTTGCTTGGAATTGACGAAGCTCACCGTTCAGTTGGTGATTACTCTTATAATTTTATCTCAAAACAGTACGAAAAAACCGCTGATTTTCCAAGGATTATTGCTATGACTGCAAGTCCTGGTTCTGATCTTGAAAAAATTAATGAAGTCATGAAAAACCTACATATTGAGGCAATTGAAGTGCGTGAGGAAGACTCGCCGGATGTCAAACCTTACATGCAGAAAGTTGACATGAAATGGATTGAAGTTCATCTTCCAAAGGATTTCTTGGATACAAAGAAGTTTTTTGATGACTCTCTTAAAACAAAATTAAAGGAGATGAAAGATCTTGAGTTAATACAGTCTTATCAGACAAGTTCTTTGTCGCGTAAAGAGCTTATTTCGCTTCAGGGAAGCCTCCATGCAAGGCTTTCAACTGGCGAGAAAGGTCCTGAGATAATGAGAGGGCTCTCCTTGATTGCAGAGTGCATGAAAATTGAGCACGCGCTTGAGCTTTTGGAGTGCCAGGGGATAGAGTCGCTTCATGAATACATCACGAATATAATGGAGGATGCAAAAACTACCAAAGTTCGCGCAACTATTAATCTTGCAAGAGATTTGTATTTTAGGTCTGCTGCAATAAAAGTTGAAAATATATTCAAATCTGGTATTGAGCATCCAAAGCTTAATCGCCTTAAGGAGTTGATTACTGATAAAATTACTGCAAACAAGAAAGTTATTGTTTTTACACAGTTTCGTGATACAGGAAAGATTATTGTCAACTCGCTCTCAAAGATTGATGGAATAAAGCCGAAGCTTTTTGTAGGGCAAATGAAGAAGAAAGATTCAGGGTTATCGCAGAAAAAGCAAAAAGAGATGCTTGATGAATTTAGAATAGACGGTTTTAATGTTCTCGTTGCAACTAGCGTTGGTGAGGAAGGTCTTGATATTCCCAAGGTTGATTATGTTATTTTCTACGAACCTATTCCTTCAGCAATAAGACATATTCAAAGGCGCGGGCGTACAGGACGCATGGATGATGGTGAAGTTTATGTTTTGATGACAAAAAATACCAGGGATGAAGCGTATAAGTGGAGCGCGCATCATAAGGAGAAAAGGATGCATGATATCTTGTCAAAGCTACAAAAAAGCTTTGATACAACTTCTTCTTCAAGAAATAATTCGCTTACAAAGTATATAACTGAGAAGGAAGATATAACAATTTTTGCTGACCACCGTGAAAAGGCTAACGGCTGCATAAAAGAGCTTGTTTCGATGGGTGTCAAAATAACTCTTGAAACGCTTGAAATAGGAGATTTTTTGCTTTCGTCGCGTGTCGCTGTTGAATTCAAGAAAGTTCAGGATTTTGTAGATTCAATAATTGACGGACGCCTTTTGCAGCAGCTGAAAAATCTTAAAAAATATGAGAAACCGCTTATAATAATTGAAGGAAAAGAGGATTTATACTCCCAAAGAAACATTCATCCAAACGCTATTCGCGGAATGCTTGCAACAATAACTGTTGATTATGGCATTCCAATTATAAGGACTGACTCTGCCAAGGAAACTGCATCATTAATGGCTGTTATTGCCAAGCGTGAGCAGACTGACGAAAAGAATAAAGATTTCTCACTTCACACAAATAAACCAATTTCAGACAGGGAGCTTCAGGAATATATTGTTTCTTCGCTTCCTGGTGTTGGTGCAACCTTATCAAAACCGTTACTTGAGCGATTTAAAACTGTTAGAAAAATTTTTAATGCCTCTGAAGAAAGTTTGCAAAGAGTTGATTTGATTGGTGAAAAGAAAGCTAAAAGAATAAGAGATATTCTTGACAAAGATTATAATGAAGAATAATAATTTTTAAGAAAATGATATTGCATAAAGTTTATATGATTTTTTAGCTGTTGCATAGAAATAGTTTCATTATTACTGTTCCTCCGCCGCCTTTTAGAGGTGATGGTTGTGAGCCTTCATTTCCAGGTTTGTCAGGTGTACATCCACCTTCTGAGATTTCAAGATATATTTTTGATACTCCGCCGCTTACTTTTGTTATTGTAAAATAATATGGCTTTTGCCATGTGGAGAGTGTTGAACTTAAAATGTTGTATATAGTCCTATTTACTAGATAGGTAGAATTTTTGTATTCAAGCTTGTTTGATATGTCTAATGCGCACGTAATTTTCTGTTCCAAAACCATGTCTCTTACTAAGTCATCCATACGAATTTTTTTACCTTTTGGTGGTTCACAGTCAAGTTTTATATATTTGATTGCGTCAATTGTATTTTGGGCAAGTTCCACGTTTTGTGGATTTACTGACAATAAGTCCTTGTTTTCCTTGTTTGATGTTGTTACCATGAAAAACATCCCCATAGCCATTAGGAAAACTATGAATATTAAACCAAGAACCTCCATCTGGCTTTTTTTATAAAATCTCATCGAAGTTTTGAAAACCTCCTGTATTCCAGTACTCCAAATCTGTAATCATCATTTGTGACGTTATGTAGAGATATTGGTATGTATACAACCCTTGAGTAATTCATGTCTTCGGTATTATTGTAGAATGTCCATGAGTTTATCCATGCTCCGCTAAAAGTATCTAATTCCCTTATTGTTATTTGTGATGTGCCAAACCTGTAAACATAATACGCCCTGTCCAAATCTGATGGCGTATTGGATATCCCATTCCAATGTTTTGTCATGATGTCAAGATTTATCAGGTCAATGCATGACTCGGTTACATCCCCGTTTTCTGTGCATAAAAGCTCCGGCATAGAGGCTATCATAGTTTTGGAATCGACCAAAATATTTGTATCTGCCTGGTATGTTTTTGTTATTATCTTGTTTTTTTGTATCCCTGAATAGAATATTACTGCGATGACAAGCAAAAAGAAAAATATGACTAGTATGACAACGTTTTCTCCAAGCTGTATCTGCGCTTTTCTTTTCATTTTGATTTTATTGGTTTATTATAAATTTGGTTTAATATATCATCGGGCATGAGCCAATCATTAAATCATTATTAGTTTCTTTTATTCCATCTTTTAATATATAAGATTCTTTATAGATATCATCAAATTTTAAAAGAGGTGTTGCTGATTTTAAGTCTGAAAGCACGGTGTGAAATGATTTATCAATTTTTCCATAGTAAGTATAACATATAGACCATTGCCCGCCAGGATTAGAATTTGACAGATTGTAATACTTATGCAAATAGTCTGTTCTATTAATGTAGATTTCTGTGAGGGTTTTATATTTCTGCAAAGACTTGTTTACATTGCATTCATAAAGTGATTCTTCCGAAATTATTGCACCTATAAGCATTGGAATTCCCATGTAATAAGAGGTAGAACCTATTGTTGTGGAACCTGCATTATTCTTGTAGTAAATAACACTTCCTGACATCTGATTGGCAGTTAAACTAGGAATTATTTTTATTCCGGTAACATCTGAATTTCCTAAATTAAGTAATGATACAGAATTGCTATTCATATTACTATTTATAAAAATAAATCTTTCTTTATAATTATTATTTTCTTTTACATCAGAAACAGTATTCCAAATTTTATAAGTTATATTTACTGGAAGCTCTTTTAGTATATTGTTTAATAAAGATTGACACATTGCTTTATTAGGGCCGCTATAACAGTTAGAATCATTAATAAAGTTGTATCTTATATCTTTTGATGTGACATAAATAAAGTAATCGGCTTTATACGGCATCTCAAAGTATTTTGAGTAAGTCAGTATCTCTCTTCCTTTGACTACATCTGGAGAGAAAATTGTTTTGTATGGGAATATCTGGGAAAACGATGAATCTTTATTGTCGTCAAAGCATTTAAAATTTAAAGTTATTCCTGGAAGGCCTATTGTTCTTGTTGTGCCTACATCTATTTCGGATTGTGATACCACACTCTTAAAACTAACCTGTAAATCATTGTTTTTTTCAGCAGCTGAACTTTTGCCTGTCGTTTTGACTACACTTACAAAAAAAAGAAGTATAAGCACACCAACTATTAAGACAAATATCCATCCAAACTGCACTTCGATAGCTCCTTTTTTAGAAATATTTCTCATTTTATTTAAGATTTATTCTGATACTTCAACGTATTTGCTCATGCCTTTTAATGTGAATGATACTTTTCCATTTGTATTGTTTATGCAAAGGAAATGAGTATTAACTGAATTTGGTACAACTATTTTTGTTTGAGTTTTAAACGCTTCAACGTCATTTACTGATTTGATAAGATATACATTATCCAAGACATTTGAATATAATGAATTTTGTATTAATGGATAAAGATTAGCATTAGCAGCAGATAAACTTGTTTTAGATGAACCAAAATCTGGGTTTACAAAACATACCTGCTTTACATCTTTTGGAAGGTAAAACTCGCCTTTTTGCACGCTGCCGTATTCTGATGCTGCAGAAGCGGCTTTTGCCTTTAAGTCTGTTTGAAAGTTGACAAATGATATTTTATCTGTGTCCTTTTTAACGCTGAATATGGCTTTTGCACCTATTATTAGAATTAAGCTCACAACTATTATTGCAAATATATAAATAAAAATTTGAGACTGTATCTGCGCTTTTTTTTGTTTTGCCATTGTTGTTCACTTTTTTGATTTTTTAAAATGTTTTGTTATTTTCTGATTTTTGTCTTCCAAAAGCTCTTTGAATACTTCCCTGTGCTTTTGCTGCTTTTCTATAAGCTTGTCTATGTCTTCAGTGTTCGCATGTGATTTTAAATTTATCTTTTCAAGATTTTCTTCACCTGTGGTTTTGTGTGTTAGAATATCAAGCCTTGTTTTAACTTCTTCATCTGTTTTTGATTTTCCAAGTTTTTCAAGTGTTTCAAACACAGTTTCTTTCTGTATTATTGATTCTAGTTTTTCGTCAGCTGATTTTATATTGTCTTGCTTTGTTTTTACCGGTAATTTATTTGCTTTTTTTTCTTTCTGTCTTTTTATTATGTCTTCCATGAGTCTCTTTGCATTCATAGAATTATTAATATCAAGTGGTATCGATTTCTCTTTTTCTGCTAATTTGGTTTCTTCTTTCTTATTATTTACATCTCCATCAAATGCAGAGAGTACTGATTTTCTTTTGCTAATTTTTTCTTCTTTTCTTTTTGAAATTATTGAATTTTGAAGCTCTATCCTTCTATTCATCATTTCTTGCATTTTCTGGTTTTGAGATTTTTGCTTTTGAATTACTGCTTCCCTTTTTTCAGGTGTCATCAATGATAGGTCAAGTGTTCCTTGAACTGAAGAATGTTGTGAAGATAATTGTCTTTGACTGAAATTGTTGACTTCTATTCTGTTTTTTATATACTTTTTATATAATATGTATCCGCCACTTCCAAACACCATGATAAGTCCGAGAGTTAAGAATATTATTCCAAAAATATGGTCTTTCAGATTAGTTGAAGTTTCTGGAGAAGTAGTTGTACTATCTGTATTATTGGATGTATTGCTTTCTTTTGGAAAATCGTTTGGATCAAGCGGGTCAGTTTCTGCATCAATCTCTACATTATCATTATAACTATCATTATCCGTATCAGATTTTGTCGGATTAGTGTGATGTGTATGAACTTCTTCTCCATCTTTTAATCCTTCACCATCAGTATCCTGCTTATTTGGGTTTGTATTGTAAATATATTCTTCAAAATCTGTTAGTCCGTCATTAACTGTATCCGACTTTCCATCATGCGATAGATCTCCAAAGTTTGTTGTTTCCCAAACATCATCCATACCATCATTGTCGCTGTCTTCAGGTCTTGTAATTTTATCAATTGGATTTGTTATTGAAGTTCTTTCACCACCGTCAACAATTCCGTCTCCGTCAGTATCTTCTTTTGTCGGGTCAGTTCCTGCCTGGTATTCTTCAAAATTTGTTAGTCCGTCATTGTCTTTGTCTAAATAAGCATCTTTTTTATCATTTGGATTAAGTCCGTATTTCGTTTCCCATGAATCAGGCATACCATCTCCATCAGAATCAGTTGTTGTATCGGTACCTAATTCGGTATTTCCGGTATTTTCAACTGTGCAGTTTCCTACTTCGCTTGTACATACACTCCATCTTCCATTTTGGCATGTTTTAACTCCTGGTGTGCATGTAGCTGTGGTTTCTCCGCATGATTCAGTTATATTTTCAATTGTGCACTGTGTGCAGCTTTCTGTATTAAAACAGCTTGAATCTTCACAGTCTATTTTTGCATTACAGTTGTCATCAATATTATTGTCGCATATTTCATTTATATCAGGATTGATATTTGGATTTGTATCATCACAGTCAAGATAAGCCAGCACGCCGTCTCCATCTGTATCATTAAGATTTAATGTTTTATCTCTTGATAAACATGTTATATCTGTGAGTGCATCTCTGACAGTTATTGGAATGTTCTCTTCAGGGCCGATATTTCCGGCTTTGTCTATTGCTAGTATTTTAAGTGAATATGTGGATTGATCAAGTGAAAGATGGAGTCCGGTTATTTTTATATTATTAGTGGATGTTATTTCTCCTGTTTTCAATGCTTGTATGTCTTCCATTAGTGTATATTGGTATTTTGCAATATCAGTATCGGTTGAATTTATTTTTCCTGAAATCTGATTTAATGAGCATACTGGATCAAGTGTGACAATTTGTACTACCGGAGGGGTTGTATCAATTGTAAATTTTATGTCTGTGTTTTTAGATGCCGCATTTGGGAATTGGCATAAAACATGATATGTATGATCCCCTTGTGTTTGTGCAAAAAGAGTGAATAAATGATTAAGTTTTAGAATTTCAGGAAAGTTTCCAGAAGCATCTCCTGTGAATGAGCAGCTTGATGCCCGATTTGTTGTAATGTTTAGTGTTGGATTTAATGTTTTAACATATCCCGTTGGCAAAGCAGACTCGATTATTCCGCCTAGACGTGAATTAATGTAAACATTATATGAGATTATTTGTGAAAAGTCTTCTGCTCCATTTTTGCATTGAACATAAAATGTGTAATTTGTTTCATCAGTTATTGCTGGGTTTGATGTTGAATTCAATAGTACGCTTTGTATTTCATTATAAGTTTCATCAGTATTAAAGTTATAGTTCATGGAATCTGGCATAACAGGAGGGTATGAAGTTGAGTAAGAGAATTTGCAGTTTATCTTGTCTCTTTTAGTTGCAAGTAAAGCCGGATTTTTAGAATACGGAAGACTTTCTGCTGTAAGGTTAAAGGCATAATTGCTGTTAGTTATAGGCGTTATAGGTATTGTGTAAACGCTTATATTAGGTGGAGAGGTATCATACATTAGCGTAATTCTTTTTGGAAAATTATTGTTTGTAAATCCTTGTGTGTCATTGCATAAAACATAGATTGAAAGCTCTTCATCTTCCAGTACATAGAATGTTATGTCAAAAGGATTTTTATTAAATGTTTTTGCATCAGCGCCTTTTGTAAAAAACAGTTTTGTGTCTGTTATGTCTGCATAATCATTTTGTGAATCAGTGATGTATTTGCATCCTTGCATAGCATTTGATGTATTTATTCTTAAGTCAATTGGATTATAGTTTGAGATTCCTGTTTTAGGAGTTAAGAGAGTTATATCAAATGAAACATTGACCTTGAATTTCTGCTGCTGTGACACATTGTTTCCTACATAATCAGAAGATGTTATTATAAAGACATAATCGCCGTTTGGAAGCGGATTTATTGGCTGATAAGAAAAAATGTAATCATATTTTAATGAAATGTCAGGAATTATATCAGGAATTGTTGGTATATCAGTAAGATTATATGATATTGGCGTTATCAGTCCATCTGTTATCAGTGTTCGTTCAAGTACAGTAACCGGCTCTTTTTCGGTGTATTTTACTGAGATAGTAGGATACCTGGTTTTGGTTACCTCTGTTAATGTGTCACCTAAAACTGAGAAAGAGAGCAAAAATAATATGAATAAAAATATTATTTTTTTCATAAAATTAATTCCCCTCTTCTTTTTTTAGTTATTATGTTAATTATTCGGTGATAGTTATTGTACCGTTTGTTGGTGCAAGCAAATCTGAAACCAAGAGTACAGTGTAATATGCGGTGTTTTTAGCCTGGTCGGTTACATTGAACAGTAAATAATAAGGAATTTCCTGATTATTCGGTCCGTTAATTGGATAATTAAATACTGCGAAGTTGCCGTTTTCAAAGCATCCCCATGATTGTGTTGCTGTTAGGTTAGGTATATTTTTGCATGAAGATATAAGAGGCAGTGCACCGGATGCAATATTATTTGAATCTACTTTTGTTAAAAGTAGAGATTGTACATCAGAGCTTACATTTCCTCTAATATTCATTGATACCCCTCTGAATCTGACGTCTGTGTCATTTACAACTGTTGTTAAAGAATTTAGTGATGATTCTATTTCTACTGTGCTAATCTGCCTATTTGGAGAGATATAAACTTTGAATGTTGTTATGTTTGTTACGATAAGATTTGGTAGTTCATTGTCAATTGTTATTGAATATGGATTGCTGTTTTCATTTCCTGCCAAGTCTTTTAAGTAGAATATAAATGAATAAGTTGCTGAAGTTCTTGAGGCAACTTGCCAGTTATATTTATATGGTTCAAGCGAAAAGCTTGATGTTCCATTTTCAGGACGTAATGCTATTTTTCCGCTATTGTCGAAGTTTATTAATGCTTTAAGCTTCTTTTCCTTATTGAATATATTTACAACAAATGTTATGTTGACGTCACTTTTTATTCTTGGATTATAGGTAATATTAAAGCTTGGAGGTGTCTTGTCAATTACAAAACGTCTCCATGCAATTCCTGTTGGCGGTGTTGTATTAAGGTTTTTTACAGCAGATATCTGTAAAGTGTAATCTTCATCGTTTAAATTTATCAAATTTGAGACAGGATTCTTAAATACGCAGTTAAATGAGTTAAGTGTACTTGCTGCTCTTGTGCAGTCAGCTGCGTCAATTGAAAGTGGAGGGGAAGTTTTTACTCCGTTTGTATAATTTTCCTTAAAAAGTGTTATGCTTGTAATATTAATGGAGACGTCAAAGTAATTTATGGTAAATGCAAGTGGAGAATTTATGAACCATGCATTGATTCCGTCTTCTGCATAATTTTCTGATCTATTAAGTCCTGTAAAGCTAAAGTCAGGTTCGCTTGGCATATTAGGGTCAACATAAAAACTAAAGTTTGTTGATGCTTTGTTTCTTGCCAAATCCTTTAGCTTAAGGGAGACTACATGGTTTCCTTTTGAGAATTGTGTTGCCTGTGTTGGAGTATAGTTTAATTTATATGTGTAAATATCGTTACCTGTATCTGCGTATGTCTGAGTGTATGTTGAATAAAGAGTATAGGCAGTTATCGGCTGATTGTCAACTGTAAAATTAATGTCACTGGTTAAAATTCCTGCTCCGCTGTCATAGAAGTTAATCACAATTGACGTCATGTTGTTTCCTGTCTGTGTTCCGTCAGACGGCAAAGTTCCTGTCTGTATTACAGGTGGATTGTTGTCAAAGTAGATTGAGTAATCATTTGTTCGTGCTGTTTTTCCCATCTTATTTACAGATTCTGCATAAAAGGTACTTCGTCCTGGTAAAAGGTTTAGTCTTGCTCCAAACCAGTCATAAGGATATGGTTTGTTATAGACATTTATTGTATCGCTTAATGTTATGTCTTTTTCAATAGGAGGAGATACTGTAACGCTTGTTTTTGATGTGCCTGAATCATAACTTGATGAAGTGATACTGTAATATTCTCTGTAGTGTGTGTAGTTTTCTCTTTCTTTGCCAGCTATTGACGTATAGTTTCCTACAGGGAAGTATCTTCTTACGTCACCTTGAAAAGTTAGTATAGATTCTCCTTTTGTTATATCCCTAAAAACATGATAAGGTGCTGGGTTTGTTTCTTTTATAGCTGCATTTTGTGTTCTCGCATAATTGTTGAATGGAGTCAGGGAATTATTGTAAAAATTAATCATATTTTCTCTGCTTCTTCCTGTTATTAGCATATTTTTATCATTTGTATAATAAACAACTGACCCTCCTGTGGTTGTTAATGAATTGAATATGTCTGGATAACTTCCTTTAAGTGTTGGAAGATTTCCATTTTCAAATGTTGGGTCAAAAACAGGAATAGTTGGGGGAGTATTATCAATGCTGAATGTTTCAAATCCTGCGGATATTCCGCTTGATTTTATGCCGTGCGAGTCTGTTGATGATATGAAGAATTGTCCGATATTTGTTCCGCTTTGCACATCATGGTCAATTAATAAGTGCGCTGTTATATGCCCGTCTGGTCTGATTGTTAAAGTTAGCGGGTCAAACATTATTGTTTCTTTACTTCCGTCTACCTTTATTACCTTAAATCCTAAAACGTTGGCACCTGCATCAAGACTTATTGTGTACCCTGGTATGCCTGAATTATATAAAGGATTTTTTATAGTGTTTATTTCAACAGTATATACCATATTGGAGCTTACTGTCCTTACTTCTTCTCCGTCGGCTGTATAAATTCTGAATTCATATGTGAATGGGTCTTTGTCAAATTTTACAACTTTATCTTTTATGCTGTTTTCTACGTTTCCAAGCTTGTCTTTTCCGTTAAAATATATATGCGTTAAGTTGCTGTTTACAGGTATTAGACTTGTAAATGGAATCTTTGAGTTTGAATCAACTAGAGTAGGGTTTGCTGAGTTAAGATTTATGCTGTAATTTATTGTGTCGCATCCTGCTGACAGGTCAGTTGATCCAAATAATAATGGTGCATCTATGCATTTTATGTATAATCCTTGGAGCTCAGATATTGAGTTATACCATCCATTATTATCTGTTTTTAGATTAAAATCATTTCCATTGGAATCTACAAGTTTTGTTGTTGGCGCTGTATAATCTATTGCAAAAATTGCTACGTCACCATTATTACCAAACACTTTATTTTTGTCAGTGTAATTGCATTTTATGTATATATTGTTTATTCCGATGCGTGCAGAAACGCTTTTGGATGAGTCCGTATTATGATAATACAGGTCAGATTGATGAACTGTAGTTCCTGTATAGTTAAATTGTGTCATGCTTGTGAAATAATTCTCTAAAGTCTGTGATGCTGATTTTGGCGCTTGCGAATATTTGCAAATGGCATTGCCTATTGTTTTTGCATCAAGAACTATGTGTATCCTTTTGTCTGCAAAACTTGTTTGGTTGACAAGTCCGTAAGTTACAAGTTTAGGACTGACATTGGAAACACTGTCATCGGCATCAATATGAAATCTAGACATATTTACTGAATTTATATTGCCTGCTGTGTCAATGCAAGGGTAGTGCAGTTCGTAATCGCCGTCAGGAAGTGCTATGTAATTTATGTAAAACCTATTCCTATTGTCAGGGATTTTGTCTGTTAATATCATTGATCCGACTGGAGGTGTTTGAATCACACCTGATTTTACTTCTGAAAGCCAAAATGAACACGTTGCGCTTTCTGTTTCATTTAATGTGACTGTGAAATTAATGTCAGTTACATATTCAAAATCATTATTAACTGCGATTTCATAAGAATAGTTTTTGACTGCTAGGTTTACATTTGGGTCCTGACTGTCAACTTTTATTGTGGTATTTTTTAATGTTTCATAGTTGTCATTATCATCTTCAGAGAAATAACAGAATGTGTACTTGCCTGTGTTGTTTTCTCCAAAATCCGTAACCATGTTTTTGTAGATTAATGTTTCTGACATCTTGCCGCTAGTTAATAGTAGAGTATTGTTGTTTGAAATATTTTTGGAAGACAATGATATTGAAGGATAGCATGCTTCACCAGGCCTTGTTATGTTAAAGTAAAAGTATCTTGGAAGATTATTTGAAGAATCCTCATTGCTGACTGTTATTGGCAGACTTAAATCTTTTTTTAGTGGAGGACCAAGTGGATTATATGTTATTGTTGATGTTGGTGAAGTAAAGTCTCTTTCACAATCAAAAATAGCTGTGCCTGTTTTAGTTTGACAATCCGGTTTTTTATCCCAATTTCCATCTTTAAAGCAGATATTAGTGCTTGAATCTCTGCAGTATGTAAAATTCAATTTATCTTTGCTTAATACAGTATGATTATTGTTTCCACTTAATGGAGTATTGTTTACTAAATTCCAAATAGTATTGATATTTGAATCAACTCCTCCTTTACAGTCGTTTGATGACATGTAATATTCACACGTCATTTCATTCTTGTTAAGACACCCGTTTGGTACGCCAGAACCTCTGAAATAGCAGTCTTTTCCGTACAAGTCGCATAATGATGCATCGCATCCGCCGTAAAACTTATTTTCTGATGATGGAGAATTGCACTTGTTGCAGTTTTGGCTTAAAACATCTTTTGGCCTGCATACTCCTATTCCGAGTTCGCCGAACTTTGTTGAGTTTAACCACTCGCATGATTTTTGATTTGGCTGTGGACTGTTTTCATTGCACTTGTTTTCATTGCATGAATATTCTGATTTGTAATCATAGCATGAGTCAACTGCAGAGCATTCATAGTATTTGTCAACTGATGTTGGTGTGTAGTCAACAAAGCATGTTAATAATTGGCTGCAGTGACCTTCATTTGATATTTGTGAATCAAGCGAAGAAAACATCCAGAATGGTCCATTGCAAAGCTCGCATGCACTTTGGGAAACACATCGTGTATTTCCTGGAGAATCTATACATGTTTTATTAAATGAGGTACAATTTCCGTTAGCGCCATCTGATTGTGTTGTAGGCAACTTTTTGCCATTTTCACATTTCATCACTTGATTGTCTAAACTGCAGAAATAATCATTTGGTGAATTTTCACAATCAGGCGTTATTTTATTAAAACACACAATGTTTGAAGTGAATTTATTTGCACCGTAAACAGCTGCAACAGAATAACATTCAGTTAAAGTTGTTTTTAGTTGAGATATTGACGTTGTTAAAGGAGTTTGTAATGATACAGGTGTTGATGGCATGCATGGTGCACCTGTTAAACCTACACATTTGTTAAGCTCATAAGAAGTTGGATTGCAAGCATTGTCAACACCCCAGTTTAGGTATATGTTTAATGAGTCTGATTGGTTTGAAAGTATAGGCTGTTTATGTGTATTGTCGCATGCATCAGCTGCGCATTTGCATGTTGCAAAATTGCATTTTGGAGTTGAACCTGTGCATTGTGCTTGATTAGATGCGGCTCCAACATCACACTGTTCACCTTTGTCTGTTTGTACTTTAAAGTTTCCGCAGTCAGTTACAGTTCTGCATCTGCATTCTCCTGCAAATCCTGGATGAATGCACTGTGCAGCATCAGAGCATAATGAACCTGGAACTAGTTGAGTATTGCCGCTTCCTGCTGCAAAATCACAGTCTTCATTTGTGTCTTTATTACCGTCTCCGCATGTAGGAACAGTGTTTATGCATTTGCATGTATATGGGTCGCACGCACTACTTACGCATTGAGCTGCATGCTCCGGCGGACTTGCACCTGTATCAGGTACGTAAGAGTTAATGACTTGAGGGTCGCATTGTTCTTGTGCTGTTATTTTTGCGTCGCCGCAGCTTGTTTTTACGCATCTGCAATCAACACATGTTTCACTTGACTGGCACGTTGAAGAA
>JAHFPP010000068.1 GCA_023266675.1 Candidatus Woesearchaeota archaeon
ATTAAACGCCTTAATATTATCCATGCCTGTAGAAGGTTTAGATACTAAAACTGTATATGTCTTATTTTTACTTAAAACAAAAGCATTATTTAAACTTGAATCCTGACTAAGCAAAGTATTACCATCATCAATTATACTAATAGGCTCAAACTGAGAAGCAGAACCTGACGATGAAGAACCTGTAGTAGTAGATGTTGATGCACATTTATTCAAATCACACTCACTCTTCTTGCAAGACTTCCCATTATCACAAGCACACACTGCGTCTCCATTTGTAGAAGGAAACGACGCACATGAAGCGCTGGCAACATTTGAAACAGTAAATTGTCTTGTAAATGACCCTGAAGGGAATCTTGTACCAGCTTTACAATCACCATTAGTAGCAGGCTGACCAGCCTCGAATAAGATAGATAGTTGTGATTGCCCACTATTAGTTCCTGCACCAGTATAAGTCCATGTAGCTGACACCTTATTAATTTTACATTGACCTTGTACATCTGGTTTATATTTTGTCGGGACAGTTATTTGATTAAATTTTATACTTCTTCCGGAAGTGTCAGATATAACACAAGTATTATCAAAGGGTTTAAATGGACCATTTGAATTAAATGCGTAAGTATCATCTTTACAACTAAATACACCATCACAATTTTTATCTTCAAAAAAGACAGATAAATCTCCAGGGTTAGATGTTAAAATATATTCAATTGATGGACTAAACGGTTCATTTATAGTATCATATTTAACAGTTGTTTTATCAAAGCCCTGACCCCATTCGATAGGATTGTATTTTGCTGCCGATACAGAGGTCCCTGTGCCAAGCACACTTGATGGTACATTTCCTTCTTTGAAGACGTCAACGCCTGTTGCGTATTTGTTTCCTGAGTATGTTTCAGATATTGGTACAAAAAGTGTGTCTTGAATTGCTCGTTTAGTTGCTCCATCTCCTTGATAGACTGTCCAGAATAAGCACATATCCTGGTCACCTGTTTTAGTCAAAGTAGGAATAGCCTTAAACGAGCTTCCAACAACAGCAACGTCGCCTGGTGAGAACTCAACGCTTGAAATCATCATGTTGCCAAATCCTAAATCTCTGGCAATGCCGGAGGTACACCCGATTATTCCTGATAATGGGTCAACATTGCATCCAAGCATGTTAAATGGTGTTTTGTCTGATACTTTTGAGTAAAATACTCCATCCTGATGTTCATCTGGCAGACATTGCTTCTTTTTTGTCGCATCTGCGAATATCAATTGAACTTTAAGATGATCATATACATATGCTGATTTATCATTAACAATGTGAAATGATTTATCAAGCGGAACAGTCTGAGTTATCTTTCCACCAGTTAAAACTGATGAATAAGGCGGAACAGGTGTTTGTGTATAAAGACAAGGGCAATCGTTTGTTCCCTGACAATTTAATTTGTATAAGGAGTTCTCCGCTTTTGTTACACAAACAAGTGATGCTGTATAACCATCAATATCACATCCTGGAGTTATGTATAATCCTCCTCTATATTCATAAACTGGTTTTGATGTTGCCGGATTAATCCACATAAAGCTTCGACTAAGTGTTGGTGTCATAACATTTGTGGCAAAAGAAGTAGAATAAGCTGCATCCATTATTGTATTAAAGTTTATATCCCACTGATAACCTAATGACGCCATGCACATTTTTTGCGCAACATCTCCAACGCCGCCGCCAAATAAGGTTTTCATTGCTGCATTGTCATATCTTTGATTGAAATCAACCATTGAGCTTTGAATTCCTTCAGTTACGCCACCAACTCCTGCTGAAAGTATTGCGAGTGGGTTATTTGTTTCAGTTGCTAAATTAGATACCCCTCCTTGCGAGCATCCTGAACCAAATGAAACTACTGCATCGCTAATTGTTTTACAGACATATTTTGAAAAAAGTTCTTTGCATACTTCGCTTGAATACTGCCCCGTATACTTTGCTGATTCAATGCATGTTTTTATGTCATTAAGCATGTTTCTTAATAGTTTTAGCCTTTGATACATTCCTGTCAGACACATGCTTGAAATCGCCGTTAAATGCTGTGATTGAGGATTAAGCATAGGTATAGTATATTTGCCAGTTACAGTATCAAATAAATGATTTGTTCCAAAAGGATTTGATGACTGGTCTCTTTCCTTGAAATAAAGTTTAGGATCGTATCTGCTTTTATCAGTTGGTAATTTTAAATGACCTGAGAATTCATCTGAGGGTATAGAATTAGCTTCAACATCTCCTTCGTCTCCATAGATATAACCTATTGTTGCATACCTATAATCCCATGTTACAGGTGTTTTATCATCTTTATTTGAGATACCTGCATTATTAAAAGGTCTAACTATTGAAGGAGTTGTAGTTGATGAGCCTGTTATTATACAATAACATTCTTTAACTCCATTAGACTGAGTATTAGATTCTCTTGATTGTAAGTTAGTTTGTTTAGAAAGTATATACTGGTCAAACTCATCCCCGTCTTTACCTCCATAGGTTACACCTAACTTTGTAAATTGTTGTTTTTTAATTATTGCATTTGGATCTGTTGGTTTAGAATTAATTGCGTTAAAATTATCTACTTCTTTCTTAACTACACCCAGATAATCAAATTTACCGACACTTCCCCTAAATTTAGCTTTGCAGTTATTGCTACAAGTGTCAGGTATTGCTAATTCTAATAAATCATCTTTTCCATCAACATATGTTGCTTTTACAGTTAATCCTTTAATCTCCCCACCTATACCTATTGACGGGTTAACATTCTGATAAACTTTTTCTAAAGTTAAGGTATATGCATTATCGGATGAGTCCGGTTTTTTTATCCAATATGAGTTATCATAAAGGTAACATTGATCTTTTCCGTTTAATTCGTCTTTCTTATTTTTTATTATAAGATTTTTATCATCCTTGATATCGCAAGTAACTTTTCTTGCTCGATAAAGCATTGTTAAATCATCAGCATTGCATTCATTTGGTTTTAAAACATTTTGGCTTTCAAGATAGCTTGTTATATCATCATAACTCCTAATTTCTTTTTCATCTGGTTTTGGTGTTTTAGGTTCTCCAGTCCATGGTGCGGGTGATGATGCGCAGAAGATTCTGTCACAGCTCCATCTGTATGCTAAGTCAATATTTTTCTCAGCTTGCCATAATTTGTATAATGTTGGATAACAGTTGTATAAATCCAGATTTGAAAGTCTATTGAGGTATGTTGCGTCTTTAACATTATTATTGGCGTTTAAGATAGCTGGATAACACTTGCTTTTTGTTAACATGCTTGCTAATGGTGCATTGTCGCCTACAACTTGTAATCGCTGATATATTGTTCTTACTATTCTTACTGACACAACGGTTAAGTATGAACCTATGCAAACGTATCCTACTGCGTCGACTATTGGTTTTGCTTTTTGAAGTATCGTATCAATATTTTTTATGCTTGAGTTTAAGAATGTCACTCCTCCATTTACTAGCCAGTCTGGAAGTTTTGTAAAATCGAGTTTGGTGTTGTCAATGGGGAATGCGAGGTCCGCGCACATCGTCTGTGTTTGTGTACCTGAATAAGGGGAATTTGTAGTTCCAGGAACAGTGCTTGGAGGATTTAAGGTGTTATACGTAACTACAACCTGTATTGGTATTTTTAGTTGATTATTAAGTGATTTGTAGAATTTTTTCCAGTCATCAAAACTAAAATTTCCTGTTAAAACACTTATTGGCGACGTTAACCTTGCAACATAATAACATTTTGTTTTTGTCTGGTCGCATTGTTTGTTGCTGAAATCAATTCCGCTTGTCATCATCTTAGTGATATTGTAAGCTTCGCTGTTTAGCTGGTATGTGTCAAGCGGTGCCATCGTTATTGTTGGGTCTGCTGCGACCTGTACAGAGTTTGGCGAGTCCATTGAACCAACCCATTTTAGTTCAAAGAAAAACGCCATTCTCTCTGAGCCTTCTTGAAGCCTTTCAACTGAAAGAAATTGTGGCGACTGGTATTCTGGATGGAATAATATCGTCCATGAAAGATTTCCTGAGTAGCATGATCTTGTTCCAAAATAAGAAGGATATGGTCGAGATTTTAATCCTGCCGCATTTGTTGCCTGAAGATAGAAAAATCGTTTACCGTTATTTTCAGGTGCTTGTCCATTAAGCCAAGCGTTTATATCATAATTGCCGACATTATTCTTTGTGACTGTAAAGGTAGATTCATTTACCCATCTTGGAAGCCCACTCATTGATTGACCCGTAAAGGATGCTAAAGACCCTAATGATGCAGATGCAAAATTTACATTTTTAAATTCAAAGTTTCCATTTGTGTCAGATGTTGTTGTTTTATCTGGTTTTTCATCATAATATTTTAAAACCCATAAATCAACGGTTGTGTTTGGAGTTGTTTTTCCGCGAACAGTTATAGAGTCAAGCGAGGTTATATAGAAAAAATCAGAGCCTCCGGGTGAAGGGCTTTCAATTGTTGGTCCTTGTGTTCCGACAAGAATGTTTTGCTTAACTTCAGCAACGTTTCCTGCTGAGTCTTTGGCAGCAACTTTTACAAAATATGTTCCATCTTGTGAAAAACTTATGTCCTGAGTAAAATTTCCTTCAATGTTGTCAAGTGATTTGTATGGTTTCACTGTACAAAGATTAACTGCCGGATTTGTTTGATTTAGGGTTATATTGGAATTAATGGTGATTTCTTTCTTTATGCTTTCTTCACAAGCAGAATTTAATGCTGAAACACTGTATTTGTAATTTTTATTTTTTGAGATATTTTTATCAATGAATGAGTTTATGCTATTTGTTGAACCTATAATCACATCATCTCTGTATATGTAGTAAGATGATGGAGTAGCTAGCTGATTGGAATAACTCCATGATAATTGTACTCCTTGATTGCTTTGTGCTGCGTCAAGCGAATCTGGTGCGAATGATGGTGTTGCAAGATAAAAGTCAATATCTGACTGTTCATTTACATTTCCTTTAACTTTTAATGATAAATTTCCATATACTGCAGGAAGTGTTACATTTAATATTGGCTTTGAAAGGTCAATCATTAATTTGTATGTTTTTGAGTAAGTGTTTTTTGAAACGTCTGTTGATTTTATGAATATAGTATTTGTCTGTATTCCTGTATCAATCGCGATGTTTGAAAAAGTGAAAGTTCCGTTTTCGTTAGCAGTTTTTTCATCTTTAAAGCCTCCGTTTACATATATTTGTACAAATGCGAATCCTTCTGTTTTGCCTGTTAGATAAAGCAAGTCTTTATTATACCATAAAATGCGGTTTGTTGAATTGTCAAAAGGTGATACAGTTATTGTTGGAGGGGTTATATCCTTACCACCCTTAAACCCCTGTTCTGTTGAATTCTTGCAGTATCCATCCTCATTGCACGAATTTACTTTATAGTAGATTGTTTTGCCTTTTTCTACAGTAATCTGAACTGCATGATCTTTTGAATATCCCGGAGTGTTGTCAATTTTGTTTCCTGTTGAAGTTCTTGAATATACTGTTGATGTTGAATTATCATCTGTTTGCCAGCCTATTCTTGCACTTGTGTCTTGAGAATCCATTATTGTTATGTTTAATATCTGTGGACTACTTGTATCGGTTGAAACTGTTAATATTGATTTTGATACTTTTGGCCCTTCATTGCCTGAAACATCCCATACTGACAGTTGGAAGTTATATGACTTACCTGCACTCAAATTTATATCTGTATAACTGGTCTGGGTGCCGTCATAAATTTTTGCACCATCCCTGTAAAGTGTGTATTTCTGAAAATCCGCTGCAGATGATGTGTCCCATGAGAATGATGCTGTTGTTTTTGTAATTGATTGTGCATTAAAATTTGTTACTGCCGGAGGAGGCGTTGCATCTGTTGTTGTAAATTCTCCTATTTTCTCATCAGGAAATGCTCCTCCATCTGTTGAGCTTAGTCTGTAATAATATTTTGTTTGTGGCGATAATCCTGTTGCTTTTATTGCATGATTTTTTACAAGATTATTTGAGGAGAAAGGAGGGCCATATGCGGTTGTTAATCCTATTTCAACGCTTGTTGTTGAAGAGTTGTCTGTTTGCCACGTAAAATCTGCAGAATTACTTTGAGAGCTTACCATCTGCCCACTTATTGTAAGAGCGTATGATACTGGCAGCGCTATGATTAGATAGATTATAATTATTACGATAAAATTAAGCATCCCCTTTCCCATCTACTTTTTTCCTCTCTCTTTGTCTTAATAAGTGTTTCTGTTTTTGATAATCATGTTAATTTTTGATAAATTCTGGTTTTGATATTTGTGTTGAAAATGAACGAAGGCTCATTAGGAATATTC
>JAHFPP010000016.1 GCA_023266675.1 Candidatus Woesearchaeota archaeon
AACATCTACTACTACAGGTTCTTCATCGTCAGGTTCTGCTTCTCAGTTTGAGCCTATTAGTATAATTGATGATGGTATACTTTGCTTAGTCAGGATTCAAGTTTAAATAATGCTTTTGTTTTAAGTAAAAATAAGACATATACAGTTTTAGTATCTAAACCTTCTACAGGCATGGATAATATTAAGGCGTTTAATTGGGTTATAAAGGATGATTATCATGTTGTTTACAATTTATATATGAACTATGAGCCTCAGACAACATTGATTAATAAGTATAAAGTTATAGAATTAAATACGGCGTCAGGTTTTGATGATGACAAAGCTTATACTGTGCATATAGAAGTTCATACAATTGATGATAAAGTATTATCATTATCAGATAAGACTATTTATTTCAAAAAATCCTCAGGTGTTGCTTTAGGTGGCGATTGTGGACCAGCGAGTGGAAGCACGACAAAAGGAACTTGTCAAATTCAGGATTGCTCTGATTTTACTAAAGATATTTCTAGCAAGATTACTGATTCTAATACAAAATGTTCTGGTGCTAGTCCTCATTGTTGTTTAGCTTAGAATAATTTTACTTTTTATAATATTCACCAACACTTTTACCATGTTTAATTGTTTCAACTTCTTTTGGTGTTGCTTCTATTTCTTTTTTTTGTATTCTAGAAAGTGCTTCTTCAGATAGTAGAATAATACTTTGATAATCATTCTTCTTGTAAGCTGCGTTGGCTTCATCAATATACTTTTGTGCTGAAGAATAATTGTATCTAGGATGTTGTCGTATCAGTTCGTCGATGTTTTGGTTTTGTTGTGGAGGATTAGGATTTACGTTTACATATGAGTTTCCTTTGTTGTCTATTGATACTCCTCCTATTGAGTTTGTAAGTTTTCCATCTTGAGTTATACTTAATCCGTTACCTATACTTATGGTGTAATTTGGAGAATTTTGTTGTTTTGGAGGTTCAGCGCTTGCTAGTCCTATGTATCCTGCTGTTAATAATCCTATTGTTGTGTATAATGTGTTTTTTAGAGATTTAGCTAAGTAGGATTCTTGCACTTTTTGGTCTATTGAGTCAGTCATACGCTTATATGAGCTGTTTTAGTATATAAATCTTTCTATTGTTATTACTATGATGTGACTAATATGTCTTTTTTGAGGCTGGTTATCCTGATAAGAATATTGATTGTAAAATAAACTAATACTTAATTTTTTTAGTTTAGAATTATGTTTAACTAAAATATATTAGAAAAATTAATATTTTATCCCTGATGCAGTTTATCATCTTTGCCGCAGTATGGGCATTTTAAAGCTGTTACACCGTATGGGTCGAATCTGAATTTGTAACCGCATCGACCACATGTATAAGGGTCTTTTTCGCTTTTCACAACTTTATGAGGGGTTATCTTATCCATCACAGTTGATTTTGAACGACATTTTGAGCATAAAGCCATACGTGTTCCGTCGCCTTTGGCAACATACTTTATGTCTGTGACTAAAGATGGTCTTCTGCATCTGTCGCAAAGCATATCTTGAACGTCTTCTATCATATGAATCTACCTCTGTTACTACTTAATAAAACTTAAGAATTCTCTTTAGTATATAAAAATATTGTTTTTTTGTACTAATCTATATATTAAGATATATTTCCCGCTATTATATCTATATTATCTAATATATATTTCATAATACAATAATATTTATATATTGCAATAGATTATGTAACTACTAAACAATAACTATTATGTTATTTTCAATGTAAAAAATATTAAACCTCGGGGGTTAAATAAAAATGAAATCAATAAAAAATATGATAAGAATTCCTTTTTATATAATTATATCTCTTTTACTAATAACCTTTGTAAATGCAGATTTTACAGTAGATTCGCAAGCTAATCTTGGAAGCACAACCCAGGAAAGGGGAAGTGCTACAAGTACAACAATCACAGTAACAAACACTGATGCAGCAAATGCACTTACAGCAGTCAATGGTGTTTTTACAACCACACTTTCAGGTTACTCAAACTCTGACTTCAACGTAACGCTAAGCGGGTCAACAACACCAATATCAGTTCTGGCTTCAGGCTCAGCAACATTGACAGTACAGGGAAAAGTTCCTTTAAAATTTGACTCAAAAAATCAGCAAATAGGAAATTTAGTAATCTCAGGAGTATCATCCGGAACAACATACCAAAAAACTGTTCCAGTATATATGAATGCAATATCAAAACTTAAAATAACAAAAGTCGAACTTGACATAAACGGAGACTCAAACAGTGTTAGTGACGGCAAAACAATAAAAGTCAAAAGAGGCGACAAATTAGAAGTAAGCGTAAAAGTTGAAAGCCTTTTCCCATCATCAGGAAATATTGACATATCAGACATAACTGTAACAGCAGACAATAATGACCTTGATGTCAACGAAGAAGATACAATAGGTACATTATCGCCACGTGATGATGATACAGCACTCATATCATTCGACGTCCCAGAAGACGCAGATGACAGCAAAGACACACTTGCAATAACTGTTGAAGGAACAGATGATAATAATGCGGTTCACACAGTAGATTATGAATTTTACCTTGATGTTCAGGTTGACAGGTATGACTTAAAAGTAAATAAGATCTCACCTCCAATTTCAGGAATCTGCCCGGGGCAAACAGCAAATATAAATGTAGAGATAGAAAATTCAGGGGTAAGAGACCTTGATTACGCGCAGTTATACATAACAGTTGATGACTTATCATTCACCAAAAAAATATCAGACATCGTAATTGACAACGGCGACACAAAAACGGTTTCAGCTTCAGTGCTTGTTCCTAGTGACGCAAAACCTGGAAATTACATAGTAAGCGTCAAACCATATTACGACAGGTCTAGCGACTCACTAAAAAATGAAGAATCAGAAAATTTTGTTGTAAAGGATTGCAGCAAAACTTCAACACCAACAGCTACAATAGGTGCTAATCCTTCAGCATCAGGATTTCAGATAACAAGTACTCCAGACGTCCCATCAAACGCAGTATTTGCAACACCTGTTACAAAAAAAGCAACAACCACAGGTTTATTTGGAAACACTGACAACGTCGTTTTAATACTTATTTTTACAAATGTATTAATACTAATAATTTTAGTAACCGTATTATTTGTAGGAAAAAGATTTTATTAATTTTTTTATTTTCATTATTTCTTTTCTTACGTTGATATGATAATGACACAAATAATAACATCTACGCGTAATCCTGAACAAAACTTAGAGCGACATTTAGCTAAAACCCTCTCATATATCGCACAAAAAGCCATAGATGGTATTACGACAGATTATACAGAAAACCAGAAACATGTTCTTGCTCAAACACTTTCTTCAGAAAACTTGTTTACTTTACTAATAAATTCTTACTCTTCATTTGTAAAAGAAGATGCACAGATTACCGGGTTTGGGTTACTTGGAAGAAACAGCGAAAAATGCTGTGAATTGTATAGTTTATATGTTTTAGGTCAGTCACGAGGAAAAGGATCCTTGATTCTTTCTGATATGATAAACAAATCAAAGAGAATGGGTGCAGAGTCAATAAAGGTTGAGTCATTTAATACCCGCCAAGCACTTTCATTTTATGCAAAACACGGATTTAAGGCTACGGGTCGCGATGTATATAACCATAATGGTGTATTAATTAAGTGCGTCCATATGAACTTAGACTTATCAAATTTACATTAACCTATAGAACTTCTTTGTTTTTATTTCGTTCTGCTTCATTTTCTTATTTGCCTCAAAAATCAGAAATTTAAGATATTCATCGCTAACAATAAGTTTTCCGTTTTTGCAGATTGGAGCTTCAAGCTTTTCAGTGCTGCAAATCTCAACAATAATTCGTTTACTTGTTGCCATTATTCCGCTTCGCTTAAAACCTACAAATTTTGCCTTATCCACAATCTTTTGCGCTGATTCAATATCCTTGCATGCAATATGCAAAATAAGCCCTTCCTGCCTAAAATAAACAGTTTCTTTAGGAAACTTAGTTAAAGGTAATTCAGAGAACTTAATCTTCTTATGTGAACTAAAAAGCCATTTTGAAAGATCTTTACGATTCTTTTTTGGAATTGTGATTAGAACGATTCTTCCTGCACAACTGGAAGTTGTGTAATATTCTAAAAGCGAGTTTATTTTGTCAATTAGAAAAATTATCTCTTTGTCAACAGTTGTTTTTTTAGACTTATCAGGTTTGTATAACTTATCCATATAAACCTTCTTTTCATTATCAAACACCATTCTTTCTGTTTTTATAAGTTTATTTAAAAAAGTATCTGACAACTCTTACCACTTACTAATGAAAAACGTTATATATAGTTATTTCATTCTTTAACAAATGGAGCTTAAACAAGGAGTATTATGGGTATTAATCGCAGTTGGAATATCTGTATCAGTATTCTCAGAACATTACAGAGGAGTACTTGGCGACACTGTCTCACTTTTAACAGTTCTTCTTGTGCCAATATTTTTTATTATCCTTGCATTAATGTTTGTTACCGGCACAAAAGTCTTTAGTTTTCCTGGAATAAAAACGGCAATTAATCTGTTAATTGTACTCATGCTTATTGGCGGGGTTTCAGCTACATTGGGTAATGACGTTGCTCAACAGATATCCGGTAACAGCGTACGCGCAACAGATTCACTTTTTCAAACTGACTTTTTAACTGCAACATTATTTGTTGCTTTGGGACTCTCTTTTTTCTTTGTAGTATTGAAACGATAGCTTAGAAAAATTAAAAGATTAAAAAGAAATAACATAAAAAATTATAAAAAAATAAAACAACTGTTTATTTAAATCCTGCTTCTTTTCGTAAAACAGCCACTTTGTCTGTTTTTTCCCACGTAAAGTCTGGGTCGCTTCGACCAAAATGTCCATACGCAGCAGTTTTCTGATAAATTGGCCTTTTCAGGTTTAAATGTTTAATCAAGTCAGCTGGTTTTATTGGGAAATGCTTTCTGATAAGCGCTTCAATCTTCTCTTCAGGTATTTTATTCGTATCGTAAGTGTTTACGTTAATTGATACGGGTTCCGCGACACCAATTGCGTATGCAAGCTGCACAAGGCACTTCTCTGCAAGGCCTGCCGCAACTATGTTTTTTGCAATGTATCGTCCAGCATAAGCTGCAGACCTATCCACTTTTGAAGGGTCTTTTCCTGAGAATGCTCCACCACCATGAGCGCCGTGCCCACCATAGGTGTCTACAATTATCTTTCGTCCTGTAAGACCCGCATCTCCAACTGGTCCTCCAATTACGAATTTCCCTGTCGGATTAATAAAATATTTTGTGTTCGCGTCAACCCATTTCCCGCAAACAGGTTTTATTATCTTCTCAATCATGTCTTTTCTAATCTGGTCATGCGTTACATCAGGGTTGTGCTGTGTAGATATGACAACGGCGTCAATCCTTTTTGGGCGTCCGTCAACATATTCAACTGTAACCTGGCTTTTTCCGTCAGGCCTTAAATATGCTATCTCTTTCTTCTTTCTGGCTGACGCAAGTTTTTCTGTTAATCTTTGCGCCATCTGAATTGACAGCGGCATTAGTTCTGGTGTCTCGTTTACTGCGTATCCAAACATCATACCCTGGTCGCCAGCTCCCTGTTCTTTTCCATCTTTTCCTTCAGCAGATTTGGCATCAACACCTTGCGATATATCCGGTGATTGTCCTGAGATTGCTGATAATACCCCGCATGTTTCTCCTTCAAAACCAAAAGACGGGTCGTCATAACCTATCCCTTTTACTGTTCGTCTTACAATTTCCTGAACATCAACATACGTGTTTGTTGTGACTTCGCCGCCAACAATTACAAATCCGGTCTTTACCATTGTTTCAATTGCAACTCTTGCATTCGGGTCGTCTTTTATTATTGCGTCAAGAAGCGCATCTGATATCTGGTCGCACATCTTATCCGGGTGACCTTCTGTAACTGATTCACTTGTAAAAAAATAATTTTTCCCTTTCATAATATTCATTCCCCCAATATTTTTTTATTAATGTTTTTAAATTGATAATTTATAAAACATGTGTTTAATATATAGAAAATTTATCTAATAATTTTCTATCTTCAATAACTTGTTTAAGTTATTGATATATAAATAATCTTGAAAGAAATATTCGTATTGGAATAATTTTGCAATATTAATTGTTCAATAATTTGATTATTATATAATCAAAAAGAATTATAACCTGCTATTTCAACTCTCTACCGCAACGTATTTAAAGAAAATCAAAGTTTTAAAAAATATGTTTAAATATGCTCCTGTGGCTCAGTGGTAGAGCGCGTCCTTGGTAAGGACGAGGTCACGAGTTCAATTCTCGTCAGGGGCTTTTAATATTATCTATGTCTGATAAATATCTCTAACCTCCTTAATTGGATTGTCGTGTCTCCAATGCTGATCTATGCCCATTATATGGTACAACTCATTAGAATGTGGATCATACATCAATCTTTCTTTTCCATCTGTAAAAAAGAGGCATCCGTGAACGTTTTCAAGGTGTTGAAAACCATTGCACCTTAGATCAAGCTCTAATTTGCTAGGTATTTCATATCTTCCTATCTTTATACTTGGAACTTCTGTGCCATTAACATTCATTTTAAACCACTTTATAATAGTAAATATCCCTGTTTATTTATAAAGATTATTATGCTGAAAAATATAAGAAAAATTAAAAAAATTATTTATTTAGCTGACAGACTATCACGCACTGCATCGTGCAAACTTGTGCTTTTGAGTCGTTTCTGCATGCTGACGCACACTCGTTAAACTTTCCGCCAAGTGAACTGCAGTCTTTCTCAGATATTCCTTCGCATTCTTTTGAGTTTTCAAGCCATTTTCCGCTTAAACTTTTGCATTGCTGCTGCGCATCTCCAAAATCCGCTGAAGGCCCGTCCAGGACTTTTGTTTTTGAGCAACCAGCGAAAACTGCAAGGCAAACAATTGCCAATATCAATATCATTTTCTTATACATATTATTATCACCAATATTCTTTAAAGAATGGATATATATAATCTTATTTATAACTTCAAACAGGCTTGAAGTCAAACTCATTTCTTAAATATCCATTCAAGCGACTGTTTTAACGGTTCATACATCTTGTCGCAATATCCGTGACCGCATCCTTCAACTCTAAAGAATTTTTTTGGCTCATTTGCATTATCAAATGTTAATTTAGCATCTTCAATCTTAATCGTGCTATCATTTGTTGCATGAATCATAATAAAATCTCTTGGAGAAATCATTTTCACATAATTGTCTGCATCAATTGAGCTCAAAAATGAGTCATAAGGCATATTTTCTTCTTTATAATGAAAACCACTTGTGCTTATCCCTACATACCCTTTAATTCTGTCATCAAGCGCTGCAGCAATCATGGAATATCTGCCACCCATGCTTTCACCGCTCATTATGATATTAGAAGAATCAATAGACTCTATTTTTCTCATGACGTCAAACGCCTTCAATGCGTCATAGACACTTAAAAATTGAATAGGTTCATCCCCCTTTGCAAACACGCCATAATCCTCCTGAATACCTAAATAATATCCACCTGTCTCGCCGATTCCTCTTTGGTCTATTGTTAACACAGCATACCCAAGATTTGCAATAATCTCTGCAACTCTGCCTTCAGACTCTTTTGTGACGCCACCACCCGGCAAAAGCACAACTCCTGGAACTTTTCCTTCTGTTTTAGGTAAAAAAAGTAGTCCATGAATTGTTGTTTTATATGTTAAAAAGTTTCTACTTTGGTAAATTACATTATAAATATCAAAAGTCTCGTTTTTCTGTTTTAAAAACATCTCAAACTCAGGTTTCCCTCTGTTTTTTTCATAAACAAGTTTATCATCTTTAAAGCTGTAAGATTCCTTTGTCAGATTATGATAAACTACATAGCTTAAACCAGCTAACAGAATTAATAACAAAACTACCAGGATAATAACCTTTAATTTCTTTTTTTTCATGATTAAGATGTACCACAACATATTGTTAACTTAATATTAAATCAGAAAAATATTAAAAAAAAATTATTTCTGATTATCTTCAACAAACTTTTTAATATCATCCAGATGCTCAAGGATAAGTTTTGCCTTATTTACCCCAAAAGAAAAAGGATAAGTATCATCTGCGGTTTTTTTTAAAACCAGTATCTTATTTCCTTTAAATTCGCTTATTTCTACTACCATATTATTGCACCTCAAATGCTTTTATTCAACAAAAAACTTAAAGTACTATAAAAGTGTTTTGTATCTCACCAATCAAACAATGAATTTCAAAAAATATAAATACTACCTGTTCAATAACATATGTTATGGGATATTACTGTACAAACTGCAATTATAAATATACTAAGGATAATAAGATGCCTGCAAAATGCCCTTACTGTTCAAGTGCGGGGACAATAAAAAAGTCTCAGACAGCACAGGATTTATTAAACTCCATCACAGACGAGATGGAAGTTGTTGAACAGTCAAGAAAAGAGCGTTCAGCAAGATAACTTTCTTTTATCTACTTTAATTATATAATTAGAAATCTTTTTATATATTCGTTAAACTCTTTAAATTATAATAAAAGGTGAGTTAATTTATTAACTCGCCATGTTTTGATTAAATCCAAGAAAACTTTTTAGTTTTCTGGACACAAGAAACTTTTAGTTTCTTTGTGTTTTATTAAAACTTTGGGCTCGTGGTCTAGTGGTGACCTTTTAAAAAAGCTCAAGCAAAACACGGCGAATTCAAAAGAATTCACCTAAATTTAGAATCAAAATCATTGAAGGGCTCGTGGTCTAGTGGCTATGACGGCTCGTTGACGTATAAAAATAACATTTTTATTCAAAATCGAGCAGGTCACCGGTTCGAATCCGGTCGGGCCCACTTTATATTCATTTATATTCACATTTATATTCAATATGGTGTCGTTTAAGCCAAGCTTAAGCGACTTTGTTTTGTTTAACCTTTTCTTAAAAGGTTAGGGGTGCTAGATGGAACTTCCACAGTATACTATGTATCTATCTATAAAACGAATTCTTATTCCAAAAGCCATTATGCTGATCTTTCTTGGAGGGTTTCTTTATTTTGGCGTCTGGTTAAATTTGATTATACTCAATATTTACATACCTGCAGAAGTACATTTTTACATCTTACTCGGGATAGCCGTTCTTGTCTGCATACAGGGAATATTAAATTATATGAAATACTCCTCATACAGGTACCTTTTTTATAAAGACCGTATGATTTTTCAAGGTAAAAATAATTTGACAATACTTTACTCAGAGATAAAAACCCTTGACTTTAAAAAAAATGCACTAGACTACATTTTTAACACTGGTATAATAAACATATATCCAAAACACCAGATGAATTATGTGGAAAATACAAATCAGATCTATTTTTATATGCAAAAGCTTATTGATTATTCAAGACAACTGTCTGGATATGCGCAGCAACAGAATACATATCAGCAAAATCAGGTGTATTACAAAGAGCAGTTAAGATAATTTTTTATTAATCTTTCTCAGTTTTAATTTTTTCTTCTCTTTATTTTCCCTATAAACAACCACTGCTCTTTTAATAACTAGATAAGAAAGACACGATAATAATATAGCAAGAATGGTGTTTCCTATAAAATATTGCTGAAGAAGTATAATATTCTGTTTTAAAAAATTAAAAACGTTATTAAAACTAAACGGTCTGATTTTTAATACTTCAATAAGCTCATATCCACCAGCACGAATTGTTGTTTCTGTATCAGAGTTAAATAATAATCTTCCTATATTATAACTCAAATAATAAACAGGTATCATCATAATGAAGTTCCAGAATGCAAGTCCTGCAATTGCAGCTATCTTATTCAGCTTTTTGTAGAAAATCATTAAACCAAAAACGATGAATAGCCCTAAAAAAAATGTAGGAAAAACAGCGATGAATGTTCCTATAGCAAAACTTAATGCAATTGAATGCGGAGTTGATTTCTGCTTTATAGCTTTATGCGCATGATGTGTAATATGCTTTCTAAACTTGTGATAGTATTTTTTCATATTAACTTATCCCAACCAATTTCATTTTAATATTTTTTTCTCCGGATGTTAAAACTTTATAAAATGCAGCGTTGGAATAATTTTTCTTGCATCATCCAATTTTTTTTCAAATGTATACATAAATTCAGCAATTTTTTCGCATGTTAACTTTTTTAGCTCACCAGAAGTCATCTTTCCAGATTTATATGCATCATAAATTTTTCCAAGTTCCTCATCATCCTCAATAAGATGCTGTTTTAATAGCTCAAATGCCATATCTTTATCAACTTCAGCGCCAAGACGTTTATGTTCTTCAAGTGTGTCGCGACCTCCTGAAAGAGCCTTCATTATCTTTTTAGTTACAACTTTAACATCTTCAGGAAGTTCTATACACGATTCTGGTTTTGACTTACTCATCTTCATACTTCCATCAAGGGAAGGCGTATACTTATGGTATATTGATGAAGGGAGATAAAACTTTTTCTCTTTAGTACGCCTTACAATATCTCTTGTGAGTCTTATATGTGGATCTTGGTCTACGCCAACAGGGATAATGCCGGGCATCCTCTCTTTTAACTGCGGATAAAGTATGTCTCCTACCTGAGTCACAGCGCTCATTATCCTTCCAGGGTCAGCGTTTCCATAAATCGCTTCAAACTCGTTTAATGTAATCTTCTTTGCAAACTCATATGCTAGATGCACAACTTCCTTGTTTTCTGACTGAAAGTAAAATGTGGTCTTCTTTGGGTCAAGTCCGAGTGCAATATATGCGGGTATCTGAAATTCAAGCGCCCTTTTTTTTGCTTCTTCAAGCGATACGCCTCTTGCTGCTGCAGCTTCAAGGTCTGCAATTAGAATATATGCCTTTGCACCATGGGACTGAAAATAAGCTATCTGTTCAACAACCTGCTTTGTGCCAAAATGAATTTTGTCATTTGTAGGCATTATCCCTGAAAGAACATAAAACGGCTTTTTATGTTTAATACAATCTGAAATAACTTTTAAGTCTCGTCCTGCAAAAACAACGCCTCTGCGCATTAATCTATTTGGAGCAGGAAACAATGAATTATCAAAATGTTCAAGTCCAAACTCATTTATTATTTTTTCATAATCCTTGATTAATACAGAACCATAAGGGTCTATTATTTTTGTCATAATACCTCAAAATAATTGACGTATATAAATGTAGCGAAAATTGTTATAACCTTTTATCATTTTAAAAGATCACTATTATCATCACATAATTAATCTACAACAAAATACTAATTCTTAAATATGTCCTGTTGTTTTTTTAATTTAATATAAAAATAATAAGGGTAGTTGAAATCAATGAGTATAGATAATGTTGTGGCGCTTGAGGTAATTGCAGCTAAAAAAAGAGCAGATTTTATGATACTTCGCAGCAGATTGAATAATCCCGATACGTGTTCTAACTATTCCAGATGTTATAGCGCTGGAAACAGATTAATGTCACAAACATGCGTTCCCAAAGGATGTACAACATACAAAATTTTGCTTAACATACCAATATATAAAGAATAAATTATAAATAAAAAATATAATTAATGTTTATGTAAGAACGTAAAGCACATCTTCTTCAGTGACTTTGTCTTCACCTTTTTCTTCAACAACATATCTTGAGATATCTTCCAGATATTCAAGCATTCTTCTTGGATTTTTCCCTGATTTTTCAAAGATAAGCTTTGTAACTTTTGGAGAAATAAACCTTGATTCCTTGCCGAGCCTGTCTTTAACTATCTTTATTGCGTGGTTTTCAGTTAAAAGTTCGCCAAGCATTACTATTTGGTCTCCAATCCTTCTTTTAAGGCCTGCAGTCATATTCATTTTTCTCATATCGTCGCTTACAAGGACTACAGACTTGAAATATCCATCATCAATAAGTGTTTCGATTTTTTCGCAGTCATGAAGAGTTAATTTCTGGGCTTCATCAACCATTAACAAAAGTTCTTTTGGTTTTATTCCGAAAAGTCTTCCTATTGGACCTGCTCTCCCTTTGATTAGAGCATCAAAGTCAACACCACCGTCTCCTCTATTTGCTGAATAATATATCAGTTTTCTCTTACCTTTAAACTCGTTTATTATCTGCTTTAGCGTGGCTGTCTTTCCAACACCATAATCTCCTTCAATAAAAACAACCTTCCCTTTTTTTAAAACAGCATTTATCTTTTTAATGTAATTTTTATATCCTTGTAAATTGTCTTCAAAAGCGTAGGGTTTTATCATGAATGGGTTTTCTTTATAACCTAATTTTTCAAACCATGTTTTTTCTTCCATTTCTTCACCTTCTATTCATCAAAATCAACGCCACATTCAGGGCATGATTCATCTTCTGACTCAACTATATTCCCGCATTCTGTGCAGAATGTATCGCAATTCTCGCACCTGTAATATTCGCCGAATTTCTTTAATTCACCTTGGCAATCTTCGCATGTTTTGGTTTCTATTGAAACTTCTTTTTCATGGTCAATTATTTCTGCAAAGCTCTTTACTTTTTCAGCGTCTTTTGTAAGCGCCTTTTCAATCATCTGTTTTGTTATTCTCTTATTTTTTCCTGAACCGGCTAACTCACAGACAAGATATGTGTCCATCAAAAATTTTTTCAAGTCACCATTTGAATGAGAATAGATATCCTTTATTGTAGAATCAGATAATAATCCGCTGTTCTTCTCGCCAAGCCTATCTTTTATCATTTCTGCAGCTGTATCCTCAGATAGCGGATTTAATTTAATAACTCTTTTTCCGATTCTGCTTCTAACACTGTCAGTAAATTCTGCAGATTCATAATTTTTACCTGTGAAAATAACGCTCTTAAGGTAATTCTGATCAAACAAATATTTTATTCGTTCATTATTGAGTTTTGACAGTTCTTCAACGTTGTCAAGTAAAAGTATCATATCTTTAGGGTATCTTTCCTTTGTCGGATTCAGTTTTTTTGCACCTGATAAGACTTCCTCAATATTTAACTTTTTATTCACTGCATTCGAGTCAACATAAATGACCTTTCCCTTTCCTTTAAAATTGTCAATCGCATGTTTTAAAAGTGCAGTTTTTCCGCTGCCTTTGGCGCCTTCTATAAACAGCATATTCTGAGAAACAATCCTATAAACAACTTCCTTTGACTCTTTGTCTCTGTCAAATAATGTTCTAGCTACATCATTTAAAGGATCTATTTCAAAAGGATTTTTTTCCAAACCTATTTTTTCATACCAACTTTTCACATATACCACCCTTGATTTTATTTTAAGGAACGCCTCTTATATTTAAACTTTATTATTAGATTGTTATTTTATAGTAGAAACTTAATGTATCGCTTATTTAGTAAATCTTTATTATTCTCGACAAATCTAGTGGATAATAATTGTTTAAAAAAATTGCTTATAATTAAACAAACTCTTTATTCTAACTAAAACGACAAAATTTAAGTTATTTTCTTATCTAAACTGCTTATCTCAATACTCTTTCTCACGTCTTATCTATAATGTATCTGCTGGATATTACAAATCTTTATAAATAATCATAATTTTTTACAATTTTTAAGATGAGAAATTCGGGGATCTTAAAGAAAAATAAGTTATATACCAAAAATAAGTTATGTACATATACTTCTTCCATAACTAATCAATATCACTCAATTTATTATTTTTTCACCACGCTGTCTCGCACGCAACATTCATCAAATAACCTCAAATTTAATATTTTTACAAAAAATTATGCTAAAGGTGGGGTTACATGAGAAAAATAAACGAAATAGACATAAACTATGCTGAGATGTGGGAAGATTTAAACAAAAAAAATGAAGAGTTTGAAAAGATTTTAATCCAGCTTCAGGGAAATGACAGACTTTCAACAAAAAACATAATCAGCATTGATGATATGACTCTTGATGACATAAAACTGATATTTAGAATCACATGGCCATTTAAAGAACGGTTTTTAGTAAGGGAAACAAAAAAAATTCCGCTTCTCAAGGGAAAAAGCATTATAAATTTCTTTTTTGAAACAAGCACAAGAACAAGAGTTTCTTTTGAACTTGCAGGAAAACATCTAAACGCTGACACAATAAATATCTCTGCAAGCGCGTCAAGCATGAGTAAAAAAGGAGAAACACTAAAAGACACAGCACAGACGCTTAACGCAATGAAAGCAGACTGTGTAATACTAAGACATTCAAAGGCTGGAACACCTGAACTAATAGCAAAAGAGCTTGACTGCCCGGTAATCAACGCGGGTGACGGATGGCATGAACACCCAACACAAGCACTTCTTGATGCGTTTACAATATGTGACAAACTTGGAACATTAAGAGGCAAAACAGTATTAATTGTTGGAGACATAACCCACAGCAGAGTAGCAGGCTCATTAATTAGAATTGTAAAAAAGATGAATGGAAACATAAGAATAGCAGGCCCACCAACATTGATACCTGAAGGAATTGAAGAAGCATTTGGAGTAAAAGTCTATTATAATCTTGACGAAGCAATAAAAGACGTTGATGTTGTCTACGCATTAAGGATACAGCTTGAAAGAGCTGCTGGTGGCGACATACCAAGCGTTAGGGAATACTCAAAAAATTTCGTAATAAACCCTGACAGACTAAAACTTGCAAAAAAAGATGCAATTGTTATGCACCCCGGACCAATTAACCGTGAAATTGACCTTCGCTCAGAAGTGATGGACGGACCACAATCCGTTGTTGAAGAACAGGTCACAAACGGATTCTGTGTAAGGCTTGCACTGCTTCATCTCTTAATAAGAGGCAATCCAAGAACAGACTTTAAGGGGGAAAGAAAATGAAACTTCTAATCAAAAATGGCACAGTAATTGATCCTAAAAATAAGATAAACTCAAAAAAAGATGTTTTAATAGTAAACGGAAAAATAGAGAAAATAGCGAACAAAATAACAACTGAAAAAGATACAGAGGTAATTGACGCAAATGGACTAATAGTTGCACCAGGATTCATTGATATGCACGTTCATCTGCGTGAACCTGGACGAGAAGATAAAGAAACAATAGCTACAGCAACACGCTCAGCTGCAAGAGGCGGACTTACAACAATAGTAGGCATGCCAAACACAACACCTAATGCTGACGACCAGACAGTCATAGGATACGTTGTATCGATGGCTGCAAAAGAGGGGATTGTAAACGTTTACCCGGTAGGTTCACTTACCAAAAAAAGCGAAGGAAAAGAACTAGCACAAATAGGCGACTTAAAACGCGCAGGTGCAATCGCAGTAAGCGATGACGGACGAGGAGTTCAAAGCGCGGCACTAATGAAAAAAGCAATGGAATACCTAAAAAAGTTTGATCTGCCAATAATCAGCCATTCTGAAGATGAGCATTTCGGCGAAGACTGGGCAATGCATGAAGGAATAGTCTCAACAAAACTTGGGCTTGCAGGAAAACCTCCAGCAGCCGAAGACGTAATAATTGCAAGAGATATAGTCTTATCACAGGCAACAGGATACCCAATACACTTTACGCACATAAACTCTATTGGTTCAGTTGAAATGATAAGGGATGCAAAAAAACGAGGAATAAAAGTGACATGCGACACATGCCCTCACTATTTCACTCTGACTGATGAAGCAGTGATAGGATATAATCCAATGGCAAAAATGAACCCGCCTTTACGACCAAAAGAACACTTAGATGAGATAAAAAAAGGTTTAAAAGACGGCACAATTGACGCCATAAGCACTGACCACGCACCTCACCTTCTGGTAGAAAAATACTATGAATTTGATGACTGCGAAAACGGCATTGTAGGATTTGAAACATCAATAGCATTGACAATGACTCACCTAGTCCATAAAAAAATAATCTCGACGGAACAGATGGTTATGCTCATGTCAACAAATCCGGCAGATATACTCAAACTAAAAAACAAAGGACATCTTTCAGTTGGCGCAGACGCAGACATAACTATAATCGATTCGGATAAGGAAGAGGTTATCGATAAAGCTCTTTTTGAATCAAAAGGAAAAAACACACCATTTGACGGCTGGGCGCTTAAAGGAATACCTGTTTATACAATTGTCTGTGGAAAAGTAGTTATGAAAGACAGAAAAATAGTTGTATAAATAAAAGGATAATAAAACTAAAAAATGCTAAAAACCAATATATGCGGCGTAAGACTTTCAAACCCCACAGTTCTTGCTTCAGGAATTGTTGGAGTAACTGCCGCTTCACTTATTAATGCAGCAGACAACGGCGCAGGCGCAGTAACTACAAAATCAATAAGCATCAATGAACGAAAAGGGCACACTGCGCCAGTGATTCTATCAACAAAAAGTTTCACAATAAACGCTGTTGGATTATCAAATGCAGGAATAGAGGACTCACTTCCTGAGATAGAATTTGCAGTAAGACACTCAAAATCACCTGTGATTGCAAGCATATTTGCAAATAAAATAAACGATTTTGGAATACTTGCAGAAAGAATATCAACTGTAAAACCTCAGCTTATCGAAGTTAACATCTCCTGTCCAAATGTGGATGCAGAATTTGGAAAACCATTCTCAATTGACCCAGATGCCGCAGCAGAAGTAACGGCTAAAGTCAAAGAAAACACCAAAATTCCTGTAATAATCAAACTGTCACCAAATGTCCTTGACATAAAATTAATCGCAAAAGCGGTTGAAGAAGCAGGCGCAGACGCAATTACAGCAATAAACACGCTTGGCCCAGGGATGAGCATAGATATTAGGACAAAGATGCCAATACTCTCAAACAAATTTGGTGGAATCTCAGGTCCTGCAATAAAACCCATAGCAGTAAAGGCAGTTTATGACATCTACCAAACAGTAAAAATCCCAATAATAGGCACCGGTGGCATCAACAATGCAGAAGATGCTTTGGAGATGATGATGGCAGGCGCATCAGCTATAGGAATTGGAAGCGGAGTCTATTACGAAGGAATTGAAGTCTTCAAAAAAGTAACTGATGACATGGAAAAATTCATGAAAAAAGAAGGATATTCAAGTTTAAAAGATATAATTGGGGCAGCTCACAATGTGCGTTGAAAAAGAATCAAACAATAAAACCAATAACGAGGAAAAACCAATAGTTCTTGATATCTCAGAAATAGTTGACGAAGGGGAAAACCTAAAAACATTTTTCTTTGATTATGAACTAAACGCAACGCCAGGACAGTTCATCATGCTTTGGCTTCCAGGAGTCGACTTAAAGCCGTTCTCAATAAGCTACCAGACAAAAGAAAAGTTTGGCGTAACAGTTTATGCAATAGGAGACTTCACAAAAAAATTAATGGATTTAAAAGTTGGCGACAAACTCGGCATTCAGGGACCATATGGCAAAGGATATACTTTTGACGCAGAAAATTCGGCATTGGTTGGAGGCGGGAGCGGAACAGCATCAGTAATGCTTCTTGCAGACAAGCTTTCATCAAACGGAAAAAAAGTAAACTTAATTGTTGGTGCAAGAACAAAAAATCTTCTCTTGCACCCGCAAGGAGAACTTAAAAACAGGATAAACACGCTATTTTGCACCGATGACGGGAGTTACGGGTTTAAGGGATTTACCACACAGGCACTAAGAGAACTCCTCCAAAAAGAAAAAATTGACATGATATACACATGCGGCCCAGAAATCATGATGAAAAAAGTCATGGAGATATCTGACGAATTCAATATTCCATGCGAAGTTTCAATGGAACGATACATGAAATGCGGATTTGGAGTATGCGGGCAGTGCGTTGTTGACAACCTTGGGATAAGGACATGCAAAGACGGTCCAGTAATAACAAAAGAGATAATAAAACAGATACCTGACTTTGGAAAATATAAGCGTGCAAGCAGCGGCAAAAAAATATTTTATTAATTTAAGATATTAATAATTCAATAATTGGTGGTGTGATACAAATGGAAAACTACAAAAAAGGATTCATAGAGTTTTTAGTTAAGTCAGGTGCTCTTAAATTTGGTGAGTTCACGCTAAAAAGCGGAAGAGTGTCTCCTTATTTCATTAATACAGGAATGTTTAAAGACGGAGACGGCATAACAAAACTCGCATCATACTATGCGCAGGCAATCAAAAAAGAATTTGGAGAAAATTTTGACGTTTTATATGGTCCAGCATACAAAGGAATACCTCTTTGTGTTTCAACAATTATAGAACTGTCAAGATTAGGAATAAACAAAGGATATTCATTCAACAGAAAAGAAGCCAAAGACCACGGTGAAGGCGGACAGATTGTCGGCGCAGCACTAGATGAAAATAAGGAAATAGTCATAATTGATGACGTAATAACCGCAGGAACAGCTGTTAAAGAGACAATTGACGTTCTAAAGAAAAATGGCAACCCAAAGATAAAAGGTATAATCATCTCTGTAAACCGAAAAGAAAAAGGAATTGGCGAAAAAAGCGCCATACAGGAACTTCAGGAAACGCTTGGAGTAAGAATATTATCAATAATAGACTTTGATGAAATAACAAATTATCTTCATAACAGAGAGATTGACGGTAAAATATATTTAGATGATAACTTGCACTCACAAATGATTGAATACAAACAAAAATATGGAGTATGAAAGAAATGAATTTTGCAGACAACCTTATAAAAGCAATTGAAGAAAAGCAAAACCCTTCTGTCATTGGTATTGATACTGATTTTGAAAAAATACCGGTTTTTTTAAAAGAGGAATATGTAAAAAGAGATGGGAACTCGCTTGAAGCAGCGGCAAAATGCATTCTAGAATTCAACAAAAAAATAATTGACGCAACAAAAGATGTTGTTCCTGCAGTTAAAATCCAAATGGCATTCTACGAACAGTACGGGCATGAGGGGATATGGGCATTTGAAGAAACAGTGAAATATGCAAGAAACGCAGGACTAATGGTGATTGAAGATGGAAAAAGAAATGATATCGGAAACACTGCAAAAGCATACTCGATAGCGCACCTTGGAAAAACAGATGTCATGGGAGAAAAGATTGCGGCGCTTGACATGGACTGCCTCACGATAAACGCATATCTTGGAAGTGACGGAGTAATGCCTTTTATTGAAGAATGTATCGAATACGGAAAAGGAATATTCATCCTTGTAAAAACATCAAATAAAAGCTCAGGAGAACTTCAGGATATTGAAACTAAAAAAGGACAAAGAGTGTACGAAGCCATGGCAGAGTATGTGAATAAGTGGGGAAAAAATCTGATTGGCAGAAAAGGATACTCATCTGTCGGAGCTGTTGTCGGAGCAACATATCCCACTGAAGCAAAAAGATTAAGGGAAATAATGCCTAATTCCATATTTCTTGTCCCTGGATACGGAGTGCAGGGAGGTTCAGCAGATGATGTTGTTCCATGCTTTAATAAAGACGGATACGGTGCAATAGTAAATAATTCAAGAGGAATAATCTTTGCATACCAAAAAACAGGAAATGAAAAAGAATATGACAAGGAAGCAAGAAAAGCAGCAATAGCAATGAAAGAAGCGATAACTAAATCATTAAAAGATGCAAAGATATGTGCCTGGTGATTTCCACTTTAATTTTTAATCGTTAAAACCACAAATTTATCAATAGGTTAATTTCTTCCTATAATATGCACAGGAATCCGTTATACGACCCACGAGAAGATTCATATTTACTAGCAGAAGCTGTAAAAACGTATGCGTACGGGAAAACTCTTGATATGGGAACTGGAAGCGGAATACAGGCAGTAAGCGCCGCAAACAATAAAGACGTAACTTCAGTTCTTGCGGCAGACATAAACACTGAAGCATTAATTTATGCAAAAAAACAGTATCATCATCCAAACATCTCTTACATTCAATCTGATCTTTTCTCAAATATCCATGAACAATTTGATACTATCATATTTAATCCACCCTACCTTCCGGATGACCCTAACATACGGGATGTCGCGCTTGACGGAGGGGTAAAAGGATATGAACTCTCAGTTAAATTTCTAAAAGAAGCAAGAAAATATCTTAATAATGACGGGCAAATACTCTTTTTATTCTCTTCACTAACACAAAAAGAAGTAATTGAAGAAACACTGGTGCAAAACGCATATTTTTTTGAAGAGATTGCAAGGCAAAAGCTTGACTTTGAAGAATTATATGTCTATAAAATTAAAAAAATTGAGTCATTTGTTAAAGGTTTAACAAATTTTAAATTCTTCGCAAAGGGAAAGCGAGGACTTATCTACACTTCAAAGTTAAAAAACGTAAAAATCGCAATCAAGATAAAAAATCCGAAAAGCGAAGCGAAATCAAGAATATTTTTTGAAGGAAAAAACCTTGAAGAAATGAATAAACTAAGAATAGGCCCAAAATTACTGAAAGCAGAAGAGGATTATATTATCTACAAATTTGTTGACGGTACACTTTTTCCAAAATTCCTTGAAAAATGCAGTAAAAAAGATGCGATTTCAGTTATAAAACATGTTCTCTCACAGATGCGAACGCTTGACAAAAATCTTATCAACAAAGAGGAGATGAGTAATCCATACAAACATATAATCGTGACCAAAACCAAAAAACCTGTTTTAATTGATTTTGAACGCTCAAACAAGACATTAAAACCTCACAATATAAACCAATTCGTGCAATACCTGATATCCTCAAAAATCGAAGCATTGTTAATAAAAAAGAATATTTTTATTGACAAGAAAGAAATAATAATCCTAGCGCAAAAATACAAGAAAGATTACAACATAAGATTATACAAAAAAATAGTTACTTTGATAAAATGAACACATTCAAAGAAAAAGTTTATTCACTTGTAAAAAAGATACCAAAAGGAAAAGTATCAACATATAAAGAAATCGCACACGCATTAAATACTCGTGCATACAGGGCTGTCGGACAAGTTCTCAAATTAAATGATGATGGATACAAAGACGGCGGAAAAACACCATGCCACAGGATTGTATCTTCAAATGGACACATAGGCGGATTTTGCGGACAAACTAAAGGAAATGAGATACTTATAAAAAAACAACTGCTCGAAAAAGAAGGAATTAAATTTGACAAAGATAATAATCTGATAAACTTTAAAAAAAAGTTATTCAGATTTTAAAAAAGGAAATAAAAAATTAATTATATCTATGCATAACTTAACGAACCAATATGAATTGGATTCTGTGGTGCATATTGTTTCTGCAATATTCTTTCTGGAAGCTTAAACTCTTTAGGCAGGCCATCTTGCAATAAACCCATCAAATCCTTGCATTGTGTACTTTTAATCATCTCCAAATATGCAATTCCCAAAGAATCATCACCCGTTTTTAATAAACTGCCAACTACAAGAGGACTCCAATAAACTCCTCGGCCAGACTCACCATTTACTAAATCGGCATTTTCTCTTAATTCAATAAGCCGAGCATAAGTACTT
>JAHFPP010000069.1 GCA_023266675.1 Candidatus Woesearchaeota archaeon
TCGCCAGTTGTCAGCGAGGCTAAGGACTATCACAAAAAAGTAATAGTCCGAACTGTTTTGGTAAAACGCAAGAAAATGCAAAATCGCATTTTCTGCGCACAGAAAACTTTGTTTTCTTGTGCTTTTTCTTAAAAAGGTGAACCGTTTCGTCAGTTGACGCTCGAGATTAAGGACTATTTTAGAAAATAGCCCGAATTATAATATTTTTCTCAAAGATTTTTAAAAGAAATAATCTTTTTAACCTAAACAAACAGGACTAAAGAAAGAATTGTCATTCATCAAATCCTTTGTATTGTCACTAAACTGCATATTGCCTGCTGTGTCAACAGGTACAACGTAAAAGCAGATTTTTTTGCTTATGTCAAGACCTGATATTTCTGCTTCAAATTTATCATTATTAACCTGTATTGAGTTTGTATTATAATTGAGTGGAGTCATATCTCCTTGTGTGTAATATATTTTATAATTACTTAATTCTCTATCTGCGTCAAAGTCTGAGCCGTCAATATTTTTTCTTGGCTTTGCTGCCCAGGTTATTTTTAATTTTTTATTGTCAATATCTTTTACGCCAAAAAAAGTGAATCCTAAAAGCGGATATGTTGCCGGAGGCAATGTGTCTTTGACATCAATTATCTTGAAATTTGTCCTTCCTTTGTCAAAGTCTTCCATATTGACGTTTCCAAATCGGTCTATAGCCGCGATTGCAACGTAATATTTTTCACTTGTTAGGAAATTTATTCTAGCAAAATATTCATACAAATTTTCATTCTCATCCTCAATCTGGTACAAAGCACCTATTTTTGGAATTAATTTTCCAGACTTTTTTGTTTCAGATTCTAAGTAATTGTATTGAACTGTTATCTTGCTGTTTTCAAATGGTTTTTTTACTTCTGGTTTTTGAAGGTCAATTGATGATACGTCCTCTCTTTTTCCAATCTCAAACTCTTTTTTAGCTATGCCTGATGAAATATAATCTGACGCGTCAGACAGTTCTTTGTATGTTTTTCCTGTCAATACGTCTTTTGAGATAAAAACTGCGAATTTTACAGTGTCGTCATCAGGGTATTCCTGGCTCCATTTGATAATGGCTTCCTTTTCAGATAATAATGAATCTGGCTGAGTTATATCCTGAATTATTGGAGGAGGAATTATATCCTTTAACGTGAATGCAAACTTGATATCTTTGCGAATATTTGCTACAGAGTTCTTATTTTTATCATACACGGGTATCAGTGTTTTTGTCTTTACACAAAGCTTAACTGTGTCTTTTTTTATTGAACACACTTCTTTTGGATTATTCAATGCCTCCTGTGATTTAACATTATAGTCCGAATCACTGATAAATGAAATCATGCTGCCTGTTTTTTTAAGATAAAATGGTTTATCAAATTGAAGAGTATTATACATAAATTCTTTGGAATTTATTATTCCCTCTTTTGAAACTTTAAGTGAATAAGTAATATCATTTTTTTTGTCAAAAGACAATATCAAAACATCTTTCTTATCCAAAAATGTTCCTGCAAGACCAAGTTTATTATTTGAAAGCCTGACTATGTCAGCGTTGTCTTTTGACATTTTTACGTCATTAGTATCAGTTATTTCTATCCTAAATTCAGACTTTGAAGGGATATCATTTGGAAAATTTATCTTGCAGTAACAGCTTGTTTCAGTTGAATTTGCGCACAAAGAATAACTTTCTGCAAATGAATAGTATACCTTATTTTCAGGAATCTCACAATCTGTCTGCCAGTCAATATTTGGCTCTACTGACTTTGCGTTAGTTAATATGTTATCTGTAAAATCCTTTGGGTTTGTTGATGATAGGTAATTCTGGCTTAATTTTTTTATTGCTGTAAAAATCTTATTATATATATCAAGATCAAAATTAAAGTCTGTCTTGAACGCTGGTGTAAAGGAATACTGTCCAATGCTGTCGTATACTGCTGATGGTGATGAATAATCGTAAGAGCTTTTGGAAACCCCACTAGTGTCGTCTCCAGTAACACCACCTATCTGCCCGCATGCTGTGTTGTATATGTTATAGACTCTTTGCGGATATTGAACACCGTATCCTGGATAATTGCATTTATCCTTGCCTTTAACGTCGTACCTGTAATAATCGTTTCCTTTTGGTACATCGGTTCTATAAATTTCTGTGCATCCTTTAAAGATTGCTTCATCAAGTTTGTATTGCCCTGACTTGTAATAATTGATAATTGTGGATATTGCCCCGCGGTTATAGGAATACAATACAAGAGTTGTCTTGTCCTGCATTGATAATTCTTTTCCGTATTTTTCAACATCATTAAATTTCTGAAGATAAATTTTTATTCCTTCTTTTATCTGCGAATCCACATCAGGACATTTCTTTTGTCTTAAACATGCATCATCAACCTGCATTATCCCTCCATCTGCAGTGCTTTTTCCATTTGCTCTAAGCTCATCGGCATTCATGCAAGAAGATTCTGTTGAGACCAAAGACATTATCAATAATGGGTCAACGTCTAAATTGTATTGTTTGATGTATTTTTGGAATATGTCATAATACCTATAACAACCCTTTAGATTAGTATTTTGCATATTATTCAAATCTGCATTCTGGCATGATACTGCACCACTTGAAAGCGAAACTATTTTTTGTTCTGTAACCGAAGTTTGAGATGGTTTAGTATCTGGTTTTGTAGCAGCAGTTGCATCTGGGATTATTTCTTTCTGTTCTGGAAGCGAAAGTCCTTTCTGTTTATACACATCACAGAATTTTTTTGGAGCATCCTCTTTTTTTAAAGGAGAATGCAATGCATCAATCTGACTGCATGCCTTTGAAGAATAATCTATATCAAACTGCGATAAATCAAAAAAACATGCAGGGTTAATTGCGAAATTTCCACCCGGTGTCCCCCTATAATTATATTCATAGGATATCTGCGAGTTTGTATCAGGGTCAATCATGAGGCTTTTTATTTTGTCGCTTATTACTTCAAGATGCAGATGAACGGAACCGTTAACTCTTTTTTTTGGATATCTTGCTCCAGCAATTCCTATCTTATCTCCTTTTTTTACAACATCATTAACATTTACATTGATGCTGTCCATATGAAGAAAAGTTGTGTATAATCCGTTGCCGTGAAAGATTAATACTCTCCCCCAGCAGTCGCATCCTTCAGGATCTTTTTCAATAGCATCTTTATCTGAATATATGACTTTTCCATCTGCAACTGAATATACTTCTTTGCCGTTTTGTGTTGAAAAATCTATTCCTTCATACTCACTACTTGCCCCGGAACCTGCTTCACGGTATCCAAAACACGAAGTTATTTTGTTTGATATGGATGGGTTTCCAAAAAAGTTTCCTGGTGTTGCTATGTATTCTTGTTTTGGCTTCATATCTGTTATCGCAGTGCCTCCAATAGGAAGAATAACTTTATCCAAAGCTATCCCTTTAATTGTCTGATTTTCAGTCCATAAATCATATTGGCTGTTTATGTTATAAGTTTTAAACTGCGATAAATAACTGAGTAAAGAGCTTTGAAAATAACTCTCAAAATTTACGCTAACATCATCATTTTCAGGAATGCAATTTTTGTCTGCGCTTACTAGGAGCGTGCTTCCAAAATATTTTCCGCAATCACCGCGTCCGTCAGTTCCACCATTTTCTGCCAAGTTTTTTAACGAGTCATATGAAGCCTGCTTAGCTGATGAATCAATATAAAACAATATCTTTTCTGCATTATCATAAGTGTTGAGTAATTTATACTGAGTGTCTCCAAGCGGAAGTGTGTCATTTATTTTTTTGTAAAGCATAAGTCCAGCAGAAATGAAGATTATTATAGTGACTATAACAAGCATTGCAGTTCCAAACTCTGTGGCTTTTTTTCCAAATTTCACGTCGTCTCAAACCTCATGTCAATTGATTTCCCGTTAAATCCAGGCACTATTTCTGATTCAGAAACTATTTGTTGTTTGGAAACACTTTCACAATTGTTACCTGATTCGATAATTTTAGTATTCGTTATAGTTATCTTCCAGCATATATTTTTATCAAACATATTCTTCATAAGTAAGTTTACACTATCAATTATTATTTGTTTCTCATTACTGTTTCCATCAAGATAGTATCTTGAAATAAGTTCATAAAGAGGCATATTTGAGTTTTCATAACTTGTCTCTGATTTTAAGACACCAATCACAAAGATGTTGTTTCCAAGTTTTTCTTTTGTATTTTCAATTGAGTAAGAATTTCCTTTATTAAAATCAGAAAAAGTAAAAAATAATAGGATGATTATGATTACAAGAATAAACCCCATGAATATTATAAGAGGCTCTCCTAAAAGACCTTTTTTATTTATTATTAGCTTCATCTTTTCTTTGCCACCACGACTATTTCAAGAGTTGTTGATTCAATTTTATTGTTGAGGTAAACAAGGACTGGAAAAACTTTTATTACTTTCTGGTATTTGCTTGAAAAAGTCAACGGCTCAATATCATCATAATCATCCTTGCTTATGTAAACAGGAGGATTGTTGTAAAGTGTTATTTTTACTCCAAGTTTAGGCGTTAAGTTACCATCATTTGAATTTAGTATTACACAATTTTTTTTAAGGTATTCTTCATTATATTTTGTCTTGTCTATCTCGCCGGGATAAATCCGAAAAACGTTGTCTTTCTCATTTTCATACACATCAATAAGTTCTGCTCTTGCAAGACAGTCCTTGCTGTTTATTATTCTTGCAGTGATAAGGTCAAGTTCAAGTGATTTTGTGTCAAGGTTTTTAGATATTGTTGAATTTACAAAAAAGACTAGCGCCACAATGACAATGATAATTAGAATTATACGAAATATCCAAAACATCATATCATCGACTATGGCTTTTTTGTTCATTTTTATCATGAGTAATAACTCCTTATTGCGCTAATAAGCGAGTTCCCGATTTTTTCTATGTCTTGTCGATTTAATTTTTCAACATTTCCTATCTCAACAACAATTACAGGCTTTGATTCTGATATTTGCTCAACACTTAATATTAATGATGCATACATTCTTTTCATCTCTGTGTCGGAATAGGTTGGCTTTAAGTTTATGAGTGAAAGACCTGCAAGCTTCTGGGACTTCTTTCCAGACACATCATTTTTATCAGAATAATAAACATCAATTGTTTCTTTGGTCTGTTTTTGTTCATTGACGTAAAGTATGACAATTAAATCAGAAGTCTCTGCCTGTTTTTTTCTGTCATTACTTGCCTGCGGATAAGTGCAGTCGTTTAACGAATATATTCCTTTGGAAACTGTAAGGTCTAATGTTCTGCATATATCCCTTAGCATTATTTTTCCGTCAATTGCAGATTTAAAATCCTTATCTGATGGAGTGTAAAACATGTCAACATAAACGTGTGGCGTTTCAGCCCATTCAGAAACTTGCGTATTTATTATGCTTTTAAAATAGCTCTCATCGTTTTGTACTGGAATATTATTCTGGTTTGATGATGAAGATATTCCGTTTATGTTCTTTAAGAAAGATAATCGGTAAGAGTATGGCATATCTACGCCGTTTTGATCTTTTTCAACTTTTGGCGCCGCAACAAAATCAGCAACTGGCATGTTTGACTGAAAAAGAAGAAATTTTGAAGTCTTTGAAGGCGAGAGGAGAGGCTCAACATTGTATGGGTTTGCCTGTACATAATTCTTGTTTATTGTTATCTTAAGCTCTTTTGCATGCTTGCTGTTCTCATCCGGGTAATTAAGCTGCACGTCGTATGGAGATGCCTGAAGCGATTCGATGACTAGGCCAATGTCTTTTGTAAGAAACTCGCGTTCAAAGTATGAGCTTTGCGCAACCGCATTCGTGAAACTAAGAAGTATTAAGAACACCGCGAAAACTATAATTAATGGAAACAGCGGCCCCAAAACTAATTCCTGAAAATTCCCTCTTTTTGTTGAGAATAACCTCATTGACTTAATACTGCGTTTAGACGTTTAAATAGTTTACTAAAAGAAATACGATTGATCATTAAATTAATTAAAGAAAAATAAATTGTGAAAATTCATAATCATTTGAAAAAAATATAAATAAAAATAATTTTAGAATAGATTATATTATTTCTCAAATTTTGAGATTGGTTTTTCTGCGTTACTGAATGGAAAAGGTCTTTTGTTTGAAAGAAAAACCATGT
>JAHFPP010000070.1 GCA_023266675.1 Candidatus Woesearchaeota archaeon
GTAATTGAGGACCTATCACTTTTTCATATAATCCACCCTGATAACAGGGGAATAAATGTCATAGTAAAATTTAATAATGATGAAGAAAAAAATGAGATATTGGAATATTGTAAAATCTCAGAGCTTGAGCATACAATCTGCCCAAGATATATAAGAGTGAACTGTCCCGCAGTATCAATAGAAATAAAAAGACTGAAGACAGAACCAGTTGAGGAAATAAAAGTGGATTATGATAAAACAGACGAAGATAAATTCAAAGATGATAATTTAGAACAAGATGAAACAGATGATGAGGTGCGATGAATATGGTTAAGTATCCAAATGATATGTCAGAAGTTATATACTTTACAAACAGGGCAATTGAGCCAAATGGAAATGCAAAAGCATGGGCGTTTAAAGTAAAATGCGAAAAATGCAACATAGGAATGATGGGCAAACCAGTTGAGAACGGCAAAGTAAAAATTCGGGCAACAGAATACGTGTGTCCTAACTGCGGATTCACAGAAGAAAAATCGTTGCATGAATCAAAACTGACACTAACAGTTGTCTACACGTGTCCATACTGTCAAAATAGCGGAGACACAACAACTGAATACAAAAGAAAATCATTTGACGGCGTAAAAGCGTTTATTATCACATGCCAGAAATGCCAAAAGAAAATCGGCATCACAAAAAAGATGAAGAAGCCAAAGAAAGGAGCCGCGCCAGAAGAAGCTGTTGACGACGACGATTAAATCTTATTCTAAATTTTTTTTAATATTTTTTTTCTATACTTTTGTTAAAAACCCGTTCTCAGCCTTTGTTTTGAAAAGATGAACCTATAATTGCTGCTGCTGAGACTATGCTTGCTGCAAGAATAAGGGAGTTTACAGGAATGTCAGTGTAGCCTGAGATATACGCTCCAAGCTTTATCATCCAAAGAGTGCCGACAAAAAATATTATTCCTGTTATCAAAAGAACAAACCCTGCGATTATTATCAATATCAGCCTTGAGATTGTATCTAGAAGTGTATTACTCTGTTTAGTCTTAATAACTCCTTCAGGAAGCGGTTTGTCAAATTTCATAATTATCGGAAACATATTTTGTTATTTAAGTTTTTCGTATACAACCTTTTTAAACGCTCACCGCTACGCGGCAAGCTTCGGGTAACACCCTCAATTCGCTAAATGCACAAAAGCAAAGCTTTTGGCACGCAGAAAACTTTAAGTTTTCTTGCACTTGAACAAAAATATGGCGAGTATTAAAAATAAAAAATATTTTTAAAAACAAAAAACGTTTATTAAAAACATTAACTCACCCAACTCTTCTTTAATCCTTGTCGCAACTTATTTAAATGAATAGTTAATATCAATTTTTATGTCAAATAAATCAATTTTTTACGTAACTACGCCGATATATTATCCTAACGATATACCTCATCTTGGGCACGCATACACATCAATTGCAGCGGATGTCTTAGCAAGATTTCACCGCTCTCTTGGGGATGACGTGCTTTTTAGCACGGGAACTGATGAGCACGGCCAAAAGATCGAGAATGCCGCAAAAAAAGCCGGCAAGGAAACAAAGGAGTTTGTTGACAATTTAATCCCTCAGTTTAAAGAGGCATGGAAGGTACTGAATATTTCTTACGATGATTTTATTAGGACAACTGAATATAGGCATAAATCTGCAGTTATTGAAATTCTTAAAAGATGCTATGAAAACGGCGACATATACAAGGGAAATTATGAAGGTCTTTACTGCTTGGGGTGCGAAGCATTTTATCTTGAAAAAGACCTTGATGATGGTAAATGCAAAATCCATAAGACAAAAGTTGAGGTAGTAAAAGAGGAATCATACTTTTTTAGACTTTCAGGGTATCAGGAAAAACTTTTGGATTACTACGAAAAAAACATTGATTTCCTCTCGCCATATCATAAGCGCGAAGAAATAATCAACAGGGTTAAGGAAGGACTTAATGACCTCTCAATAACAAGAACCTCATTCAAGTGGGGAATACCATTTCCTTATGACGAAAAACACGTTATTTATGTCTGGTTTGATGCGCTGACAAACTATATTACGTGCGCAGGGTTTCCAGACAATCCAAAAAAATTTGAGGAATTTTGGCCAGCAAGCGTTCACCTTGTCGGAAAGGATATAATGTGGTTTCATCAGGTAATCTGGCCTGCAATGCTTATGTCTGCAAAACTTGCTTTGCCAAAAAAAGTATTTGCGCACGGATGGTGGACTGTTAACGGCGAAAAGATGAGTAAATCTATTGGAAACGTCATTTCACCAATTGAAACATCAAAAAAGTTTGGAGCAGATGAACTCAGATACTTTCTTCTTCGCGAAGCGTCATTTGGAGAAGATGGGGACTATTCTGAAAAATCTTTTATTCAAAGAATAAACTCGGATTTGGCAGACGACCTTGGAAACCTTTTGTCGCGCGCGCTTACACTAATTGAAAAAAATTTTGAAAGCGTTATACCTCAAAAACATGATTCCACCAATATGGATGAAGAGCTTATGAAGTCTCTTGACATATTTGAAGAGTACCAAAAATATATGGACTCACTTGAATTTAATAATGCGTTGTCATCTGTGTGGCGAGCAGTACAGGGTGCAAACAAGTATATCAACGATGCGCAGCCTTGGAAGATTGAAGACAAGAAACGTCTTGGAACAGTTCTTTATAATGTTGCAGAAGCATTGAGGATAATATCAATCTACATCGAGCCGTTTATGCCGACAAAAGCGTATGAGATGAGACTTTGTCTTGGTGTGAGAGATGAATCTTTTAAAACATTAAAACATCATATCAAGCCAGGGTTAAAAACTGTGAAAGGAAATCATTTATTCAAAAAATATGATATAAAACTTATTGAAAAAGAAGAACAAGAGAAAAAAAACAAGGAAAAAGTGGAAAAAGAAAAAGAGAAAAAAGAAATCAATAAAAAAACAGATGCGCATGAATCTAAAAAAATTATGCAGCAGGATTTTTCAATACTAAATCTTAAAGTTGGAAAGATAGTTGACATAAAAATGCATCCCAATGCTGACAAGCTTTACATTGAGCAGATTGATTTTGGCACAGAAACGCGGCAGATTCTTTCAGGCCTGCGGGGATATTATGCTGCTGACGAGCTTTTAGGCAAGAAAGTTGTTGTTGTAACCAACCTGAAGACTGCAAAGATAAGAGGTCTTGAAAGCCAAGGGATGCTTCTTGCCAGCGAGGAAGACGGAAAAGTTGGAATACTGTTTTTGGAGCATGCAAATGTTGGTGAAAATGTATCAATTGAAGGCGTAACTCCTTCAACAAAGGAGATCGTCTATGAAGAGTTCGCCGGAGTAAAAATGGAAGTTAAATACGGGGTTGCGTATTTTGAAAACAGTGAACTTAAAGCAGGTTCTGAAAAAGTCAAGGTTGAAAGAATAAAAAACGGACCGATAAGATAGATAAGATAATTTAATAATAATTTATTCTAACTTTAATAATAAATTTATTCTAACATTTCATGAATCAAAATAACTATTTTTGCAGTAGATTTTCCCTTAATTGATTTTCTATCAAATGAAGCGTTTTTTGTTTAATATAGTTGGTTAAAAATGAATCGTGCTAATATTTTATTATTGCTAAATAAACAGCAACAAACCGCAATATATAAAAAGACCAATACTCAGTAAAATAAGGATGGGTGGAAAAAAGAGGCTTTTTAGAAATAAGTCTGTTAGCTACAGCCATAAAATTTATTCAAAGCAAGACATGTTATCTGAAGTAAAATCTGATTCAGGTAAATCTATAAATGAAGCTAAACACGAATCTTTCCAGACTAAAAAAAGACATATATACAAGCGAATTTTAAAGATACATCACGACTTTCCACCAGGAATAGCTATGCTTCTTGTTTTTTCTGCAATAATATGCGCACTATACATAGTTCTTGCATCAATGTTCTCGTTCACAATAATCCTTGGAGCAGTTATTCAGGGAGCATTCTCAAGAGTGTTAAACATAATAATGATACTTCTAATCTCCTTTATGATATATGGTGTGTCAAAGAAAAAAATGTGGGGGTATCATCTCTCTTTGTGGATATTCAGCTTTGTGATTATAAACTCTGTAGTCTCAATGTTTCTGATAAGGCAAAACGTATCAGGACTTATGAACGTGTTTGTGTCACTGTCTTTCTTTTTCATCCTGATGATGAACATGATGACACTCTGGTACATCAAGTCAAAAAAAGATTATTTCCTCCACAACTACCACCCTGCACACATGAGCAGAGAGGACAAGACTTTTGTTTTTGGACTTACTGGACTGTGGTTTGCGTTTATTTTAACAACAGGCACGCTTGGAAATGAGTTTTATATGCAGACAACACAAAAAACAGACGTCTTAATACAGGAATTAAGCACAGTCAATCCATACAGCGCAGAGGATTACTGCCTTCAAAAAATTGATGACCGCGACTTATGCTTGCTTACGGCAGCGCTGATGTATGAGAAAGTTATAAACTCAAACATCCTATGCAAAGACATCAGCTCGCAGTTTTATAAGTACACATGCTTTAAGGCAATGCAGGGGGATTTCATTTGAGAAAAAAAGGATTTCTTAAAAGCAGACATGCCCAGATAACAATCTTCATAATCATAGGAATCGTGCTGCTATTTTCTTCAGCATTGATTATCTACATAAAAAACAAGATGACAAATGTTACGCCTACACCAACTGTAATCCAGAACGTGCCTGAAGATCTTATCGGCATGAAAACATACATTGAAGACTGCATATATTCTACAGGCAAAGACGCAGTTACTTTAATTGGCGCTCACGGAGGATATATTTATCCAGGAAAAGTTTTTCAAGGTTTGCATAAACCTATAATACCAAATACATTAAAACCTACAGAATCAAATGGTGTTGAGAATATAGCTTCAAATTCTAGAAGCGTTGTTGCATACTGGTACTATCTTTCATCGCCAAACAACTGTCAAGGCAACTGTCAATTTTCCACAGAGATGCCTCTTTTAGAAGGAAGTGACCCTAGAACTATTCAATCTCAAATTAGTGATTACGTTAACACAAACTTCAGAACATGTTTAAACAATTTTGAAACTTATTCTAACATGGGTTATGATATCAAACAGGGAGTTCCAACAACTAAAACAACATTTACACAATCAGATGTTGTAATAGATGTAACATGGCCAATTGAAGCTGGGCGTACAAGCGACAAAATGAAAAAACTTGAAAAATTTGTAGTGAGACTTCCTGTTAATCTTAGGGGAGCTTATAATTTTGCAGAGCAAATAACAACCGAACTCAGTGAAAATTCATATCTTGAAACAAACACATTAAACCTTATTGCAGAATGGAGTGATAAGAACAAAGATCAGCTTGCGCCAATGGCAGAGTTTCCAATACAAAAAGAAGCAACCAAAGTTTGGATGTTTGATGATTTGAAAAACAGATTATCAACTGTTTTATTTCTTTATGTGCCCTTCTTAAGAATTCAAAACTCGTTAAATGGAGACAGCTTTACATATCCAGATTCATTTGCGCGCGTAGTCATAAATAAGCCAGTAATTAAATTAAATGATAGTAATGCGGACCATCCTTACGAAGTTGATTTTAGATACTCATCAAGATGGCCTATATATTTTGATATCACACCACGAAACGGCCAGATAATCCAGCCAAAAAGTATTCTTGACGGATTTGGAGTCTTAAGTTTAATGCCTGGAATTGGAATGAAGCAATACGAATTCCAATATGACATCTCATACCCGATAATAATTTCACTTTATGACCCTGCTGCATTTAACAATGAACTTAACAGAGACGCTGCTGGCAATGGGTTTAGTTTTATGTTTGCAGTAGAATCAAATATACGAAATAATCAGCCTTTAAACGCAGATTTCAATCCTTTGTATATATCCAATGATATACAAACTAATGTATGTGATGAACAGCAAAGACACAGCGGCAATATCAGTGTAAGTACATATGACTTTGTCACTAAAAAACCGCTTGAAGATGTTTTTATATCTGTCAGCTTTGGAAATGAAGGATGCAATGACATAGGTTCAACTAAAATTAACACTAAAACTAATAAATCAACATCAACAGAAAAGTATCCTACTGGTGTCGGGTCTCTTAAACTTTC
>JAHFPP010000017.1 GCA_023266675.1 Candidatus Woesearchaeota archaeon
TGAAAAAAAGGATTTAAAAAGAATTGTTGCTGAGATAAAAGATTTAAAAAACAATGGTGAAGTATCAATACCAGTATTTTCTTCAGATAATTATGATGTACAAATTTTTAAGGTTGATGAAGCAAAAAGAAGTGTTTATAGTGGTTGTAATCTAAATTATTGCGCTTGTTTTAAAAAAAATTCATACACAATCTGTGAAACTTTTAATATTGATAAGAATGAATTTAACTTAGATAATGATAAAACTATTGTGGAATTTTTAGGTTCAGCTTCCACTAAAAGTTCAATAAAACTAATTAGGAGCGGAAATAAAGCACCAGCAATAACTTTATCCAATATCTGACTTTTCAGCAATATTTATATACAAAACCTTAATTCTTTTTCTTTGCTAACCTAATCTATATTGACGGTATTGATATAATCTTTTAATAAAGGTTAATCAAAACATGGCGTATTCAGATAAAAAATCTGAACACACCTTAAAAGTATTGACGGTATTGGTGTAATCTGGTTAGCACTGGGGACTGTGGAATAACTGGTTACGGTCAGTTAACACCCAATAGCGGGCGTAAACTCTGTTTAGCCCACTGAGAAATTAATTGATATGCAGATATCCCCAAGTCCGGGTTCAAATCCCGGGTACCGTCCTTTTATTTTTAAGTGTGTTACGATGTTTTTAGTAACACGCTGTCTTTTACTTAATTTTTTGTAAAAAATTAATGACAATCCCGGGTACCGTCCCATTTTCATTTTTCTAAGTGTATTACTGTGTTTTGAGTAATACGCTGTCTTTTAGTCAAGGTTTTGTAAAACGTTGGTGACAATCCCGGGTACCGTCCCATTTTTACAAATCTTTCGCAATTTCCACAACAACAAGTTGTTGGGAGCAAATAATTTTATTATTTTGCTGTAAGCGAGATTAAGGACTATTTCTAAAAATGAAATAGTCCGAACTGTTTTTGCTCAAGCTTTTTCACAAGAAAACAAAGTTTTCTGTGCGCAGAAAATATTTATATTTTCTTGCGTTTAAAAAGGTTGGTACCGTCACATTTTTATTTATTATATTTTTTTAAGAACTATTTTTTTTCTTTTACTTACTAAACTAAATATATTCGAAGAGATTTATAAAAAAATTAAAAATATTTTTTATAAAATGTGCGAGAATTTCTGTGTCTTATAATTTTTCTAAATAAAAAACTATTCAAAATCATCTATGTATTCTTCTGTTTTCTCACTATCTTCTTTTTTAGAATCTTTGTTTAATATAACACGCTTCATCTTTTTCTTTGTATTGTAATCATATGTCACTTTTACTGGTTTTAATGTGTATGGATTGAGTCCTGTGTAGTACATGCATGTTGAAACACTCATAGGTGTTGGTGTGAAAAGCTGAAAGCTGTCAGCGTCTAGCGATTCCATTCCTTTTTTTAATGCTTCAATTTTTTCCATTCTGTCGCCCGGATGCCCTATCATGAAGTAGTATGCCAACGATTGCTTCTTATCCTTGTTTATGGATTTGTAATACTCAACAAATTCCTTGAATTTTCTCCCGGGCTTATTCATTAGTGCAAGGACTTCTTCATCCATGTGTTCAGGCGCAACTTTTAGCCGTCCTGAGACGTGATATTTTGAAAGTTCATCAATGTATTCTTTGGAATTAAGCGCTAAGTCATATCTTATTCCGCTACGCACAAATATTTTTTTTATTCCGTTTATTTTTCTAGCTTCACGCATTAAGTGAATAACTCTTTTATGGGATACATCAATTTTTCCATTTTCAAAATCCATCCCGTACATATTTGCGGATGGACCTCCCATATCTTCAATATAACCATTAAATCCAGGAAGCTTTGTTATTTTTTTTATTTCATCAAGTATATTCTTTTCGCTTCTTGAAACAATCTTGTCACCTTGCGTCAGCGTAATTGAACAAAAACTGCATCTCCCTAAACATCCTCTATGGGTCACAACCGAAAATCTTGCCATTTTAAGTAGAGAATCCTTATTTAATTTTCTAGTGTAGGGAAGCGAGTATATCCAGTCCAAATCCTTTGAAGTGTATAATGGCGCTTTGTACTGCAAAACATAATTATTGTCATATTCCTGCGCAAGGTTTTTGTTGTTTGAAAACATTCTTTGCATAATGCAGAATTTTATTTTGTCTTCACTTGCCTCTTTAAAGCTTGGAAGAATTTCAAACGATGAATCAACTTCTTTTGACAAAACACATGTCCCGGCGATTCCTTTCAATTCTTTGTTATGCCTTACTCTATCTACAATTTCAGCAATTTGTTTTTCGCCTGAGCCATAAACAATTATATCCGCACGTGAATCCAAGAGTATTGATTTTCTTAGTGAATTACTCCAATAATCATAATGCAAAAAACGCCTAAGCGCAGCCTCTGTGCCTCCAATTACTATCGGAATTTTTGCATTCTTAAAATTCTCCTTAATCTTGTTGCAGTAAACTATAACTGCCCTGTCAGGCATTGCAAGAGTCTTGCTGTATTTGTCCTCGCCTCTTTTTTTCTTTAAAGGTGTATAATTGTTCACCATTGAGTCTATTGAGCCTGAAGTTACAGCAAAAAACATTTTTGGGTGTCCAAGCTTTAAAAAATCCTCATTTTTCAAAGGTTTTTCAATAATTCCTACAGAGCATCCTTTGTCTTCAAGCACTCTAGCTATTACACCAGCAGGTGATAGCGGGTGGTCGTCATAGTATTCACCTGTTATCAGGATTACATCAAAATCTTTACCTTCTTTTGAAATCATTTAGTGAAGAGGCAGTATATTATTTAAGAATTTGATGTTTTTAGGTAGTATTGAAAAGTTAACCGTCTGTGCAATAAATTGCATTATTTACAGAGTAAATAACTGCAATGCCAGACGTAATCGAACGAACTTATCAAAGTGAGTGAGATGCAGTAGGGTAACTTTTCAATAACGCCTGTTTTTAGCAATATTTATAAATAACTAAGGCAATTAAATCGTTAGGTGAGTTTTATGGATGTAAAAAAAGAGGATATTTCATCATCATTGGCCAAGATAGGTAAAGTCTCGTTTATAATTGGAATCACGCTTTCAGTTCTTTCAGGATTATATATGGGGTACACTGGAGAAAGTCTTAGCACTTTTGTTCTCTCACTATTAATCTTAATAGGATTAATAATAGGGTTAATTAACGTTACACCAAAAGAAACACTTCCATTCATATTCTCAGTAATATCAATTTTCTTAGTCATGGCTTACGGCGGAAATTTTCTAAAAACAATTGATGTCTTTGGAATGTACATTGACGGCATTGTAAGGGCGATGATGATAATGTTCATACCTTCAATGATAATTGTTGCATTAAAAACAATATGGGATTATGCAGTCGACGTATAGTTCATTATTTTTCTAATTTTTATTAATATTAAATCGGTAGATTTTTAAATAGGCTCGATTTTCTTTTAATTATAGCCCGAGTTCACGCGCAGTTAGGGTTTAAGCATTTTTAAGCAATAATCGTCGTGAATTCTAGCAAACTAAAAAATTAAGTTGTAATCAAAATGGAAAACCAAGAATTTAAACACATTGTAAGGATTCATAACACAGACCTTAAAGGAGAAAGACAGTTAATAATGGCTCTCCAGAAAATAAAAGGAATAGGTTTTATGTTCTCAAGCATGATTTGTTCAATGTCAGGTATACCAAAAAATAAGAAAGCAGGTTTACTAACCGAAGTAGAAGTGCAAAAACTTGACAAAATTCTAGCAAATCCAAAATCATTTGGAGCACCACTTTGGATGCTTAACAGAAGAAAAGACGTTGAAACAGGAGAAGACTCTCATATATTCACAGCAGACTTAACATTTAAAAATGATAATGACAAGAAAAGACTGCAGAAAATAAGATCCTATAAAGGACTTCGACACGCAGTAGGATTACCAGTAAGAGGACAAAGAACAAAATCAAACTTCAGAAGAAACAAAGGAAAAGCAATGGGCGTCAAGAAGAATCAGGATGCCAAACAAGGAAAATAATAGCTTATTTTAACAAATAAAAAGGTAACAAAATGGGAGATCCAAGAAAAACACGAAGAAAATACACAACACCAGAACATCCATGGAGACGAGAACGACTGGATTCTGAAAAGATAATCAAAGTAACCTACGGACTAAAAAATAAGACAGAGATATACAAGATGGATTCATTCTTAAGAAGAATAAAATCCCAGATGAAAAAACTTTCATCATTAGAAACCGCTCATGCTGAAAAAGAAAGGCAGCAGCTTTTGTCAAAACTTAAAAAACTGAATTTAATAAGTGAAGAAGCAACAATGGATACAGTCCTTGGACTTGAATTAAAAAACGTCATGGACAGAAGACTTCAGACAATCGTATTCAAAAAAACACTTTCAAACTCAATCAAGCAGGCAAGACAATTCATAATACACCAGCATATAAGTATTGGTAACAGAAAAGTCACATCACCAAGCTACCTTGTGTCTGGAAGCGAGGAATCAATGATAACATTTGACCCAAGATCATCATTATCAAATGAAGACCACCCAGAAAGGGTCGCTTCACGAAAAGATATTAAGAAGGAACTTGAAAAAACAAAGCTAATCAAAAAAGAAGTAAAGCCAATCGACGAAGATTTGGATATGCCAGAACTACCAACACCAGAAAAGGAAGTAGTCATATCAGATGAAGAAGCAGCAGAAATTGAAAATGCTGTAGCTAAAGAATAAGTGAATCACTATGAGAGAACAACCAACACAACAAAAAGGAATAAGATGGGGAGTAGTTCATATTTACTCATCATACAATAACACAATTATTCACATAACTGATATTACAGGAACTGAAACCATCGCAATATCAAGCGGCGGACAGGTAGTAAAATCACACAGAATGGAGTCATCACCAACAGCAGCAATGACTGCATCAAAGAAAGCAGCAGAAATTGCGATGGAAAAAGGAATAACAGGACTTCACGTTAAAGTAAAAGCGCCAGGAGGACACAACGGTCCAATGAGCGCAGGACCTGGAGCGCAGGCAGCAATAAGAGCATTATCAAGAATGGGACTACGAATAGGAATAATTGAAGACGTAACACCAATACCTCACGACGGATGCCGAAAGAAAGGCGGAAAAAGAGGAAGAAGAGTATAAATTTAAAATCAAAAGAGTGTTTAAAAAATGGAAGTAGAAATAATCGAGCAAAACAAGAAAGATGGTAAAACTAAGTTTATACTTTCAAAAACAACACCAGCATACGTAAACACAATCCGAAGAATAATTGTAGCAGAAGTACCAACAATGGCTATTGAAGACATTGAATTTCGGCAAAACAATTCAGTATTATATGATGAAATGATAGCATTAAGACTCGGATTAATTCCATTAACAACTGATATCAAAGCATACAATCTGCCTTCAAAATGCAGTTGTAGCGGTGCAGGATGCGCAAGGTGCCAGCTAAAACTCACACTCAAAGTATCAGGACCAAAAACAGTATATTCAGGAGACATAAAATCAAAAGATCCAAAAGTAAAACCTGTATATGATAAAATAATAATTGTAAAGCTGCTTGAAGGGCAATCACTTGAATTTGAAGCAACAGCAGTACTTGGTGTAGGAAAAGAGCATGCAAAATGGGCACCTGGACATATATACTTTCAAAATGCTCCAAAATTAAAAGTATTGCATCAGCCAGAAGACGTTCAAAAAATGGTCGCTTCATGCCCAAAATCAGTATTTGAAAATAAAGCAGGAAAATTTGGGATAAACGAGAAAAGAATAAACAACTGTGACTTATGCGAATCATGCCTTCACGTACCAGGAGAAGACGGCGTTATGGAAGTAAAAGCAGATGAATCAGAATTCATATTCACAATCGAATCATGGGGACAGTTAAGCCCTAAAGAAATAATTGAAAAAGCAGTCGAGACGTTCGACGAAAAACTTGAAGAGTTCAAAGGACTTTTGAAGGAATAAAATATAGCCCAAATATAACTCTGACTTAAACGCAAACATTGCGGGTGTGCCGGAGCGGTCAAACGGGCTAGGTTGAGGGCCTAGTAGCTTAGTGCTTGCGCGGGTTCGAGTCCTGTCACCCGCATATATTCATAAATATTCATATTAAAAAAAATAAAGGAAAAATAAAATGACAACAACAAACACTCAATTGGCAGAATTGATAAATGACTTAAAAAAAGTCTCAAGCGAGAATGACGCAGGAATCTGGAAAAGAATAGCTTACGATTTATCAAAATCAACAAGACAAAGAAGAATAGTTAATCTTTCAAAAATAAGTAGATACTGTACTGAAGACGAAGTAATCGTTGTGCCAGGAAAAGTTCTTGGAAGCGGAGAATTAAACAAAAAACTGACAATCGCAGCATACCAGTTCTCAGATCAGGCAAGAGAAAAAATAAAAGAAGCCAAAGGAACATCACTTGATATTTCAGAATTAATAAAAAAGAATCCACAAGGTAAAAAAGTAAGGATAATGGGATGAAAACATGAAAATAATTGACGCTAAAGATCTAATCATTGGACGATTTGCAACAATTGCAGCAAAACAGGCATTACTAGGCGAAGAAGTCATAGTGATAAACTGCGAAAAAGCAATTATAACAGGCGGACGGCCAAACATAGTTGAAAAATTCCAAAGAAAAAGAAGCATGGGAACACAGGCAGTAGGACCATTCTTCCCGCGAAGTCCTGACAGAATTGTAAAAAGAATAATAAGAGGAATGCTTCCATACAAACAGCCAAAAGGAGACGCAGCATTTAAGAGAGTAAAATGCTACAACGGAGTTCCAGAAGCTTTTGAAGGAAAAGAATCAATGCAAATAAAAGAAGCTAACGTTTCAAAAATGCCAAACTTAAGATACATGACAGTAGGGCAAGTTTCAAAAGTTTTAGGTAACAAACAATAAAAGGTTTTATACAATGAAAAAAGCAATACACATTTCAGGAAAAAGAAAAAGAGCAATTGCAAAGGCAACACTAACAGACGGAAAAGGTATAGTCAGAGTTAACGGATGCCTTTTAGAACACTACGAACCTGAATTTGCAAGACAAAAAATCATGGAACCATTCCTACTTGCAGGAAGCCCAACAAACATAGACGTAAATATCAAAATCATAGGCGGTGGCGTAACATCACAGGCTGACGCAGCAAGACTTGCAGCAGCAAGAACAATGATACAGCACACACCATCACTTAAAAGCGTATTTTTGGACTACGACAGAACACTGCTTGTTGCTGACGTAAGACGAAAAGAATGTAGTAAGCCAAACAGGCACGGTCAAGCAAGGTCAAAAACACAGAAGTCATACAGATGAGGAAATAAAAAAATGATAATTCCAGTCAGATGCTTTTCATGCGGAAAACCAGTAGGACACTTATGGGAAGAATACTCAGAAAGAGTCAAGCGCGGTGAAGACAAGAAAAAAATCATGGACTCACTCGGCCTTGAAAGATACTGCTGCAGAAGCGTATTCCTAGGACACGTTGAACTTGCTGATATGGCTTCAAAGTTTAAGAAGTATTAGTTTTTTCTAAAATATTTTTTTAATAATTTAAATTTTATTAAAATAGAAATCTATAAATTCTAAACTAATTTCACCTTCAATATTACACGGCTGTGGTCTAGTGGTATGATTCGAGCTTCCCAAGCTTGCGGTTCGGGTTCGATTCCCGGCAGCCGTATATTAATTCTGAAACTATAAAATATAAAACACGAAAGGATTATATATACTTTTTAAATCATATACGATATGGTTAGAGAAAGAATAAATACGGATACTGGTTTTTATTTTGTTGATGATAATAAAAATAATAAGAATTTAGTAAATAAAAAAAATGAAAAAGACACAAGAAAACTTTTCCCATGGTTAATACCTATAATAAATAGTTATGATGAATTAACTATTTATCTACAGCAATATAATTCTACTAAAAAAGATTTAATAATACCTACATTAATAAACTATTCAAAATCGCTTAAAAAAACTCAAAAAGAAAAAAATTCAGATGAAACTGTTCATAATGAAATAATTAAGTTATTAAATACTTTAGAAGAAATGAATAATAAACATGCGGATAACGAATTTCTAAGAGCAGATATAAATAAAATAATAAAAGAATTTGATTGGGAACTATCAGGTACACAATATCAAGAAAAATATATAACTAAAGTTAGAGAGTTAATAGAAAAAACTAATTTTAGATTATAATCACTCCGAATTTCTTAATGTTATTTTTTTAATATATTCAACTCAAATCCCCATAAACTTTAAATATTATCGACTAATTCAGTTTCTAATGGCAGAGATTGATCATATTGCAATACAGGAGAAATGGCAGAAGCGTTGGAATGATGCCAAATTATTCAAAGCAGTTCTAGACAAGTCCAAGCCGAAATTCTACTGCCTTGAGATGTTTCCTTACCCTTCAGGCTCAGGCCTTCACATGGGGCACGCCTTCAACTACACAATTGGAGATGTATACTCTCGATTTAAGAGAATGAATGGGTTTAATGTTCTTTATCCAATGGGGTATGATTCTTTTGGATTACCAGCTGAAAACGCTGCAATAAAAGCAAAAAGCCACCCAAGAAAATTCACTGAAGAGGCAATCCAGAATTTCATAAAACAGCAAAAAGCGCTAGGCCTCTCATATGACTGGGACAGGATGCTTATGACGCACAGCGAAGAATACTATAAATGGAACCAGTCAATATTTATCAAGCTTTTTGAAAACGACATGGTTTACAAAAAGAAGGCGTCAGTAAACTGGTGCCAAAAATGCGACACGGTGCTCGCCAATGAGCAGGTACATGACGGATGCTGCTGGAGACACCCTGAAGATGAGATTCAGATAAGACAGCTTGAGCAGTGGTTTATCAAGACAACAAAGTACGCTGAAGAACTTCTTACAGATCTTGAAAAAATTGATTGGCCTAAAAGAATAAAAATTATGCAGGAAAACTGGATAAGCAAAAGCTTTGGAACAGAAATAGAGTTTGAAATTGAAGAGAACACTAATTTTGTCTTATTGCATGGATACAACGGATCAGTAAAAAAAGATTTTTTTCCATATCTAAAAACCGAGCTTGAAAAAAGAGGGAAAAAAGTAAGCGCAAAAGACCTTCCAAACACGTCAGACCCTAACGTTGCAGAACAGGTTGAGTTTGTATTAAAGAATAATCATTTTGATGAAAACACAGTTTTAGTCGGTCACAGTCTTGGCACAATTATCTCATTAAAAGTACTTGAAAAAATTCAAAAACCAATAAAAAAATTAGTGCTTGCAGGCGGATTTTTAACACCTGATTTCAAGGACAATAAAAAACGTGATTTTACAGATAAATTTGACTTTAAGTTTGATTTTGAAAAAATAAAACGTAACGTGAATGAAATAGTAATCTTAAGCGACAAGAATGATTACGTTATACCACTAGAACAAGGACATAAATTAAAAGAGAAAATTAATGGTGATTTAATTGAAACAACAGCAAAAATTCCTCATTTCAAAGCTGAACATGAACCTGATGTATTAAACGCGTGTCTAAAAAAGTGGAAAATATTTACAACACGACCGGATACGATATACGGAGTCACATTCATGGTTATCTCAGCGCAACACCAAAAACTCATGTCTTTAGTGACAAAAGAACAGAAGAATGAAGTTGAGGAGTTTCTTAAAAAAATAAAGTCCACAAGCGAAAAAGACACAGAGGAACTCGAGAAAGAAGGCGCATTCACAGGTTCATATGCAACAAACCCATTAACCGGAGATAAAGTTCCAATATACGCAGGAAACTTTGTTGTAGCAGACTATGGTTCTGGAATGGTTATGGCAGTGCCAGCGCATGATCAAAGAGACTACGAGTTTGCAAAAAAATATAGCATACCAATTAAAGTTGTTATAAATCCAAATGACAATAAAATAGACAAAAACAACCTTCTAAAAGCGTACATTGAAGACGGATACGTCATTAACTCCAGAGAATTTTCAGGGTTAAACAATGAACTTGCAAAAGACAAGGTAACAGAATACCTGGAATCAAAAAACTTAGGGAAAAAAACAGTTCAATACAAACTACGAGACTGGCTCATATCACGACAAAGATATTGGGGAACGCCAATACCAATGATTTACTGCGGCAAATGCGGAATAGTCGCTGCAAAAATAGACGACTTACCAATCAAGCTTCCTGAAGACATAATTTTTGGCGAAGGAAACCCTATACTTTCATCAAAACATTTCTTAAAAACAAGATGTCCAAAATGCAATAGTGATGCACGCCGCGAAACAGACACAATGGACACATTCTTTGACAGCTCATGGTACTACTTAAGATATACTGATGCAAAAAATCAGAATGAAATGTTTGACAGAGAACAGGTTGACTACTGGCTCCCAGTTGATCAATATATCGGCGGAGCAGAGCATGCATGCATGCATCTTGTATATGCAAGATTCTTCACTAAAGCACTCCGGGATTTAGGATACCTCTCATTTGACGAACCATTCTTAAAATTATTCAATCAGGGAATGCTTCACGGATACGATGGCTTTGTCATGTCTAAATCACGAGGAAACGTTGTGCTTCCTGAAACGATATCAGAAAAATACGGAATAGACACAGCAAGATTTTTTCTTTTGTCAATAGCAAGCCCTGACAAAGACATTGAATGGAGCGACAAGGGAATTGAGGGAAGCTACAGATTTATAAAATCAGTTTTCTCATATTTTGAAAGTGTAAAAATAGGCGTTTCTCAGAAGAGGACTGTAAGCAAGCTTAACAGAACAATAAAAGAGATGACAATCGATATTGAGGAATTTAAATACAATCTTGCCATAATTAAGCTAAGAATGCTTTTTGAATCATTAAAAAGCGAAGAAAGCAAGGATTCACTTGAGAAATTCTTAATGCTTTTGCATCCTATATGCCCTCACATAACTGAAGAATTATGGGAAAGCATTGGTAATAAAACTTTTCTAACAACAACTCCGTGGCCAAAATGCGATGAATCAAAAATAGATGACAGGGAAGAGTTTATGGAGCAGATAGAAATGACTGTTAAGTCAGACATAAACACGGTTCTTTCGCTTGCAAAAATCACAGAGCCAAAAAAGATAACAATAATAATTTCACAAGAATGGAAGTACAGCTTCTTAAGTCGCCTTAAGGAGAAAATTGATGAAACAAGAGATTTCAGGGAGCTTATGATGCACGTGCTTCTTGATGAAACGCTTAAAAAACACGCACAGAATATACAAAAAATAATACCAAATGTCCTTAAGGATCCAAAGAAGATTCCGCCAGTGATGCTTGACCAGCATAGCGAGAAAAAAACGCTTGAGCAGATAAAAGATGTGCTGAAAAACGAATTTAAAACTGAAATTGAAATAGTTGTTGCCGAAGAATCAACGCACGCAAAGGCACAAGCGTCTATGCCTAGTAAACCTGCAATTGTTATAGAATAATTCTAGAAATTAATATAAATAAAATTAAAAAATAATTTTATTACCAGCTTGCAAGTGACTTATTTGCAGAACCAAGCTGTGTATCTACCTGCGTTGTGTCAAGCGTATTTGATGTTGTGCTTGCATCACTTATTCCCTGCGTTGCCTGCGTATCAATAGCGTTATTCTGCTCACTAGTTGCTTGAGTGTTATCTATAGATGCTTTTTGTGTGCATCCAACAAATAATGTAACTGATAATATTATCACTGTTAAAATTGTCAATATTTTTTTCATTAATCCACCTCGGTGTTTATGGAATACTTTTTTTGTTATTTAAACCTTTCTTTAGATTATTAAATCAAATAAAAAAATAAAAAATAATTAATGCTTATGTTGTGCTTGTCTGCACTGCTTCACTATCAGGGTTTAGTGTTTCCATACTTGCTGAAGTTGTTTCCTGGACGTTTTCTGATGAATCACCTATTTGATTCTCTTGCTCATCATTATCCATCTTTTCAACAACAGTGACATTCTCATTGTCATCTTCAAGACTCAAGTCTCCGCCTTTGGTCTTTATCTCCTTGGCTATCTCAACAAGTGTTTCATGCGCAGTCTTTAACTTCTCATTTGCAGCTTTTACTTTTTCTCTTGCCTGTGATGTGTATTCCTGAATCTGTTTTTTTTGTTCAGCAGTCATATTGTTACTTCGTAAAGCATCTGCTTTACTTAACAAGTCTTTTCCATCACTAAATATAGTCTTGGCTTCACCTACTTGATTACTGAAAGTTGTTATTTTTGAATCCACGTTACTTATGCTTATATTTTTAGCTTCCATATCCTTAACTATTCTTTCAAGCTTTTTTTCAAGAGCATCGCTTCTCTGTATTATTTCGCCGACCTTTCCTTCAACAATCTTGTTTGCGTGCATATCAAGTGTTGGTTTTATTCTGTTCCATGCTGAAATTATACTTGCACCAAATGTTTTGATATCCTCTTTTGTTGTTGCATCTGTTATTTTCTGTTTTAAAGTTTGTATCTCTGCTATCTTTGTGTCTGTATCAGACACTATTTGTGCAACTTCACTTTCTGTTAAATCAGTTGACCCTTGAGCTTTTTCCTTGACTTTTTCAAGTGATGCTATTACCATGTCAGCAGCATTTGATAAAAATATTTTTGCCTGTAATTTAGCTTCAGTATCATTTTTGGATTTAACTGCAATATCAAAGTTTTGCTTGGCTTTTTCATAGTCTTCTTTTGCAGTATTATATTTCTTGTCTGCTTTTTCAAAGTTTTTGTCTGCCATGTCAAGTTTTTCTTTTGCAATCTGTCTTTTTGAAAATGCGAATTCAGCTTTCATAGTTTTTACAATATACTTATTTAGCGATTTTTTGCCTTCTTTCATGATGCTTTCCTGTTCACTTCTTGAAAGGTTCATGAATTTCTGTCTCTCTTCCTGGGTGAGGTTTGCATAGAATCCTTTTATGTTTGGATTTTTTTCAAGCAGCCTATTCATGACTCTTTCTGTATTATTTTCCTTTCTCTCTTTCAGTCTTTCTTTAATCAATTCTCTGTCAGCTTCACTTAGATTCCTGGTAATTCTTGTTCCATTTAGTCCAGACTCGAATTTTGTTTCTCTAACACTTACTTTACCAGTATCTATCTCTGGGACATTTTTACCATTTCTAACTTTTACATCATTGATTTCAACATTCTGTTCATTATCAACCTTAACTTCTCCACCATTTACATCTACGGAGTTTCCGTTAATTTTTATATTTCCAACTTCAATATTGGTATTATCTTCTGCTATGGCTGTTGACATAATGCTAAGTAAAAACATTGATGCAACAATTGTAGCTAATATTTGTTTCATATTTCCACCTCCAATGGAATTATTATAAACTAATTTTATTTATTTTTATTTATTTTTTCTGAAATATTTTTCCTACGTTTTCACTAAACTAAGTTTAGTTGATTTTATTTATAAACATACTTTCATTTTATAAAAAATAATACGTTTATAGAATTTTTAATACTTTATAAAAATCTATATTTCATTTTAACACTTTAATATTTATAAATAGATGTTATTTAATTATTAATTAGTTTATTATTACATATTATGTTAAAGAAATCTTTTTATATCATTAACGAATACTATTAATATGAAAAAGGAAATATCCATTTTATTCACATTCTTATTCTTAATCAACTCATGCATTGCAGCAACTATTCACGGCACAATATATGACATCAATCTAAATAAGGTTAAAGATGCAATTGTTGAAGTTAACTCAGAACCAAATCAAAGAATGGTGTCATTTGACGGCACATATTCATTTAATCTTCCTGTCGGAAACTATGAATTATATGCATATTACGGAGAAAAAAATAACCTTCAAAAAACAAAAGACAATATATCAATTAACAATGATGGAACTTTTGTTTATGATTTATTCCTATATTATGATATTATAGGTGAAGAAAGTATTCTAAACAGTTCAGAACTTAATTTTTATGCTCCATACAATGAAAATATTAACTATACACTTATTTTTATTATATCTCTAATTGCCTTACTTATTGTTTTTATTATCTTTAAAAATCTAAGTAAAAAAAACAAAGCTTTAATCCATACATTAAAACAAAAAGAAGAAAAAATATTTTCTGATGACAATGAACTGAATAAAGTTATTTTGATATTAAAAGAACACGGTGGACGCGCAACTCAGAAAGAAATAAGAAGAAATATACCCTTATCTGAGGCAAAGATATCACTTATGATAGCAGAGCTTGAATCGGAAGGAAAAATAAAAAAAATAAAGAAAGGAAGGGGAAACATCATCGTTTTAGAGAATAACCATTAAAAAGATACTTTTAAATATTGGTTTTGTTAAAATTAGGCATGGGTATGAAATGACTGAAAAAGAAGAGATTCAGGATATAGAAAAAAGAGAATTCATAAAGCGAGGATTAATCACGCTTGGCGTTGCAGGAACTGCAGCTATTTTAAGTAAAGTTGAGTTTGTCTCTGCAGAAAGAAGGTCTTTGGCTCCAATTACACCAGCATCTGGCGGAACTGGTAACGCGTTTACAAAGTTTACTGGACCAACTACAACTGAGAAAACTTTTACTTTGCCTGATGCAAACGCAACAATATTGACTACAACAACAGGGGCTACCAACAGCAAAGCCATAGCTATGTCTATACTTTTTGGCTGGTGAATAGATGTCAAATCCAAACATAGTTGGTATTACAACCATTAATGGTGTAACTACATATGTTATTCCATCAAACACTTCTCTCACATCTTTACTTTCAAACGCTAATAGCTCTGGGCACGTTTACAAAGTAAACAGCATCATAGCATCTAATGTAACGGCGAGCGCTGCAACTGTAACTGTTGCTATATATACTCAGGCTGCTTTAGCAGGAACAGCAAACAGGCTTGCATATCAGATAAGCGTGCCAGGAAATGCATCCTTAATAATAACTGACAAATCAACAACATTCTACCTAATGGAAAACCAGTCAATAGGAGTAACATCTGGAACATCGTCTGCAATTGAATACGTAATCAGCTACGAGGACATCTCATAATGGATTATCAAGGCAATATAATAACTTCAAACCCAACAGCGCCAACAACAACATCAGCTCAAGGTATCTGGACGCTTTCAGAAGCTATAAGATTCATCAAATCAGGCACATGGCCGACAGGAATATGCGTTGAGGACGTGTTTAACGCGTATACATATTGGGGTAATGGGGCAACTCAGTCTATTACTACAGGAGTCAACATTTCCGGTAGAGGCGGGATGGTTTGGATTAAGGGACGGGGATATACATATGTTCATGACCTATTTGATACGGTAAGAGACACAACGAATTTTGTTCAGACTCACTCTACCGGAGCGCAAGGCAGCGATAGTAATTCTCTAACGGCATTTAGTAGCACCGGATTTAGCCTTGGGTCTTGGGCGCACGTTAATGCTGCGGGAAGTGGTGACAACGGCTTTGTTGCATGGTCTTTTGCACAAGCACCAAATTTTTTCAATGTGGCACAAGCAACGGTTTCTGGTGGAGTTACTGCAACTGTTGATTTATCTAATCTTGGTACTGTGGGGATGGTCGCTGTTAAGAGAACAGACTCAACATCTGCTTGGTTTGTCTATCACAGGTCTTGTACAAGTGGCAAATTACTTTATTTTAACACTACTGACAATGAAACTACTGATGGTTCAGTCACACTATCAGGAACTACGCTTTCTCTTGTTGGCGGAACGATAGCGAATGGCACTTATATTGTTTATGCGTGGGCGCATGATACGAGCAGTACAGGGATGATTCAGTGCGGAACATTCACAACGAATGGGAGTAGTGTTGGATCAGTGACTCTTGGATGGGAGCCACAATTTTTACTTTTCAAAGAGAAAGTCACTATTACTGATAATTGGCAGATTTTTGATATGACAAGAGGGTTAAATAATACATCACTCACATACTTAAAAGCGAATTCAACAGCAGTAGAGTTTACTACTTCTGCAGCTGACTATCTGCATCCAACTGCTACAGGATTTGCTTCTCAAAATGGATTTCTGGATAACAATGGGACTTATGTTTACCTCGCAATTCGCCGCGGTCCGATGAGATTACCAACAGTAGGGACACAGGTTTATAACGCGATTGCGAGAAATGGTACTGGCGCTGCCGCTACAGTGACAGGAGTCGGGTTTCCACCAGATTTATCTATTACTCTTGCTAGAACAAATGGCATTGGAGCCCAAGGTGATTTTATTGATAGATTACGAGGTAGCGGTGTGCAGTTAACTTCGGCAGAAGCTCATGCAGAGTATGCAAATGCTACTGCTATAACCTCATTTGATATGGATGGTGTGACGCTAGGTACTGATGGGCTTGCTAATGTAAATTACAATACTAAAACTTTTATCAATTGGTATTTACGTCGATATCCGGGTGTGTTTGATATGGTATGTTATACTGGGACAGGGTCAGCACACGTGGTATCTCACAATTTAGGTGCTGTACCTGAGTTGATGATTGTCAAGACTAGGGCTTCGACTTATAATTGGTTTGTCTACTCTTCGGCTACTGGAAATACTAAATACATGGGGCTGAATGTTACTGATCGCGCAGAAGTTTTATCTACTATTTGGAATGATACGACACCGACATCTACTGGATTTACTATTGGAACCAATGTTGTTGTAAATACCAACGGGGATGCATATGTCGCCTACCTATTCGCCACTCTCGCAGGAATCTCCAAGGTAGGTTCCTATACTGGCAACGGTTCATCTCAAACTCTTAATATGGGTTTTTCTGCAGGCGCAAGATTCTTCATGTGCAAGAGAACTGATGACACTGGCGATTGGTTTGTATGGGATTCTGTTCGCGGAATAAACGCAGGAAATGACCCTCACTTGTCTTTGAACACAACAGCTGCAGAAGTAAATACAACAGATGATGTTGACGCAGACAACTCAGGTATCATTGTTAATGAAAACGCAACAACACATATCAATGTTAATAACGCAACGTATATTTATCTGAGTTTCTCATAATTTTCTTGAAATAATCTATAATCTTATAATAACCTTTAAATACAAATCAATATTTTAAAGATAGTATGAAGTGCGAAATATGCAAGGAAAAGATTGAAGAGACGTTTTTAAAAAAGATACTAGGCACATACGTCAAGGACAGCAAAGGAAAAAAGCATCTTATTTGCAAACAATGCCAATCAAAAGCAGGTTCTAAAGAAGAAATTCTTGCAAAATTATAATCTTAATATGTTCATAGTGCCCTTGTAGCATAGTAGCTATTGCGGCTGATTCGTATATGAAATTCGAGAAATCAGCAGGTCAGGAGTGCAACTCTCCTCAAGGGCTTATTTTATAAATTTCTTTTTTGAAATTTGTTATATTTTTGCTCAAGCCACAAGAAAACATTTTTGTTTTCTGTGCGCAGAAAATCTTTTCTGATTTTCTTGCGTTTTTCTCAAAAAGGTTGCTCCTCAAGGGCTTTTTTTATTTTATAAATCTTATCTTGTTTGTAAGGCCAAATCTTTCTTTTACAATAAGATTTTTTCTTTCAAGTGATGCAAGAAGTCTTGTTGTTTTAACTTTGGAAATTCCAAGATTTCGCACCAATTTATTCTGAAGAATTTCACCTTTGTTATCCTTTAGAGATAAAATGACTTTTTTTTCATCATCTTTTAGAAATGGTATGACTAAGTCATAGCTATTTTTTTCATTATTCATCTTAAAAACATTATTATCTTTGTCTGAGTTATAAAAAACATAGGTTATTGCGCCGCCTATAAAAAATGATGTCATGGCAATTATAATCACTTTTGTCAGCGTAAAATAATTAGAACTTGTAGTTACTTCCTGTCCGGTTTCTAATACTATCTGTATGGCTTGAGAATTCAGCATGTTTATGGCAAATACAACAATGGATGAAATAAGCAGAACCATGGCGATAACCAGTTTAAATTGTTTCATTTTACAATAATTATTGGGATTATATATAAAAACCTTAGTTATTGGTATGTATTTGTTTGATTTCATTAAAATGAAACCAGTTTCAGGAAAGATATATATGTCGTTTCATCTTTATTAATGTATATTTAAAATAGAGAATAAGGTGTATTTCATGAAAATAAATAAAAAAGAAATAAAAAGTTCAAGTAAAATAACATCTAATAACTCAAGTAGTAATTTCTGGAAAATATTGTCAATTACTTTCATACTCATTTTTTTGTTGATTATAATAGTTGGTCTTGCAAGACTTTATCATTTTAATTCAATATTTCATAAACCTGCAAAAGAGGATTCAGCTTCAATAAATTCTATAAAGTCGGTAGTTTATGATTACATGATTAATGACGGAAAAAATACTACAATGGATAATATACATATTTTTGACAGGGTTAAGGAGTTTGATGTAAATTACTCTAAAAAAAAATTAATAGGCGTTTTGATAACTGATGGCAATAATGAAGATTTTATTTTAGTAGATATTGATTCTAAAGAAATAATGATGGATTCACACACTGAGTTTTACGGATGGTTGAATGATTCAAAAAATAAATTTTTCAAACCTCTTCAATATTCAAAAGAAGAGAAACGCAGATAAAATAACTAATAAAATAAAAAATGAAACAAACTACCAAGCAAGCAAAATCAAACTCAATAATAAGGCTTGAAAAAGTCTGGAAGACTTATGTAATGGGAGAAGTTGAAGTTCATGCATTAAAAGATGTTAGCTTAGATATAGCTCGTGGAGATTTTGTTGCAATTACAGGTACAAGCGGATCAGGTAAAAGTACCATGATGAATCTTGTAGGATGTCTTGATATTCCTTCAAAAGGTATAATCTTTCTCGATGAGAAAGACATATCCACAATGCATGAATCAGAGCTTGCGCAGATAAGAGGAAGAAAAATCGGATTCATATTTCAACAGTTTAATCTTATCCCAACTTTAACAACTCTTGAAAATGTAATGCTTCCGCTGCAATTTCAAGATGTAGATGATGATGTTGCAAAGGAAAAGGCAACTAAACTCTTGAAACTTGTTGGCCTAGGCGACAGGATGGATCATCGTCCAACTCAGTTATCTGGCGGGCAGCAACAAAGAGTTGCTATAGCAAGAAGCCTTGTAAATGATCCGGATGTTATTTTGGGGGATGAACCTACAGGTAACCTTGATTCAAAGACAGGGATGGAAGTACTCGATATCCTGCATAAATTGTGGAAAGATGAAGGAAAAACAATAATAATGGTAACGCATGATTTGAAACTTGCAAGCCACGCCAAACGAATAATAAAATTAAAAGACGGTCAGATAGTGGATGATTAAGAAATAAAATTAATAAAAAAACAATAAAGAAACAAAATAAGGAGTGATTGAAATGAATAAAAAAATATTTTATATATTAACAATTTTTATGGTAATATCTTTATCAAGTATTATATCATTAAATGTGTCTGCAGATCCTTTAACAGATGTAAGAATTACATTATTGAATCAAAACCCACTTCCAGCAACAATTGGAGATACAGCGGATTTGACGTTCAGTGTTGAAAATTTCGGCTCATCAGTAACAAGCAATGTTCAGATAGAATTACTCTCAGAATACCCGTTTACAGCACTTGGAGACTCCCTAAAAGATGCAGGGATACTTTACGGGTACCAAACAGGCAATAACCATGTCAGTTTAACTTATAAAATAATGGTTGATAAAGAAGTTAAAACAGGAACATACGATTTAAAATACAGATATAAAATTGGAGGCGTTGCATGGGTTGAAAAAACAATACCTATAAGCGTATCCAGCCAGACTTTTGCCCAGCTTATATACATAGACAGATCAACTTTAATGCCCGGCAAAGAGACAAATGTAACTTTTAAAATTACAAACACAGGAAACGCACCGCTTCAAAATATGCTTTTTTCATGGTCCGAGTCAAATAGCGTAATTCTTCCAGTGCACTCTGATAACTCACGCTATATAAAATACCTTGATACAGGCGCATCAGTTGATTTGAACTATATAGTAATTGCTGACGTTAATACAAAACCAGGATTGTACTCAATTGATATGAATCTGAATTATCAATCAGTAAATAATGTAAGCACAAGCGTTATCAAAAGCAAAGCAGGAATGTTTATAGGCGGAGAAACAGATTTTGATGTTGCATTTTCACAAAGCAGCCAAGGACAAACGTCCTTATCAGTGTCAAACGTGGGAAACACACCTGCACAATCAGTATCAGTTAGGATACCTATGCAGCAAAATTACAGGATTTCAGGAACTGACACATCAATAATAGGAAATCTTGACAAAGGAGATTATACACTTGTGTCATTTCAAATAACAGCAAATACTAATTCAAGCGGTAGGAATTTTACTGTAGCAAACCTTCAAAGAGCAGTTCAGACGGAAACTTCACAGGGGTATCAACAAGGGTTTCAAAGAAACATGACAACAAGAACTGGGACTACTGGAAATCAAAATGGACTTAGAGTATTAATCGATTATACTGATACAACCGGTGAGCGAAGGACAGTTGAGAAATTTGTGTAAATACAATTCAGAGATACAAGTGCAGCAGGCGTTTTAGCAAATGGTAGAACCGTAGCTCAAACAAGTTTTATTGGTAGCACAAATTTTTATATTTTGATTGCAGCAGCATTGATTGTTATTGGATGGGTAATTTATAGAAGAAGAAAATCAAAACTTGGAAATAACAAAAAATAATAAGAGATTAAAAACTGAATATAAACCACAAAATGAAATTAACAAAATCATTGACACTTGCACTGAATATATTGTTTCACAGCAAAATTAGAAGCTGGCTTACAATAATAGGCATAGTTATTGGAGTTGCTGCTATAGTTGCAATAGTCTCAATTGGAGAAGGAGCACAGGCAAGTGTTAATGCAAGACTTAGTGGACTTGGCGCAGATTTAATAACGGTTTCTCCGGGATTTGAAAGAGCGGGAGGAGGATTTAGAGGTTTTGGTGGAGGCGGCGGTGCAGGAGGAGGACAGTCTACAACGCAGCAAAAAAACCTTACAATAAAAGATATTCAAGTTATCAGATCTATCGATGGCGTAAGCTTTGTAAATGGAATAGTCAGCGGAAGAGTTAATGTATATTACCTTGCGCAGTCTTCATCAATAAATATTCAGGGAGTTGACCCGCTTGC
>JAHFPP010000071.1 GCA_023266675.1 Candidatus Woesearchaeota archaeon
ATATTAGTTATTATAAAATATTTATATAAAATATTAAAAAATAAATATTAATTATTAATAATAATAATTATTACTTAGTTTATAGTACTATCAGTTATAGAAAAGTATATTAATATTATAAAATTTCTTATAACATAAATTTTGAATAACTAATATAAGAATAAAGGAGAAAAGAAATTTTATAAAACTGAAAATCTTTGATTTTCATGTATTATAAGAAAAGTTATAACAATGACTAAGTCGTACCTTGTTAAAGAAAAAGATGGAAAATTAGTTTACACGTCAGTTATAATACTTGATAACCCCTCGTCAATATCATTGATAGACCATCCGATAAGAATAAAGATTCTCGAAATACTAAACAAAGAGCCGATGTATCCTGCAGAGCTTGCAAAACTCCTTAATCTTCACGAGCAAAAAGTGTATTACCATATCAAACAACTTGTAAATGCTAATGTTTTGCAGATTGTTGAGAAAAAAGATATTAGAGGAACAACTGCCAAAAAGTTTTCTCCAAAAAACATGAGTTTTGCAGTATCTTTGGCAAAGGACTGGAAAAAACTAAATTCATTAATTGAGAAAAAAGATGACAATATCAGTAAATTCCTTGAAGGCTTTGTTGAAAATAACACATTAAACGCTTCATTTGTTGTAGGTTCACCCGACCCTCACGGACCGCATAAAGCGCGTGCAAGAGATGGACATTATGCAATTGATTTAGCGCTTTTCTTTGGAAACCATGCAGAGATACCTAAAGATTTTTCCGCAAAGCTTGACGTTGATATTGACATGAAAACATCAGGCAACTTAATAATCGTTGGAGGTCCAGTAACAAACCTTTTATGCGCAAAACTGAACGATTTTATGCCTGCAAAGTTCTCAGACAAAAAACCGTGGGGAATAATCACAAAAAAAGATACTTACACTGATGATGCGATTGGTTTAATTGCAAGAATCCCAAACCCTTATAATCCTGAATACAAGATACTTGTTATCGCAGGCATAAGATTTGTTGGCACAAAAGCCGCTGTTATGGCATTAACACGCCACACAAAACAGGTTTTATCAAGATTCTCAGGGCAAAAAGAATTCTACGCGGTAGTCCATGGATTTGATATGGACGCTGACGGAAAAATTGACTCAATAGAATTGTTGGAATAATTCTAACTTCCAATAAAAACACTTGATGCCCCTTCTACAAAAAGAAAGCTTGCCATAATTAATGGAAGAGAAGAAATTATTCCTGTTGGGAGTTTTATTAAAAATGAGAGGAAATATACCAGCGTCGGTATCATTAAAACAAAGCCAACAATCCATGTTAAAACAATATGTTCATCGCTAAAATGAGAATGAATAATATCTCCAATCTGAATTATTATTAGACCAATTGATGCTATTAAAAGAAGACTTAATCCGAATATATTGCTTATTTTTGTAACTCCAAAAGAATCAAGATAGAGCATTATGCTTATTGGCAAAAATGCTATTCCTGCTATGTGACCAAGGTACATAATTAAAATATTAAAAAGAAGTTTTATATATCTTTTGTTTTGTAATAAAATAATAAATAAAATTTTGGAGGAGTATAATGAGCGAATTAAAAACTACCGGGAAAATAACAGAAATAAAGGAAAATGGTTGGAGTATCACTGAAATTGATATAAGTGAGCATAAAAGCATATTTGGAATAGGCATAAATGGCAGAATGAAAATAATGATGGATAAGGAAGCAACATTTCAATTTACTCAATTGGCTGTAAAACAAATCTTAGGCAAGCAATACAAGGCGGGAAATCATGAATTTATCCTTAAAAAACTCAAAGAAACTTTAGAAGGCAAAACAATAGAAATAACGATAAAATAATATTTTAATTTTTCTTATCAGTCCACACAACTTTTATTTTGTGGCCGTTTTCTTCTGCTTCGACTTTACACGTGTCAAATATCTCTGCGTCAAGGTTTTCACGTATCTTTGACTTTGAATACTTCCGTTTTTTTAACCGTTTTTCAAGCGTTTTAAGCGAACATTTTGTTACAATGCATGAATCCACATACTTCTTTGGTAAGTAATGGGAAAGGTGGGAGTCAATCACTATATTCTTGTTTTCTTTGATTAGCTTAATTAAAGATTTGTTTAGTTTTTTTGTGTCAATTATCTTTGATTTTCTTAGTTTATCATATCCTTCAGAAAGTTTTTCTCTATCAATTATTTTATTTACATCAATGTGAGTATAACATTTCTCTTTAGCAATTTTTTTAGCCAAAGTAGTCTTTCCGGTTCCGGGCGTCCCTGTTATTATGATAACCATAAAAGAAAGAAAATGCTTAAGTTTAATAACCTATTTTTTTATAACTGTTCTTGAAAGAAGATTATTCTTTTCTATGGTCTTTAGTATTCCCCATCGTGTTCTCATCTTTGAAAGTTTTTCTGCGAGTTCCTTGTCTTCAAGGACTTCCAATGCGAAATCTGCAACCCTGTTTGTTCTCCTGAATACCAGACTCTTGTAGTCTCTTCTTTTAAGTCCTTTTATGAATCTGTAAAGCTCTTTTTGATCTTTGATTAGGTGTCCGTCTATCCTGAATATCTCTTTTATGTTTTCAGGTCTTTCCTCTGTTCTTTTTCTGTATAACGCGAATTTGCTGAAAAACGATGCCTTTGCAATCTTTTCAACTATTATTATAATTACAAATATTGATACTATCATCAATCCTAAAAGAGTTATCTCATGTTTTATTGAATCTAGACTTGATGAAAATAGCAGTGATTTTTTTAGAGCTTCTGCGCTTATTACAAATGGATTGTATCTTGCAAACTCCTGAATATATACTGGCATGTTCTCTATTGGAAGTATAAGGTCTGATGTCATCAGAAATATTGAGCTTACGGATATTGCGCCAATCATTCCTGTTTGCTCTGTACTGAATAAGTAGCCTACTACCATTCCTATAAGTACGAATAGTGATGAGATTAAGAGAATTAAGATTGTAAGGTTTTGCAGGTTTCCTGAAAAATTTGTGTGGAATGCAAATGTTGAAAGTAAAAGTACAAGTCCGATTTGCACAACCATGATTATTACGCTTGTAAGGAATGTTGCAAAAGTAAATATTACATCATTTGTTGGAGTTGTAAAATTCCTAAAGTATGCCTTTGAATTCTTTTCCATAATTATCAATGTTGATGACAGCATTATGCTTATCATCATTATCAAAAGAACTATTAAGCTTGGAAACAGGTAATCCAGATGGCTTTTTTCAGGTGTGACAGTTTCAACAGTTGTTGTTATTGGTGAGATTATATTTTGCGCGCTTGTAACCTGAAGAGTATTTATATCGTCAATTACTGCGCTTAGTGATTTGTTTGCTGCCTTTATTTTTTCCTGAACAGCTGCTGCATCCAAATCAAGTCCATTTTTAAGGTCGGCAATAGCTGATTTTTCAATATCTCGTGCGTTATCAACATTCTTAACTAAAGTTACAACTGATGACGTCATTTGTTTAGAAGTGTTTACAAGCTCTTCTCTTGCGACAACTGATTTATTTAAAGACTGGTATAATTTTCCGCCAAATCCGTCATAATCATCTAATTGATTTTCCCAATATGTTTCTGTTCTATTAGGACCAAATCCTGTAGCGTCTCCAGTAATATTTAATGCGAGTGTCAAAACATTTTTGCCTTCATTATATATGACTAGAGTCTTGGCTTTTAGTGCCTCTGCTTTTGTGTCGATGTTTCCTGCAGATGAAGAAATAGATTTCGTGTCAACAGTATTAGAGTCTAGCTTGGCCTGCACATATTTTGACCTTGAAAGAACTTTGTTGTTTGCATCAGTTATTGCCTGTATATCTGATGTTTTTGTTTTTTCTATACTTGTCTTTGTCCTCGTCATTACATTTATTATCCTTGTAGTCATATCAAGCGAAAGTTCTGATGAACGCTCAGTAAATGATGAAGTTATAGTATTTACAACGGCGTATACAAAGTTTTGTTTTGTCTGGTCAACATAAAACTTTATTTCATTTGTTTTGCCGTTTTTGATTTCAAAATCTTTTGGGAAAATGATGCAAGTATGCACTGCAGACTGCTTAATGTTGTCAATGCATTCTTTTTCTGAAGCGAATTTCGTGATTTTGTAGTTTGTATCGTTTAATTTTGAGATATATGACGTTGTTAGTATATTGTAATCAGGTGAATATACCCCTATTTTTAATGTGAATGATGATGAGTTTGAAAATGATAGTCCGACTAAAAGTATAAGTAAAAGAGGACCGAGTATCACTACTAGCGCAGATGACTTGGACCTTACAAGGACCTTGAAATTTTTTGATATTATTTTGAAAAGTTTCATTTTGTTTCAGCTGCTGATTCTTTTTTATCAATTATCTTTTTTGATTCTTGAGCATGCTCAGACGCTTTGTTTCCTGATATGTCTTCTTTTTTCTGTTCTTCAGTTACTTTTTCTTCGACAGTTGATTTCTTTTCATCTTTTTCATGCTTCTTTTCATCATGATGTGTTTCATGATGCGGTTTTTCTGTAACTTTTTCAACTTCCGCATGCATTTCTTCCCTTGATGTCTTTGCAAGCGACATGAATACTTCATCAAGCGATGGCTTTGATATTTTAACATCGATTAATGACTCTTTTGAACCTTCAATTGCGTGAAGAACTTTATGCAAAACAAGCTCAGGAGTTGTTGTTGAAATTACAAGTTCAGTTCCTCTGTTCTCAATTTCCTCTATGGATTTATCTTTTAGCTTTTTTATAAGCTCATCATAATTTCCTGGATAAGTCTCAATATGTATTTTTTCATCTTTTGAAAATCTGTCCTTAACCTGATCAGGTGTTCCTACAGCAAGAAAATTATGTTTATAGATTATTCCTATTCTTGTGCAAAGAGTTTCAAGTTCTTCAAGATTATGGCTTGAAAGTATAATTGTAGTGCCTTTCTTATTTATTTTTTTGATTAATTTTAATATATGTTTTCGCAAGAATGGGTCGAGGTCCGCTGTTGGTTCGTCAAGAATCAGCACTTTTGGGTCGTGCATGAGCGCGCATGCTATGTCAAGTCTTCTTTGCATTCCTCCGGAAAGATCTGATGCTAAATTATCTTGTTTGCTTTTTAATTCCATCAGATTCAAAAGTGTGTCAATATTTATTTTTCTCTCTTCGCTTGTCAGGTCGTGAAGATCGCCAAAATAGTCAAGATTCTCGTATACTGTAAGCTTTGAATAAAAAGAGGGTGACTGGCTTGCAAACCCGAACAGTTTTTTTATTGTTTTTTGCCTGGAAAATATTGACTTAAAGCTTTCCTTAAGGGATTTGTTGACTAGTATCTTCTGATTAAAGAATATATCCCCTGAATCTATTGGTATAAATCCTATGAGTGTTGTTAAAAGCGTTGTTTTTCCTGAACCTGATGCGCCTATTACCCCAAATATTTCTCCTGAATTTATATCAAGGTTTATCTTGTCAAGAATAGGGGAATTATTATACGTCTTGGTTAAATTCTGAAATCTTATTATCGGCTCAGGCATACTCTTTTATTGAAACACTCTCTTTTTTAAGTTTCATAGTCACTTTAAAGAGGTAATCTATTTTTTGTTTCTTAACCAATCAATTATCGCATACGAAAATAGCGCTAATACCCCGCCAATAAAGAACCATAATGGCACGCTTTGTGTCCAAGGTGACGACGCTTGTACTGCTTCTGGTGCTGCCCTAAGCATCATCGGTGCAGCCTGTTTTGCTGCCATTAAGCTTGGAGCTGCACCAATTGTGTTTTCCATGTTTAAGCTTCGAATAAAAGTTATGATAGCGCTTCCAATAACTATAACCCCGAATGCCGGAAACAATTTTTTTAATTTGTCAAAAATGCCAATTTCATCCTTAGGAGCGATGATTATATACTTATTTGCGAGGGAATAATGGTTTACTTCTTTACCTTTTTCTGAGTAATGAAATTCGTCAATATCAACTAATTTTACTTCAACAAGCTGCTTTAAATTGTAATGAACTGTTGGTAAAGGAATGTTTAATTCTTCAGCTATCTTTGTCTCTGTAGAATGCTTGGTTTTTGATAAATGGTCAAGTAT
>JAHFPP010000072.1 GCA_023266675.1 Candidatus Woesearchaeota archaeon
TTACATCTTACAATTTGAGTAACTCCTGCGTTTAAAAGAATATTCTGATCAACTCGAATACTATCAACTTCAGGACGGGCGTTTGTGATATTTACTCTAGTTGTTGTGTTAACATAATCATAGTTATAAGCAGAAAAAACAGTATTTAGAGCTAAAATTATGAAGAAAGATAACCCAAGCATTAATACTACTTTATGTTTTGTGTCTGCCATTGTTAGTTTATTCTCGTAAATTCAGGAATTATCACATGAAATTACCTATATAAGTATACATTTTAGTATATTAGTATAATAACTTATATATAAATATATCGAAATAGTACCCAGAAGTTAAGAAAATCACATGAAAACATAACAAGTTTTTATGTAAAAAAAGGAGTTATCCTGCTGATGCTGTGAATTCAACTGTACCATTACAAAGACCAAACGGATTATTAACTGGACTAGTGTAAAGCTGCCAATAAGTAGTATTCACTAAAGCTACTCCATTTACAGTTTTAGGAATAGAAACTCCAGAAACATTCTGAGAATAGCTGCTTAAATTGGTTTTAGCATTAAAATCCGCAGAAGAATTCACTGAGAAACGCTCATTATCTATAGTAATATTACCAAACTGACAAAACATGGAATAATTAGTACCCGCCGCCTTATTACTACCTCCATACCCAAGAACACTAACATTAATCCTCAAATTACCAATATTACTGATATTAACACTAACATTCGGCGAAAAATCCGCCAAAACCATATTACCATAATCAATCAAAGAAGTGACATTCAAAGCATAAAAACCCTGAATGGATGTAGAATTTTGTCCACTCGAAGTAAAGTTATAATTGTCTCTAACAGTTGCATTACAAAGCCAGTTTGAGCCGTTGTTGGCATAATACCAAACATTAAATGCGCAAGTATAATTTGCATAATACCCGCTCTGAGAGAGATTAAGACAGCTATTATTTGTATAATGTGTGTTATTATTATCTGGAGAACTAAAATTTACAGTATTATTGTCCCATAAAGTTGCGTTAACACTAACAATATCAGAATAGCCATTCCAATCGTGCAAAGAAACGTTACATCTTACAATTTGAGTTGCTCCTGCGGTCAATAGAATATTTTGATCAATTCTAATAATATCAATTGAAGGGTATGCGTTAGTGACGTTAACACGTGTAGAAACGTTAACATAATCATAATTGTATGCTGAAGAGTATGTAAATAGGATTAAAGAACTAAAAAGTACTAATACTAACAAAAATACTGTTTTTTTATATTCCACGAAACCCACTAAGTACATTATTAGTATAGTGGTTTTTATATTTTGTTATTTTATAAGCTTGGGATAAGATAATAGAGCTCATCCTGAGCTAGCTGTGAATTCAACAGTACCATTGCAAAGACCAAATGGATTATTAACTGGACTAGTGTAAAGCTGCCAATAAGTAGTATTTCCCAAAACAATACCATCTAATGTCTTAGGAATAGAAATCCCATTAATGTTTTGAGAATAACTACTCAAATTAACTTTAGAATTGAAATTATCAGCTGGATTAGTTGAAAAACGTTCATTGTCGATAGTTATATTACCAAACTGACAAAACATGGAATAATTAGTACCTGCCGTCTTATTACTACCTCCATACCCAAGAACACTTACATTAATCCTCAAATTACCAATATTAGTTATATTAACACTAACATTCGGCGAAAAATCCGCCAAAACCATATTACCATAATCAATCAAAGAAGTGACATTCAAAGCATAAAAACCCTGAACAGAGGTAGAATTTGATAAACTATCGGTATGATTTGACAAATCCATAACAGTTGCGTTGCATAACCAGTTTGAACCATTATTGGCATAATACCAAACGTTGAAATAACATGAATAATTTACATAAAATCCATTTTGGGAGGTATATGTGCAGTTTGTATTTGTATAATGTGTATTATTATCATCTGGAGAGCTAAGATTGACATTATTATTATCCCAAAAAGTAGCATTGACAACAGATATATCAGAATATCCATTCCAATCATGCAAAGAAACATTACAGGTGATATTATGCGTAGCTCCTGCAGTTAAAAGTATATTTGGTGTTACAATTACTGTATCTATTACTGGATAGGGGTTTGTAACATTCACCCGTGATGTTGCATTGAAGATGTTAGATGAATAAACTGATGAATAATTTAACAATAAAGTAGCAACTATAATCAATAATAACCCAAATATCTTACTGTAATTATTTCGTCCCACACTTACCACCACATTTATAGTTTATAATTGATAACCCACTATTGACTATCTTATCTTTTTATTTTGGTTTGACAATATACTTGAATAATAATCATAATACTCTTTCACATAATCTTTTAAAGGATGTTTTTCTGATTTTGAAAACGAGTCTTTTGTAGCTTCAAGTTCTTTCACAATTTTGCATAACAATGCCAAGTCGCCTTTTATGGCAGTATCATTTGCAAGCTCTATCTTTTTTTTAACGCTTATATTTTTATGAAGTGAACTTATTTTTTTTGCAACTTTTGATTTGAAGTCTGTATTAAATGTTGATGAGTTAAAAAATGAATAAATTAATGCATATTCTTTTGCTGCTTGTTCAAAATTAAGGTTATTTGCATGTATTTCTGCATGATTTATCAGATTAATCATGTGTTTCTCATCTGTCTTATTATCTGAGTAATCAGTGTAGCTATCTTGCTGAAATTGAGGCTGAATAGTTTTGTACACTTGTGTCATACCTTGTTTTGGAGAGGAGTATTCATCATTATCAGATGTATCTATTCCTGAATCATTTATAAAAAAGAAATAATATACAACTAAAGCAGAGATTATGATTATCCCTATTCCCAAAAAGATATAATCTTTAAAACTTTTAATTGAGCTGCTTTCAAATATAGAATTTCCGATGACTTTATTTTGAGTTTGGGACTCAGGAGAGTATACCCCTTTTTTTGATATGAATTTTGAAGGATCTGGAAGGATTAATGTTTTTGCATCTTTTACATCACTTATCTGCTTCTTTTCATTTATATAATAAGAGAACTTTACGTTATCAATTTTTGGATAACTCCAATAAACAACAGGATCATCTTTTAATATTACTGGATTTTGTGAGAAAATTATGTCTTTTGATGATTCCGCATAAGTTTTTGGAATTGACTCAAGAAGTATTGTGTTGAATGATTCCTGTGAAGTGCTTATTTCTTTTGTTATCAATGTTACATAGTTTTCTTTTCCGCTTAATGATTTTGTCTTTATGATTATTGCCGTTTCAAATATTATTGATGAGTCCTGAAGTGATTCTGCTGCTTTTGTATAGTTTAGTTTTGTGGTTTCGTCAAGCTCTTTTCGAAGAAATAATTCGTTTATTGCCAAAGTAAGTTCTGATTGGCTTGTACTTTGAGTAAATTCAAGGCTGTCAATAATTGTAATCTCAGAAACAGTCTCATCCTTTATTTTGTTAATTTTTTCCTGAATATTTTTTATTGCATCATCAAATTCTTTATCGCTTAAGTCTTGTACCCTAAGGTTGTCTAGTTCCGATAATATGCTGTCTATGTTTGAATCTTCAGATTTGATTGTATCAATAAGATTTAATTCGTTTATAGTTATTGTTTTAAATCTGTCTGTTTGTTTTTCAAGTTGTGATAATGTGTATCTAACATCAAACTTCAGTGTTTTTACATTTGAATAGGTTATATTAAGTCTTTTTTCAAGGGTAGCTGATAACTTTGCCGTGTTAGTAGGGGTGTTATCTGAATTTATTTCGTTTACATCATTTTTATTGAAAAGTATATGAACTTCACTTGAAAGGTCACCGATATTGCCTGCTTTATCTACCGCAGCAACTCTGTAATAATAGTCTTTTGCATTTTCTATACCGCTATCATAATAAGGTGTGATTCTGTCAGTATCATAATAATCGACATATTCTACTCCGGGAACCGTTGAGCGGTAAATATTGAATTTATCTGTTTTCTCTCCCTCATAAAACCATGATATCGCTATTTCATCTTCATTTATATTTGCTGAAAGACTTATTGGTGCTATTGGTTTTGTTGTATCAACTATGAATAGTGCACCATCCGTAATCTTGTTACCTGAGAGTCCGTCATAATCTGTTCCCTGAAATGAAAATGTTCCTATGCGGTCTTTAGACTCCGAGGATATGACAAGATATCCACTCCAATCACTATCCTGTCCTACAAGCGATACCTGGTAATTTTTTTGTTCATCATCAAATTTATACTGAAGACTTGGCGTTGATGAAAGTTGCTTTGATGTAAGAACACTGATTTTATAGGTATCTGCTTTTAGAGGAGATACTTTGCTTAATGTTATTTGTGCTGTAGGGCCAAGATTAACATTGAATGTGGTTGATAAATTACCAAAATTGGAACTTGTGTCTTTACATGAAAAATAATATTCTTTTATTCCTGTTGTAAGATGAGTTAGTACGGACTCATGAGTAAGCGCACCTGTTGTTTGAAAAAAATTTGACATTAAGTCATATGCTTTATTTGCAGTATCATATTTGCATGTTGAATTCTCATCTGTTAAAATTTTAAGGTTTGCTGTTTCTGAGGTTACAGTACTGGTAGGTGAGATTAATGTTAATAACGGACTTGTCAAATCCTTTACCAAAAATGAGGATTGGTATAATGAGGTTGTATTTTGAGTGTCAAGTGCATAAATCTTAAATGTCGTTGTTCCCTGGTTTGGTGTCCATGAGTATTCAAATTGCCCATTAGTTAGAGTCATAGAATGATTTGCATTGATTATTTCGATAATGATAGATGATAAATTTCCAGTTGATGATATGTTTGCTGTAATTGTTTGTGAATTTCCGATATTTAGCGGATTTGTGAAGGTAACAGAACTAAAAGTTGAGTCTGCGAGTGTGAATAATGATAAAGAACTAATTAGTATAACCATCACCAACATTTGTTTTCCGATTTTTTGTTTATTCATGTAATTACCTAATCTGCCTTAAAAGTTTCTCTAAACGAATCTTGTTTAAATTTGTCTTTTCAGCTTTTCAAGAAGAGTCTTATCCTTGGATAAAGCTTCATTTATTGCACTTTCATAGTATTCGTTTAGGGTTATGCCTTTTAAGACAGAAATTACTTTGGCCTTTGTATGCGATTCTTCGCTTACGCTTATGTTTACCCTTTTCATTTACAGATTGTGTACTCTAATATACACTTTTATGATGTTTATGATAAAGGTCATTTAAATACTTTTCTATCTTAAGATACATTTATGACAACTGATAACTATATGACTATAATGATATAATAGATATTTATCATATTTATGATAAAAGTCATATGAAGGACGCTAAAAACCAGGATTATCCAAAAAAAATAGAAAGTATTTAAAGCAGTAAATAGAAATTAATAGAAAGCAAAGAAATAGTGTTTATTAATAAATGAGGGAATAGATGATAAAAATAACAGTTAAGTTAGGCAATCTAATTGAGGAAAAGGCTGATGCGATAGTAAACCCGACAAATTGTTATGGTATTATGGATGGAAGTGTTTCTAAGATAATAAAAAATGTCGGTGGAGAGGTTATAGAAGTGGAATCAATGAGAAAATCTCCAATACCCATTGGAAAAGCTATATTAACTGATGCCGGAATGCTTCCTTTCAGGCACATAATCCATTCTCCAACCTTAGAAATGCCAACATTGTCAGCAAAAGAGGAAAACATAAGGAAAGCGGTTTTTGCATCACTAAAAACAGCTGATTCCAATAAAATTTCAAGAATTGCAATGCCTGGGATGGGAACAGGTATTGGGGGATTTGAACCAATTGAAGCTGCAAGAATAATGATTGAGGAAATAAAGAAATTTAAAGAAACCTCATTAAAAGAGATTATATTGATAGATATAAATGAAAGTGTTGTAATGGCATTTAAATCTATATTGAAAGAAAGAAATTAAAATATTAAGATTTCTAAATAATTTTTATGAAAGAAAAGGGTGCCAAAAATCGTCAGATTTTTAAATACCCTAGCGACGAAAGGAGAGGGTATGAAAAA
>JAHFPP010000018.1:0-3932 GCA_023266675.1 Candidatus Woesearchaeota archaeon
ATTTTGAAGCAAACTTCATCTTCATAGGCACAATGAACCCGCAGGACATAAACACCGAGCCAATTTCTGACGTATTTCTAGACAGAGTTGACTTGATATATATGGATTACCCAGAGTCACAGGAAATCGAGGAAAAAATCGTGAAGAAATATGGAAAAACAATTGTTCCAACGCCTAGCTTCTTATTCTCCGGAATGATAGAATTCATAAGAATATTAAGGGAAGACGAGAACCTTGAAAAAACTCCGTCAGTAAGAGCATCACTTGGCCTTTATGAAAGAGCTCAGGCAAATGCTTTGATTGAGAAAAACAGCGCAGTAAGTTTCAAGAATTTCAACGAAGCTGTAATGTCAGTTTTATCCCACAGGATTAAACTTAAACCAAGCAAAAAATACTTGCAGTCACCAGAACAATATCTTGAAGAAAAATTCAAAACTTTTTCAAAAAACGCGGGACTTGCTGGCAAGAGTGAGTCTCCCTAGTGTGCAGGATGAGAAATCTGTAGAGTTTGAAAAAGACAAAGACAAGAAGCTTGGCGAAGGAGAGCATTCGTCAGAGATGGATGGAAAACTCAAAAGCCAAAATGAGTCTGACAAGCTCATGCATTCAGTGATTGAAGCTGACGAAGAGACTATTGATTTTGGAAAACTTCTAAACGACGCAATAAACCAGGGAATGGGCTCATTCACGCCTGACCTTATGTTTGACCAGATGGTAAAAAATTATGCTATGGCAAAAAAGCTTTTTGGCGAAACGCTGATACGAGAAGCAACTGGATACGACCCTGATTATATTCAAAAAAACATTAGGATTCCAGAGTTTCAACGGGAGCTTCAAAAGAAACTCAAAGACAGAGTCGAGAAGCTAAAGAAAGAAGGGCTTATCGACAAAGAAGGAGATTTGACCGATAAAGGTCTTGAACTTGCGTCACTAGTCATGTACGTTGAAGAGCTTGACAAGCTTGAACCAAAAGGTTTTTACGGCGAAAAAACCCATAAGAAAAATGCTAGATATGGTCTTGCCGAAGATTATAAAAATTACAAAAAAGGCGATATATACCGAGATATTGCTGTGAGAAAAACAGTGAAGACTGCTGCAAGAAGAGGGCACTCAAGAATAATAAAAGAGGATTTGAAAGTTTACGAAAAGAAATCAAAAGCCCACATTTATATTATATACGGCCTTGACGCGTCAGGCTCTATGAAAGGCGATAAAATCTCTCTTTCAAAAAAAGCAGGTATAGCACTTGCATACAAAGCTATCAGCGAGAAAGACAAAGTTGGCATGATAGCGTTTGGCTCTGACATAAAAGAAAAAGTCGCGCCAACAAACGATTTTATGCATTTGCTGCGGACAATAACAAAAGTCAAGGCGTCAATGGAGACAAATATTCAAAAAACGATTTCTGAAGCAGTTGACATGTTTCCTGAAACTGATGCAACTAAGCACCTGATTCTTTTGACTGATGCGCTTCCAACAACAGGAAAAGACCCTGAGCGAGAAGTTCTTGACGAAGTTGCAAAAGCTAAAAACGCAAAAGTTACGATATCAATTGTAGGAATAAACCTTGACGACAAAGGAAGAAGGTTTGCGGAAAAGATTGTTGAACTTGGTAGTGGAAAACTATATGTTTGTAAAGACATTGAAGAGCTTGACCAGATTGTTCTTGAAGATTATTATAGTCTTTGAAAAAAACAAAAATAACTTTTTTAACATTGTTAATCAAAACTAAGAAAACTATTTACATATTTATCAAAAAAAGTCTCATTTACATTAGATGAATTACCATAATTAGGGAATTTTGAGCAATCATAATCCTTAAATTCTTTTCCATAAACTCCACATTTACAATCGATACATTGTCCTATACAAGAATTTGATTTAAAGATAGAGGGTAGTTTGATTCCGTCACAAGAACATTTTTCTTGATTATATAAGAAGAAGTTTCCTGTCTTTTTAGTACACACTTGAGAGGATAAGCTAAGAGAGGTGTAGAACACTATTATCAGAATTGTTAAATAAATTAGTAATTTAGAAATCTTTCTTTCATTCTTATCTGAAAGTCTAAATCTACAATAAAGTTTTATAAATAAAAGATTAAATGCAGAATTAATAGCTATAATTAGAGATATCCAAAAGATTATCTGTAAGATAAATTCAATAATGGACCATAAGAAATCATTAAAGAGATTATTTATTACGAATGAATATAAACCAATAAAAACTATTAATAAAACTATAGGGATAGTAAAAAAATAAATCGTTGAAAAAATTAATTTATTTTTAAAACCTTTTGTGAAGAAAGGAAATATAATAAAACCAATGAGTGGTAATATTGTTATAATAGGATACCCGGGAAGTAAAATAGGAAATATAAAGTTTAAAATCTGAGAAATTATTACGAATACTAAAGCCTCTTTACTAAATAATTTATTTTTCTGCATCAGACTAGTATAATAGTTGGATATTTAAAATAGTTTCTACCAAAAAAATAAAAGAAGAAGTTTGTTAGTATTCAGAACGTCATTGAATTGATTACTTTTTCAATCCCCTTAAAGTCAGAAATTATTTTTAGCGGCTTTCCTTTTTCAAGACGTTTTCTGTCGTGAAACCCGTAGTCGACAGCGATTGTTTTTATTCCGATTTTATTTGCTTCCAAGATGTCGCCAAGCGTGTCTGTGACAAAGATACATTCGTTTTTCTTCAGTTTATGCTTTTTAAGTATCATATTAAATTTGTGCTCTTTTGATGTATGCGTCTCGTACCCAAGGACTTCATCAAAGAGGTGTATAATGTTATTATTCTCAAAGTAAAGGTTGAGTGTTGATTCGCTGTTTGAGCTTATTATGTATAAATTATACTTTTTTTTCAGTTTCAAAAGTTCTTTTTTTATCTCCCGTTCAATCTTTAAGAGAAGATATTTTTCGTGCTGAAGCGTAAGAAACTCTGCCCTGAATTTTTTTATGACTTTTTTATGGGAATAGATGTTGCCGTTAAACATATTCTTGTATTGCTTAAGCGTCAAATCTGGATAAAATATTTTTGCAACACTGTATGCAATCTTTAAAGTGTCGTGTATAACGCCGTCAAAGTCAAGTATCACTGATTTAATCATTTTTATTAAAAAGTTAAATTGGTTTATAATTATAACTAAAAACATCCAGAATAGGATTATATCTGAGTTAGAATATGTGCACAATAACTTTTATAAATTGATACTACTTTCTAATGATAATGTTAGAGGAAGAATTAGGAGCTGTCGATGCTGAAACTATTTCTATCCTGTTTAAAAACCAGCAGTTGCATACTGGCAAAGCATTAAGTCAATGGGATTATGGATTAGAATCGAGTTCTGAACGAAAACAGTTGTTGGATGATTTTTTCTATATTCCGCTGAATAAAAGACTAGCGACCCAATGGGTAATTCAGGAAAAAACAAAAAGACGAATAAAAGTCAGATTCGTTCCAAAGCATGGATTTGAAGAAGTTGAAGAAGACAGGGATGTTCCAATAAACAATTTTTGCATGAGCTCCCCCCGAGTGATGGGTGGACACAATCAAAAATACATTGATATAATCAAAAAAAATAAACTGGAAGAGATATTAAGTTTATATGAATCATCCTGGACACAGCCTCTTCCAACTATTGACACAATACAGAAAAGACAGCTATTTCTTCGTGATATAGTAGACAACCCATCTTATTCAAAAACACTTGAAAATATTGCGCAAGCAGTTAATAATATGCTGGTTCCTCATCTTCATCTTTCCTCGCTTACAAAACTATTGATTTCAAATGAACTTGGCTCGTCAGAAAGCGGAGCGATCCATTGGCAAGAGCAGGACCCTTTTTATCAGGATTATCTTCGTTTCTGTAAAGATTTCACCCATTGGTTTAAACAGGCAAAAACAATTTCAGAAAATGTTTTAGC
>JAHFPP010000018.1:3942-20977 GCA_023266675.1 Candidatus Woesearchaeota archaeon
TAGCGTCAACAAAATTTTTGGATGGTTTTGCAGTTCTGATTGATGAAAGTCCTCTTTTTAAATCGTATAGATTTGCAGAAGAGATAGTTAATGACCCGCCGCAAACGTTTGGGATGCTAAAATACAGGCTTATGAAAACAATTGCCGAAAAGCCAATAGCAGCAAGGGAAAGGTTAGAGGAAGTTGCTGACAGTTTGCAGGCAGAGAGAATGGAGAGGGAAGTAGGTTATAGTTACTATGATTATGGACGCATTGAAATACCCAATTATCTAAAAACAAGAACAACACTTGATAAAAAATATTTGAATCATTACATTTCACTTGAACAATGGAGAAGATTTGAATATTTTAGCAAATCCCCAATTCTTAGCGTGCAATGGCCATTTGCAGGGTCAGATGGAGATATTGTAAGCGCAAATATGCTTGCAAATCAGCTTATAGTTGCGGCATCGCAGGCTGAATATTTTAGAGATAATAAAGGATGGACATTGCCACAGATCCTTCCAAAAGAGGATGGAATAATTGATATTAGAGAAGGAACTTATCCGCTTACATCAAATTTTGGAAAAGAAGAACTTACGCCAAACAACACACTCCTTGATGCGAAGAAAAGAGTTGAGATTCTCGATGGAACAAACCGCGGCGGAAAAACCATTGACATGAAGAAGACCGCATTTGCAGTTGTATGCGCATTGGCAGGAAATTATGTTCCCGCTAAGCATGGAACAAGAATCTCTCATTTTGATAAAGTATATTTTCGCCTTAAAGGCAGCGGACTTAACGACCGCAGCGCACTTGAACAGGAACTTAATGCATATGACAGTGTTTTAAAAAATGTAAAAAATGGATCTTCAGTATTGATATGCATAGATGAAGCATGGTCATCTACAAATGCCAAAGAAGGGGAAGCTTTGACATACGGACTTGTGAAAAGAATTTCAGAATTGCCGACAGCGAGAGGAATGTTTGCCATTCATTATCCTCAGTTAAAACATCACTCCTTGAATATTGAAGGAGTTATCCATTCACATTTTGAATATCAGGAGATAAATGGTAATGTTTTAACTGCGCATAAAAAGCTTCCAGGAGCAAATCCTCAGCCAGGATATGCATTTGTAATGGCTAAAGCTGAGGGGCTTAATCAGCAGATTCTTGCACACGCATATTCATTAAGCAAGGTGAATACCAATGGCAAATGATGTCTTGGATGAAGAGACAAAGAAACTATTCACTTATCAAGATAGTATATCAAGATGGGATTCAATGCACAGAAGAATAGATGCATTATTATCGTATGGAGTAAACTACGCGTCAGATGTTCCATCACTTGACGCTTTACTGCTAAATCCAAAGAAGGATATTACAGCAATAAACAATCAGCTTGATTCTGTTGAGTATATTGTCATGCATAATGAATTCCTAAGACAATTCAAAAGAGGACATGAAAATGATGAAAAAAATGATGATGACAGCTTAAGACCCCCTATGCAATTCTTTTTTTCGAGTCCCTCTAAAGGGATAGAGTCCGGATGGGAAGCAAATCTTGAGAAAGTAACAGGAAACGGGCTTTCTTACATGCTGGATAGATTGGGTATTTTTGGCAAGGAGAAGAAGGAATTGATTACTATAGCTACAGAAGGGCTTAATGATGCAATGCAATATTTTCGCCTTGCAACTAAACTGCCAAAGGAGTTGAAAACAGGAAAAAGAGTTCCTCCAAATATTTTTGATATTTGCAAACAGTACAATGATTTTCTATCGGATAATCAAGTCACAATTGCGCTAAAATATGCTACAGATGCAACAAAATCTTATGATAAAGCGTTTAGTGATTTCTATGATGACAAACGAAAGGAGAAATATGAAAAGATAAAGAAATTAAGAAATAAACGTGTATCAGATGCAAAAATACACAATCGTGATCCAACAGATTTACAGAGAAAATTAGGAATATCGGAAGACAGATTAGAAGCATATGAGATAAAGCTTGCCAAAAGGCTTGTTTCAGAACTTGCACAGCAAGTCAAAACAGATGACGCGAATAAACATATCGCAACACTTACTGAACTTCATGGAAAATGGAACTTTTCAGAATTGATGACCTATATAGAATTAGCAGATATTGCTTACAATAACCATTGGTCACGACCGGAAATTGTGCCAAAGGAAGACAATTGTTTAATAATCCGAAACGGATATTTCTATCCATTAGGGCAAAGAAGAGGGAGAATGGTCCCAAATGACACCTACATGAATCTGCACCTTAGCAATGAAACCAGAGTAGAGGTTCTTGAAGGAGTAAATAGTGGAGGAAAAACCGTTGATATGAAAAAAGCCCTCTATGTTGCTACACTTGCTCTTTCAGGAAGTTTTGTTCCCGCAACATATGCTCGAGTTTCTGTAAGGGATAAGATTATTCTTCGAGGCAAAGGAGATGGACAGGACAAGTCAGCATTCCAGCAGGATGTTGCAAGAGTGAATGAGATTATTCCGCCAAACGGGCAATACTGGATTTCAGCATTGGATGAACCATTTACATCCACTGAAGCTGATGGAGGGATGTACCTTACAGCAGGCGTGATAAAAACAATGGCTGAACAAGAGAACTCTTTATTGATTCTTTCAAGCCATTACCCAAGCTTAAACGAGATACTTGGTAATTCTCCAAAAGTCACATTCAATAATTTTCCATTTATTGTGGAAGGAGATAAAGTAACTTTTCCGCACAAAAAACGTCCGGGGAATCTAAAAGAATATGCATATGCAATCGCTGTCGCTAAAACCAGAGAGTTTGATGTAATGACATTGAATTATGCTTCTGAATACCTTAAGAATCAGAGATAATAAAAAGAATATTTGTTTTAGGAAAGTCAGATTAAATTTATTATTGTCATAACTGTCCCTGCGACAAGAGGGATTAGGAGGTTGTCATCGATGAAGCTTGTTTCATCCCAGAATTCGAGTAGCATTGATATTGTTGCGCCAAAAAATGCAAGCGTGTATCCTACAAGGGGGATTACTACGATAAAAGAGAGAAGCGTGCCTGCTATAACTCCTTCTAGAAGTTTTGTTTTTGAGAGCTTTGTCTTTGTCTTCCCAAAATGCATCCCGATTATTGGAGAAACCGCGTCCCCAATTGAAAGTATGAGTATTGATGCAACTGCGATATCCTTTGAAAAAAGAACCATTGACAGCAGTATTCCAAATATGAGAGTTAATGCGCCGTATCCAGGAAACTCTTTATCACGTGATACAACATCCAGTATATCTGTGATAAGTGGAATTCTTTTTTTAGTTTTATGAATAAAAAACATCAATGATAATGAGATTATAAAAAAAATTGAAAGAGAAAGTGCAGATAGAAAACCAAAGTAGATTAATGCTGCAAATGCCGAGCCTATGAATAAATGCATGGACTTTCTTATTAGTTCTTTTTGTAAATCCGCTTCCATTTTATGTTATGAGTAAGATTCTATTCATAAAGTTTTTTATATTGTTAAGGATTATAAAATAAAGCACCATACAAATAACTATTTAAAGAAATCCTTATTTTAAGATATAGAAGAAAAACAATAAAAAAAGCTATATAAAATTAAAAAATGCAAAGAAATAAAATTAAAGAAAATATTGAAAGAATCGTTTCTGACGTTGGAATAAAGACTTCAAGATACTGGAAAAATTTGTTATACAATATTCCAGAGCATGAGATTGGAGTTATAAAAGTAAGCGGGGATGTAATCTCGACAAAAAATTTAAAACAGCTCTCAGCGGAAATAGGCTACCTTGGACGATGTTTTCCAAAAAACGACGGATTTTATCTTCCATTAATTATTGGCGGAGGAAAATATTATTCTAAAATCACAGGAAAAACAAAGAAGGTGAACGGGTATAAAGTGATTTCGTCAGAATTAATTGAAAAAATTATTGACGACGCAAAAGAAAACTCGCTAAACGTTTCCAAAGAACTCAAAAAAGCAGGTATAAAATCTGTGATACTGCCGCTAGACACCATAAAAGTCATCCCTCACGGAGAAGAGACTGACGACAATGGGAAAAATTATGACACAGAGTTTCTGGGCGACATAATAAATATTGATACAAAGCCTATAATTGAAGTGATATATCAGAATAAGATACCGATTATCACTGCAATTGGAAAATACAATAATAATTTTTATAAGGTTGACGGGGACGACCTTGCAACTGAGCTTGCAAAGACGCTTAAGGCAAAGAAGCTAATAATAATAGGCCAAACACCATTTGTTGATAAGGACGGAGAAATTGTTTCTGAAATCAATTCGGAATTTGAATTTAAGAAAATGATTCAAAAAGGAAAAATAAGGAAAAGCCTGATAAAAAAAGGACTTGACGCTTACGAGCTTCTTGATTATATGGGTCCTGGAAATTCTGTGCAGATAACATCATTGAAATATAAGAAGGGGCAGATAAAGTCAACAGGGCTGATTGAAGAGCTTCTAGGCAACGGCAACGGCACAAAAATTAGCACACCATTTATAATAACGTCATATCCTCTTAAGGTTGTAGAGAAAAAAATGCTTAAAAAACTGATAAATGACATTTTTCATCCTCAAAGAAAAAGGATAGTGAAAGATTATTTCAAGAGAATATCAAAAAAATCACCAACTGTTTATCTAGCAACCAAGAATGCCGGCGGCGCAATAAGCTATGCAATTGACGAATGCGAATATATATGCAAAATGTTCACGCATAAGGATTACGAAGGAATAGGTATAGGTACAAGCATCATTGACACAATATATCTTCAGAAAGGGCCTGTTTCGTGGCGGACAAACATAAAAAATGAAGGTGCAATAATTTTTTATGACAAGATAGAAGCGCACTATAAAGACCAGGGGATACCTACTGACTCAGAGAAAGTCGGGCAATACAAGGTCTACTCAATAGGCCTTGAAAAAAACAAAAGTGAAAAAGCAGCAAAGAAAATTGCTGAGATAGAATCAACGATAACATCGTTTTAAAAGTATTAATCCAAGTACTAAAGTTATATTTTAAATAAATATTTATAAACACCATTTAATTCTTTAATATTATGAGAATACTGCTTTTCACTGACACGCACTCAAGCAAGAGCCATATTGAAGCAGTTAAGAAAAAAGCGCTCAATGCCGACTTGGTAATATGCCTTGGGGACTTCACGATGTTTCAGGCTTACATGAAATCGTTTTTAAGAGAAATCAACAGCATGGGAAAAACTGTTTTGATGATACCAGGCAACCATGAAAGTGAGGATGAACTTAAAGATGCCTGCAAGGGACTAAAAAATATTTTTTATATCCACAAGAATCATTATGAAATGGATGGCTTGCTGTTTTTAGGATATGGTACAGGCGGTTTTGCATATGAGGATCTTGTTTTTGAGAATATTGCAAAAAAATGGGAGAAGATGATTAAGGGAAGGGACAAAGTGATTCTATTGACTCATCAGCCTCCGTATAACACCCTAATTGATGTTGTTGGGAAAAATCACGCTGGAAACATGTCATTTAGGAGATTTATAGATAAATACAAGCCTGTGCTTGCAGCAAGCGGACACCTGCACGAGAATTTCTACAAAACGCAGAAAATTGGAAAAACAATCGTGCTAAATCCAGGCCCAAGCGGACGAATAGTTATTATTAAATGAGAAACGTGTTGTAAAAAAATATTTACCAAAACTTTTTAAACTACTGAAGCAATAAAGTTTTTATGGAACCGAATGATACGATAGAAAAACTTGAAAAAAGCCAGGAATTTAAGAATTGGAAGAAAAGCAATAAAAAATCATACCTTGCAAACGTTTTTGCAATGACGGGAAAAGAAGATATTTCTGAATGGCATATTGGCTACTACAAGGAAGATTCGGAGAGGATAGTCACATTTGTTGTTGGCGACAAAATAACACAGACTCCTGAGAGCGAAGTGTTTAGGGAAAGCGGAAAAGTGTCGCCGCTTGAGATTTCAAAAGTAAAAATTGATATTAATGATGCACTTGACAGCGCAGTAAAATTCCAGAACCAGAAGTATCCCGGAAATTCTCCGCTAAAAAGGATTATACTTTTGCAAAACTCCGGAGAACACCACGTTTACAACATAACGTTTGTCACTCAGACATTCAAAACACTGAACATCAAAGTATCGTCAAGCGACGGAAGAATAGTGTCTGACAAAATCCATTCGATATTTGATTTCAATGACAAAACCATTAATTAGATTCAAAGAATATTGTTGCAAAATATATACTGAAGTAACGATGTGTTTAAATATAAAATGAATTAATATTTTTTATCCATCTTTTGGAAAGGTTTGTGGGTGGGACTACAAAACTTTATTTTTTGTCTATAAAATAGTTAAATCGTGTTGAGATGAAAATATGGAAGTGCAAATAGTCAAAATCGAGAAAGATCTGCCTACTCCATCATACGCTCATGAGGGTGACGCGGGTATGGACCTTTATTCTGCTGAATCTTACACATTAAAATCTGGCGAGTCAAAAGTTCTTTCTGCTGGAATCAAAGTCGCTGTTCCATTTGGATACGAGATGCAGGTTAGACCACGCTCTGGACTTGCTGCAAAGTTTGGCGTCACAGTTCTAAACACTCCAGGCACAATAGACCACCAATACAGAGGAGTGGTTGGCGTTATTCTAATCAATCACAGTAAAAATGATTACGAAGTTAAAAGGGGCGACAGAATTGCCCAGGCAGTTTTTTCAAAATTTGAGTCTGCAAAACTTAAGGAAGTAGATGACCTAGACGCGACTATTCGCGGCGAAGGTGGATTTGGTTCAACAGGAAAATAGTTTTAAAGTAACAGAAACAAAAGAGGCCGCAATGATACAGACACAAAACAACAAGATAAGCTATGACACAATAAGAAAGAACAGGACACTAAGCAATTTTTTAGAGACAAAAGAGGATGAACATGAGTCAGATTAAAATTTTAAGAGGTTCAAAACATGCAAGTATATATGGGTGGAATAGTCCCTATATCTTTAGCAAGCTTGAAGACGAGTACATGCTTAGCAATCTTCCTTGCGGGATGTGACTTTAAGTGCCCGTATTGCAATACGCCTGAAGTTTTGGATTTCAAAGCAGAGTACCTCATTGATATTCTTGAAGCAAAAAGAAGAATAAATGAAGCTCAAGGTTCTTATGACACCGTCATATTCACAGGCGGCGAACCAACTTTGCAACGTCAGGCGCTATTAAATCTTTCTCGCCACTGCAAACAAATCGGACTGAAAGTCGGGATCCAGACAAACGGCGCAAGACCCACAAGCATTCTTTCATTACTTCGCGAAAACATTCTTGATTTTATTGAAGTTGACTTGAAATCTCAGTTTGAAAATAATTTATTTGAAAAAACAACTCATTCAAAAAACTTTTTCAAACAAACGGATGGAATAATGAATGAGGTAAAGGAAACGATAACCCTTCTAAAGAAAAATGAGAACAACTTAAAAATATTCTTTAAAACAACAATTGTACCAGGACTTATGGATAAAGAAAGCGATTTGATAGAGATTGGAAAAACTATAGAGAACATAAAATGCGTCTGGATACTCCAAAAATTCAACCCTGAAAAAACGCTTGACAAGAAATATATGGAACTAAAAAATGAAGAAGGACATATTGAACGCCTGCGCGAAAAACTCTCAAAAAGATTTCAGAACATGCAGATAGATATAGGCTGAAAATAATTGTGGAATTATGATACTCCACATTGGCTAATATGAAACCTTACGCTTGCATCTTATCCGCAAGCACTCGATATAAACATCAAGCTCGTCGCTGGGGGATGTCCCAAGAACTTTTAATAAAGTTCTATCAAAACAAGGCCTATTCAGTATTTTTGCTGAATAGCCCATCGGCGTCAACTGACGAAACGGTTGCGGGAACGCAGATCCTTCTCGCTAAAATCATAATTCGCGAGGACCGATGCAAGCTAAAAAATCGGATGGTTTCATATTATCCAACCACATGAAAAAGTATAAATATACAGCGCTAAACATAATATTATGCAAATTGATAATACTCTTCTAATCACGTTTGTCATAGCGATAACAATAGTCATACTCGGGTTTGTCTTAAGAGTATTAAACCAGCCGCATGTTGTAACCTATATCATTGTCGGCGTTTTCATAGGCCCTTCAGTCATCGGACTCATTACTGACCCAACGTCACTAAGCAGCATCGGCTCAATAGGCCTTGTTCTATTGATGTTCTTTGTAGGAATGGAAATTTCAATTCCAAAGCTTGTTTCAAACTGGAAGATTGTGATAATCGGACCGATTCTTCAGATAGTATTGTCTTTTGGGATAATGTCCCTCATTGGAAAAATATATGGGTGGCCAATAGAAAAAGTTGTTCTTTTCGGATTCATAATTGCCTTAAGCAGCACAGCTGTGATAATAAAGATGCTTCATGACTGGAAAGAGCTTCACACGCAGATAGGACAGAATATTGTTGGAATACTCATTGTCCAGGACATTGCTGTTGCGCCAATGCTGATATCGCTTGAGATATTGAAAAACAAAGCAGAATCAAATGTGTATAATATTATTGGCGAATCAGTTTTTGGAGTGATGGCTATATTTCTTATATTTTACATAATTAAAAAAGAGAATATTAAATTTCCGTTTGAAGATGAGATAAAGAATGACCCCGAATTATACATTTTTCTTGCGCTAATAATGTGTTTTGGCTTTGCGATACTTGCATCAGTATTTGGGCTTTCAAGCGCGTTTGGAGCGTTTCTTGCAGGACTTTTAGTTTCTGAAGGGGAACATAAGTTTCATATTAAAAAGACGCTCGAACCATTTTATTTAATATCGGTGGCGTTATTCTTTGTATCAATTGGACTACTACTAAACATCAGTTATGCGCTAGACAACATAAAAATAATCCTCATATTAACATTTATAGTATTTATAGTAGGCACAATACTCAACGCGGTTATATTAAGGCTTCTTGGAAGCAGTTTTCAGGAAAGCCTGTATGGCGGCGCATTATTATCTCAACTTGGAGAGTTCGGGTTTGTTTTGGCATCAATGGCTATAGGAATTGGATTAATAACAAAAAGTGACAATGCACTTTTAATTGCGTTAATAACGTGCACGCTTATCTTAAGCCCATTATGGATTAAAACTGTAAAAATGTTTATGAAGATAAACAAGCAGCACATATTTGAGATACCAAAAAAGATAACCATTGATAAAGTGAAGGATATGTATCCTGACAATGAAAAAATAAAAGAGTTCTACAAAAAAATAACCAAGAAAGAACAATAACATTTAAGGAGGATATATATGTCCGATAATTATTTAAAGAATAGTTCTAATAAACCACTAGATAAAAAAGAGGATAAAATTAAAAAATAGCATGGAACATGTAGGTTTAACTGAAAAAGAAGCAAAAGAAAAGCTTTTAAGATATGGATTTAACGAGATAGATTCTTCATCAAAAAACAGCGCATTTTCAATACTGAAAAGGCAAGTAATAAACAATTATGTAATTTATCTTTTGTCTGCAACATTCTTTATATCGCTTTTTCTTGGAAAAACAATAACATCACACGTCATACTGTTTGTCATATTTACAGTAATTGGTGTGAGCTTTGTACAGGAGTTCAAAGCAGAAAAATCCATAGAGGCGTTAAAACAGATGATAATGCCTGTGTCTATCGTTATGAGAGAAGGAAAAGAAAAAGAAATATATACAAAAGAGCTTGTGCCAGGTGACGTAATCCTTCTTAGGGTTGGCGAAAGAATACCTGCTGACTGCCTGACACTTGAACAAAAAGACCTCAAAGTCGATGAATCAATGCTTACTGGAGAATCCAAGGAGATAAGAAAAGAAGCCGCGGGTTCTTCTGAGAAATATTCTGAAGTGAATATCCTGTTTATGGGAACATTTGTGACTCAGGGAAAAGCATATGCAAAAGTTCTGCATACTGGGATGAACACAAAATTTGGGAAAATAGCAAAGATGATGTCCTCAGCAGAGAAGCAGCTTCCGCTTCAGGAGAAAGTAAATAAGCTAATTAATGTGATGGTGATATCTGCAATAATAGCTTCAGTTTTGACTGGAATTTTTATTTTACTTAGGAATATGCCATTCACGTATTCAATGTTTCTTGAAACACTTATTATTGTTCTTGCTATATGCGTTGCTGCAATGCCTGAGGGTTTTCCTGTAGTACTTGTCACAGTACTTGCATCAGGCGCTCATCGCATGGCTAAAAAGAACGCAATAGTTGGAAGAATGTCAATAATAGAAACGCTTGGCGAAACAACAGTAATATGCTCTGACAAGACAGGAACAATAACTACAGGCGAAATGACTGCAAAAAAAATAATACTTAACAATAGAACAATTGAAGTCAGCGGCGCAGGATATGAAGGGAATGGGACATTTATGGAAAATGGAAAAATCATATCCCATCTAAAAGACAGGCAGCTAAATCTTATCTTAAAGGCGTCAGTGTTATGCAATGACTCGCGAATTGAAAGAAAAGGAACAGACAAAGAATACAATGTTTTTGGAAATTTTACAGAAGTGTCCTTGCTAGTTCTTGGGGCCAAAGCCGATATTTACAGAGAGGATTTTAAGTCAAAAAGAATTGATGAAATACCATTTAGCTCTGAAAGAAAAATGATGTCTGTTCTTGTCAATGATAATGGATTTAAACATATATATTCAAAAGGCGCGCCATCAGTTCTCCTAAAAAAATGCACTCATATTCAAAAGGGAGAAAGAATTGTGAAATTGACAAAGAATGAAAGGGAGTTTATTGTTAAGGAAAATCTTGCTGCCACAAGCAGCGCATTTAGAACCATTGCTCTTGCATATAAAAAAACAGCATCAGCAAACTTAAAGACGTTTGAGGAAAATCTTGTATTTTTAGGAATAATCGCAATGGATGACCCTCCGCGTGATGGAGTAAAAGAATCAATATTAACATGTGAGAGTGCAGGAATAAAAGTGAAAATGATAACTGGCGACTCTCGTCAGACTGCAAAAGCAATTGCAAGTCAGATAGGATTATCATGTGAAACTCTTGACGGCGAAGAAATTGATAGGATGACTGATGATGAACTTTCAAAAGTTGTAAATAATGTAAGCATATTTGCAAGAGTAAGACCAGAACATAAATTGAGGATTGTAAAAGCATTAAAGCAGAACAATGAAATTGTCACAATGACTGGAGACGGCGTCAATGACGCACCCGCATTAAAAGAGGCGCACATAGGTGTTGCAATGGGTGCATCAGGAACAGATGCTTCAAGAGCTGCGTCAGACCTAATTTTAAAGGATAATCATTTTTCAACAATAGTTGACGCCATAAAAGAGGGAAGGACCATATTTGCAAACATACAGAAGTTTACAGCTTTTCAGGTATCAATAAACGTTGCTCAGGTTTCAATACTTTTGTTATCCGCAATGTTTGGGTTTCCCCTTCCGCTTGTTGCAATACAAATCCTTTTGATGAATATAGTCTCTGATGAAATGATTGCGTTGACTCTTGCATTTAATTCATACTCAAAAGATGTCATGGCTGCAAAGCCAAGAAAGAAAAATAATATTATCAACAAGCCGCTTTTTGTTATGGTAATGGTATCTGGAATAATTATGACCGCGGGCGCGCTTTTCACGTTCTTTTATGTTAACACAATAAAAGGGGAAAGTGAGCAGGTTGCAAGAACTGCTGTTTTTGTAATGATGAGCTTTTTTGCAATAACAAATGCATTCGTGTTCAGGTCATTTCGTAAACCTGTTTTTAGGCATAAAATAGCTGCAAACAAATATCTTATCTATGTTTCTATACTGGTATTAATAGGAACATTTGCAGCTGTTTATTCACCTTTAAACAGCGTGTTTGAAATGACAAGCATAAGCGGAAGTTACTGGCTTTTAGCTTTGGGAGTATCATTAATACTGATAATAATATTTGATATATTGAAGGTTATAAAAGGGAACAATATGTTTCTTGATATTAATGAGTTTCACTAACCTTTTAACCGGTTTTTAAAAAAAAGAAAAAACAAAAAGCACAAGAAAACAAAGTTTTCTGTGCGCAGAAAATGCGATTTTGCATTTTCTTGCGTTTGACCAAAACAGTTCGGACTATTACTTTTTTGTGATAGTCCTTAGCCTCGCTGACAACTGGCGAAAGAGTTGTTTTCATAACATATATAAATAATTAAGAAAAACTTAAGCTTTAAGGGTTAAACATGATAAAGATTCCAAGAGACTACATCATAGAGAAAATAAAGGAAAAATCAGGACTTTCAAGTCAGGAAATAAATGACAAAATCAAGGCAAAGCTTGAAGAGTTGTCAGGGCTTATTTCTGAAGATGGTGCAGCTCACATAATCGCCAATGAGCTTGGGATAAAAATCATGGAAGCTCAGGAAGCGCTTTCTATTAAGGACATATTTGCAGGCATGAGAAATATAGAGCTTGTAGGCAAAGTCACACGGGTTTTTGAAGTAAGGACATTTAATACGCCGCAAAGGTCAGGAAAAGTCGGTTCATTCATGATTGCGGACGCAACTGGACAAACAAGAATAGTCGCATGGGGTAATCAGGCAGACGTGCTTTCAAAACTTAAGGAAGGCGACGTTGTGCGCGTAAAATCAGGATACGCAAAAGAAAACCAGGGAAAAATAGAAGTAAACCTTAACGATAATTCTCAAATAATAATAAATCCTGAAGGTGTCACGATTGGCGACGTTAAAACTCGCGAGAATTCACAAAGAAAAAAAATTTCAGAACTGAGCAACAATGACCAAAACGTGGAAGTGCTTGGAACAGTTGTTCAGGCGTTTGACCCAAGATACTTTGAAGTTTGCCCAACATGCACTAAAAGAATAAAGAACCAGGGACTTGTTTTCAAATGTGATGCACACGGCGAAATAGCTTCCCCGGATTATTCATATGTCATGAATGCAATAATTGATGACGGCTCAGAAACAATAAGAACAATATTCTTTAGAAACCAGATGCAGCACCTTACTAATCTCACACATGACGAAATAATCAACAGAAAAGGCGGAAGCTTTGAAGAAATAAAAAATGATTTGCTAGGAAAAATAATAAAAGTCATAGGACGAGTCTCAACAAATGAGATGTTCTCAAGAATAGAGCTCGTTGCGCAGGTTGTTGATTCAAATCCTAATGCATCTGAAGAATTAAAAAGAATTGAAGCTGAAAAACCTGTAGCAGCAAAAATTGAAATCGTAAAGCCAGCTGTACAAAAAACAGAAGCTCCAAAACAAGTTGAAAAAAAACAGGTTTTTGAAGCGCCAAAACCTATTCCTAAAAAAGAAATAAGTGAAGACATAATCAGACTTGACGACATAGAAAGCGTTGACGATGATGACGATATATATGAATAAGAATACTTCTAATCATATAAATTAATTAAAATTTTATTTTAGATAATTTTATTATCCATTAATATTATTCTTAATAAAAATTCATCTAATTGCAAGTACAAGAACCGTCTGATGCAATTACAGATGAGCAATATCCTATTTGCGTTGCTGTTTTCCAGCAAGTTGCTCGTCCAACAACTCCTGTTCCAGTTGAAACAGATGTACCACTCCATGTCAATGCGCCATTGTCATTATATATCGTATTTGCATTAACACCTGGAACAGCGCTGTTCAAATAAATCCCAGCATACGACCCATTAGTTCCATTAATATCCAACTTATTATTAGGCACAGACGTACCAACTCCAACATTACCAACACTATTCACAACAAAATTACTAGTGATATTAGCTGAAGAATTAGTATAAATAGTTGCATTAACTGTACTAATCGTTTGATAACGAACAATAACAACACCAGAACCTCCTGCACCACTATATCCCGTTCCTGAATTATAACCTCCGCCACCTCCGCCAGCACCTGTATTTGGTGTTCCTGAAATAGCATTAGTATCATCCCTGCTTCCAGCTCCACCACCACCAACTGCGCTTCCGCTGCCTTCAGTGCAAACAACACCATAAGTGCTTCCTCCTCCACCTCCTCCACCTGCATAGTAAACATTTGATCCATTTATTGAGGAGTTAGTTCCATTTCCTCCAATACCACCTACTGTTCCTTGTCTGTCATTACCTACGGCTCCAGCTCCTCCGCCTCCACCTCCACAATAAGGATTAACATTACCAAGTCCACCATTATTTCCTTGTCCTAATGTACCATTACCACCTGAGGCCCAACCAGTTCCTCCCCCGCCAGAACTCCCATTATTACCAGGTCCTACTGCAGCTGCTCCTGCACCACCTCCTATTGAAGTTATATTTCCAAAAACAGAATTTCTACCATCTCCAGAAGGACTTCCTCCTGCATTAGATTGAGAAGGGCCACCACTTCCAACAGTAACAGTAATAGAGACTCCCGTATCAACAGTATAACCTGTGCCGTTTCTAAATCCACCAGCCCCACCACCACCGCCTGCATAACCTCCATTACTTCTACCACCTGCACCACCACCACCCACAACTAAGTATTCTACTGTACCATTGAAACTTGGCGTAAAAGTTCCATTGCTTGTAAAAGTATGAACTGTGTAATTAATTCCATTAACAAGAATAGTAGTTATTGTACCGCCGGTAGCGGTATTTGTAATATTAACTAAACCTATATGTGAATTTAATACAGTAACATTACTAGCCTGATTAAAAATATTCAATGTTCCGTTACTAATAGAAATATTTGAACGTGATAAACTCACATTCAAACTAGTTGTAATAATTGTTGAAGCATTACTCCATCCTGCAGCATTATTCTGATAAGGCAGAGTTGTTAAGTTGTAAAAACCAGAAGGATTTCCAATTGCGTAATACAAATTATTTAATTGTGATGTTGTGTTATATCCAGACTTGTCTGCAGTCCAGTTACCAATGCTAGCAATTGCTGCTGATTCATTGTTTGGCCAAGTTGTTTGGCAATTTCCATTCAAACAAATTTGTGGGGTTGAAATATTTCCACTGGCATTAACATTTCCAACAACATGTAAAGCTTGATTAGGACTTGTTGTTCCAATACCAACTTTTGAATTTGTATTATCAATAAATAAATTATTCAGTGAGATATTGTTGGAAGTGTTTGCGAGTGAAACTTGGTTTGAAGATACACTCCAACCTGTTCCAGTGCAGGTACTAACAGTTAAAGAGGTGCTTGTTAAGTATCTTACAATAACTATTCCAGCACCACCATTGCCTCCTGCTACTACGTTATTCTTTCCGTTTCCTCCTCCTCCTCCTCCAGTATTTACAATTCCTGAAGATGCAGGGTCATGAGAGGCATCTCCTCCATCTCCTCCTCCGCAAGTTGCTAGTCCTTGAGTGTTTCCTTGCAATGTTCCTCCCCCTCCTCCTCCTCCAGCGTAACAAACAATAGAACCATTAATTGAATTATTAATTCCTAACCCCCCATTACCTGCTGGTGGATTTCCTGAATTTCCAGTATCATGTCCACCAACTCCACCAGCACCACCCCCTCCTCCCGATGCTAAAGTAAGTATGTTATTATCTCCTCCTGAATATCCTTGTCCTGCGGTTCCATTACCTCCAACTAAAGAACTTCCACCAGCGCCTCCTCCACCTCCAGAGCTACCATTACCTCCACTTTGTTGACCTCCTCCTGCACCTCCAAATCCTCCACCCAGTGCAGTTATATTCCAAAAAGAAGAATTACCTCCTTGTATAGCAGATACTGTGTTTGTTCCACCTGTTCCGCCGTTACCTATGGTTATATTATAACTTTGAGACGTGATATTTACAGTACCATTTCTAAAACCGCCTCCTCCTCCACCTGCTCCACCATTATTTCCGCCTCCTCCTCCGCCACCACCAACGATTAAGTATTCAATTGTTATATTGATATTTGGAGTAAAAGTTCCATTAGATGTGAAAGTGTGAACAGTATAATTTATTCCATTGACAAGAATCGTTGTAATCGTTCCACCTGTAGCGCTTATTGTAGTTGTTGTGTCTGTACATGTCGTCTGCTGCCACGTAGTTTGGCATACTCCTCCAAGACAAATTTGTGGTGTGTATAATATTGAAGAAATATTTACTGAACCATTCACATCAAGTTTTTGAGACGGCGACCCAACACCAATCCCAATATTACCTGACGAAGAATTCTGAGTGAAAGTGAAACTAGCAGGGTTGTAAGTAGCAAAAACACTGACTGATAAAATGATGAGTGTCAAAACTAATACAGAGTTTCTCATATTATTTTTTATTCTATTTTTTATCATTTTCTATGAGCAAATACTTGCATTTTGATGATCAATACAAATCAATTTTTTTAAATCATTTATTTTTTTATTCTGTTCATCTATCTGATTTTGTTTTATTTTATTATCAAAATCTAATTTTTCAAGTTGTGATTGTTGCTCCTGTATTGCTTTGACTAGTTTCCAGCTATTTACTTCTGAAACCATTAGGTATCCGTCGCTTCCGTTTTTGACTAATTCAGGAATTGTCTGCAAAGTTTCTTGCGCGATGAGACCAGTCATGTTGTTACCACTCGCAATTACTGTGTAATCTCTAACTTTTAACTTCATCAAATCAGGAATAACTGACTTAGCGTCGTGAATATTAGTTTTAAGACGCGCATCAGATGAGCACGTAACAGTTTCACTTCCAGACTCAGGATTATGCAAACATGTACCATCGCTGTCAAATAATTTTAAAACGTCATTATCAGATGAAGTTGAACCCCAAGTTAATGCTCCATTATCATTATAAATCGTGTTTGCGTTAACTCCGGGGATTGCGCTATTTAAATAAATCCCGGCATATGTTCCATTTGTTCCATTAACATCTAATTTATTATTTGGTGTTGTTGTTCCAATTCCTACGTTACCAACATTATTTAAAATAAAATTACTTGAAATATTTGCTGAATTATTAGTATAGATTGTTGTATTAATTGTACTAATAGTTTGATATCGAACAATAACAATACCTGAACCGCCATTACCACCTC
>JAHFPP010000073.1 GCA_023266675.1 Candidatus Woesearchaeota archaeon
GGAAAACATATGTTGTGATAAACTTCAAGACAGAGATGAAAAAGTATAATAGGGATTATCATAAACCAGATGAAAATGAAGGATATGTGGTGCCTGATTGTTCTGTTGTAATATTTGTAGTCCATTTTAAAATGGGTTATGCATCTCTTTTTAAAGTTTACTCTAAACGAGAATGATGTTAAAATAGATAAGTTGAGTTAGTATTAGAAAAAATAATAGAAAGAGTTGGTATTTTAGTTTTATTATATTTATACAACGTCATTATTTATTCATGTTCTCATTATCGGATTTATTATTATAATTCTAGATTATCCTTTGTTATTTTATGCGGTTTATAGAATATGGAAAAATTTACTCCTGCAAATATGATGATGAATGCTGCTATGATTAGCGGTGTGTAAGGAGATATGTTTGATGCGATTATCCCTGCAAGTATCGGAGGAAAAATCTGCGCGAATGCCTGCACACTTGAATTAATCCCCATTATCTCTCCCTGAATCTTCTGGTAGCTTGATGAGCTTATTAAACCGGATAGATTCGCCATTGTTACACCATTGAAGAATGCAAAGAATGGAGCAATAAACAAAAGGCCCCACCAGACAGTTGGTATGAAGTAGAGTAATATGGAAATTCCTGTTCCAAGCAGCCCGAGAGTTATTAATTTTTCAGTTTTTATTCTGGTTATTAATCTTATAAAAACTCCCTGTGTAAGCACTATCCATACACCAACGTACGCGAAGAAGTCGCCGATATTACCTTGGGTGAATCCTAATTTTAGTATGAGGTAAACAGCAAAGAAGGTTGTGTAAAAGGTGAATCCTGCAGTAAACAAAAATGAAGTAAGAAATAATAGCCTTAAGTCCTTGTATGTATACGCTTTCAATATGTTTCTCACTGATTTGTTTAACATTATTTTTGACGCAGATTCTTTTACTTCATGAGTTTCCTTAAAAAAGAAGTAAATGAATATTATGTTTAGAAAACTTAGTATTGCTGCAAACCAGAAAGGCGTCGCTGCATGAAACCATGGAAGAATTGTTGGGTCGGATAGTTTTCCGCCGATGTATGGTCCAATAATAAATCCTAGCCCGAAAGCTGCGCCTATAAGACCAAAATTTTTTGCACGATTTGCAGGTGTTGTAACGTCAGCAATTGCCGCCTGGGCAACTGCAATATTTCCTCCTGTGGCGCCATCAAGAGATCTTGCAAAGAACAGCAAAGGAATATTTTTTGTGAGTATTGCATACGCAAACAAAAGGTAAGATATGCACGTTCCAAGTATGGATATTAGAAGAATCTTTTTTCGTCCGTATTTATCTGAAAGCTGCCCAAGTATTGGCGCAGACAAAAACTGAAAGAGAGGAAATGCCGCAAGTAAGAATCCAAGAAGGATGTACCCCGTATTGACACTGACTCCAGCTGGAAGAAGATAAAACGGTGATGCTGAATCTGCAAGCAAAAGCGGGATTACAGGTATAAGAATTCCATATCCAAGCATATCAATAAACACTGTCATGAAAATTATATGCATTGGATTTCTTGATTTTTCAGATGATTTTTTTTCCATTAAAAAAAAGTAAAATTATCTGAATTTAAAGGTATGGTTTAATTGTGTTATAAGAAAGAAAAACATAGGTAGAATAAAAAAGAGAAACAGAAGTAACAAGGTTTTATCAAAAAGACTTATATATAATAAAGTTGATTCATAGTTTATATGGGAAAGTTAAAAGCAGCGCTTGTTTCAATTGCGATAAATGTTACGCTATTAATCAGCAAGGTTGGCGTTGCGGTAATCACAGGTTCTGTTGGAATATTTGCTGAGGCAATTCATTCATCTTTTGACCTGATTTCTTCGGTTCTTGCATATTTTGGAATAAAAAAAGCAGAAGAGCCTGATGATACTTCACACCATTACGGCCATGACAAGTTTGAAAATCTCTCCTCGCTTCTCCAGGCTTTACTAATCACAGGAACATCATTCTTCGTTATGTTTGAGGCATATCATAAGTTTATAAAACCGTTACCTGTTGAAAATTCTGAGATTGGAATAATTCTTATGGCAATAACGATACCTGTGACTTTCTTTACTGCAAGATATCTTTCTGCAGCTGCAAAAAAAGATGGAGGGTCGCATGCACTTGAGGCTGACTCAGCCCATTTCACAACAGATGTTATAGGCTCAGTCGCAGTTTTACTTGGACTTTTAATGGTAAAAATCGGACTTCCATGGGGTGATCCGCTTGCTGCATTAATTGTCGGTTTGGTAATGTTATATATCTCATATGATATTGGAACTCGAGCATTTTATGTTTTCATGGACTTTAGTCCTGATAAGAAAAAGATTGCAAAGATAAAGAAGGTACTAGACAATGCACGAAGAAAGAAAAAGATTAGCGCGTACCATAAGCTTAGGGCAAGAATGGCTGGAAGCAAAATACTTCTTGAATTTCACATATTAGTTAATAAAAATCTTGATGTTACATCAGCTCATAAGATATCATCAGAAATAAAACATGAAATAAAAATTGCTGTTCCCGAGGTTAAAGAAGCCACGATACACATTGAACCTGATTCTTAGAATTTATCTGTTTTCTTTTAAGCGCTTTTCTAAATCATGAATTGGTTTTAGCGAAACTTCTGTTCCACTCTCGCCATGAACTGAATAGTCAAATGGGTTGTCAAGATCTTTAATTAAAAAGAACATGTATGAAATTAGGAATGTAACAAGCATTGTGAAGATTAGTGATTCATAGAATTTATCCATCTTAATTAGTATCATTGCAACTGCTATTGAAACCCCAAGTGCTTCAACGATTGCGTATCCTGATGCGATAAAATCTGTGTCCCTGATTGTATGTATTCTTATTATCATCTTTCTAAGATTGTTTTGCTCAGTCTTCATTCTAATGATGAATCCGGCCTGTACTCCCTCTTTCTCCATCTCAATGAAAAAAGCGTTCATTTTACTTACACTTTTAAGAATTGCGCTTGTTTTTTCTTTTTTGTAAAGCCAGTCGTTAAGAAGCTGCATGAAAGATTTATGGTATTCAAGGAAGTCCTTTGCTGCCTTTGAATTCTTTACGCTTATCATTGTATGTGCCTCATCATGAAGAGATTCCAAAGACGCTGCGAGTTCTCCTGGAAGTTTTTCGCTTTCCTTGTAATCTGAGAGAACGCCGGAGATTAAGAATCCTAAAAGGAATATTGTGCCCCCAACAAGGCTAGTAAATATTGCATTTAATGCAATCACTTCAAAGCCAAATTTATGTGAAAGTGTCTTTAAAATCAGAACAAGTAGCAGGATTGGTATTATCTTTACAGCTATTGACCACTTCTGCCAAAACTTTGCAACATACTCATTTTTCATGAGAGTCAGTTATTACAGGAATTTTATAAACCTTGCTAAAATAAATAGAGTTGTGCAGAAAATTATATTGCCCTTATTTGTGAGCATCTTTAAATCATAATTTGAACAAAAAGGAAGTTCCAGTGGGAATTTTTGTATTCTAATAACAAATAGAAATGCGAACTTGGCAATGATAGCGTTAGCGATTTCTGCACAACTCCAATAAAATAAAGAAATGACCCCAATTTATTTAAATGCATAATTTTTTCTTTAGTTTATAGCAGCCCTGTAGTGTAGCGGCACAAGCAAAGAGTTAAGTCTCAAGCTTGCGCGAACAATCATTTCGCCCTCTGGAGGCGAAGACCTCGGTTCAAATCCGAGCAGGGCTATCTTTTTCTTTAAAAATTTATCAGAAAAAAAGTTTAAACTATAAAATTAAACAGATACCCAATAATCATTATAGATACTGCAACTATTCCAAAGAATATCATTATCAATTTTAGTTTCATTACGCGCCTAAGCATAACTGCTTCAGGGAGTGATAATGCAGCTGTTGACATTAAAAATGCGAGCGCTGTTCCGAGAGGAATGCCTTTGCCTACAAAAGCTGCGGCAATTGGTATGAGTGATGCGCATGAAGCGTAAAGCGGCACGCCGATAAGTGTTGCAATAGGGACTGCAAATATTCCTCCTTTGTTTACAAGTGACGAAAAGAATTTATCAGGAACATATCCGTGGATTACTGCAGCAACTCCTATTCCTATAACTGCATAAAGCCATGTTTTTTTTAAAACATCAGACGCTTCTCCAAGACCAAACTTTATCCTTTCACTAAATAAAATATAAACTTTTTCTTTCCTTATCCTGTCCTGCTTTAAAAAATCTTTGACAAGGTATTTTTCAAGCTTCATTTTGCCAAGAATTATTCCTCCAGTTATTCCTATAAACATTCCTGCAAGGATATAATACAAAGTTATTTTCAACCCAAAAACGCTTATCATCAAAACAGCAACATACTCGTTTACAAGAGGAGAGGTTATGAGAAACGAAAATCCGACACCAAGAGGCACTCCTGCATCTATCATTGAAAAAAATATTGGAATTGACGAGCACGAACAAAACGGAGTTACCGCCCCAAAAAGTGAGGCAAATAAATTACCAACACCTTCCTTTTTTCCTGTGAGATACTTTTTTACTTTGTATGTTGGAAGATAAGTCCTAAGCGTTCCTACAAAAAGTATCATCAAGAAGAGCAACAGTAAAACTTTAATTGTGTCATATACAAAGAAGCCTAACGCTTCAGCTAGTCTTTCATTTGATATGCCAAATAATCTTTTTACAGTTTCAAGTGTAATCGTTTCAAGACTCATTTCTTTTTAACCGTCTTTTTGTCTACTTTAACAGTTTTCTTAACAGGCGCACATTCATCAGAGCAGCATCCGCAGGATTCTTTTGATTTCTCTTCCATTTTTCTGTCAATATTTTCAAACAGTTTTTTCATAAATTTCATGTTTTCTCCTCCATCATCCTTAAAATATTGATTAGTTTGTTGTTGTTTAGACAGTAGATTACCATTTTTCCATCCCTTCTGGACTTTATCATACCCAAATTCTGAAGTTTGGAAAGATGCATAGACGTGTTGCTTTGTGTCCGCTTAATTAAAGCAGGCAATTGGCACGCGCATCTTTCCTTGTTTAATAGCTCCTGAACTATCAAAAGCCTTGTTTCCTCTGAAAGCGCCTTGAAAATTTTAAGTTTATCCTTGTTAATCATATCAATATATATTGATATGATGATATATTTAAATCTTTCCCATCTTCACCCGTTTATTTTATATAGTGGTGGTTTTTTCTATGTTTTATGGATATAAGAATCAGAGGAAAAGACTACAAGATTAATATAATCAAAGATTCATCAGTAAGACGTTCAAGGCAATATTACAACAATATCTTTTTAAGCCTAAGAAAAATTGGTTTAAGCACGGATGATGTTGATGTAACCTTAGAGAATAATCCGATAAAAAGGATTCCAGCAAGCGCGTCATGGTACATTGACGGGCACCATTGCCATTTCAGCTTCAATAAGATGGAGAGATACGTGGACAATATTAACGTCGTATCAAAAGTAATTGAACTAAGCGTGAATGAGCTTCTAAATGAAGAAATAACAGCTGAAGAATTCATCTCCGGGTTTAAGGAAGACAAGAATTTCAAGAAGCAAAGAGATGAAGCGCGAGAATTTTTTGGACTTGAAGAGGATCACATAGATTTGGAATCAATAAATGCAAAATACAAGCAGCTTGCAAAAGAACTTCACCCTGATATGCCTACTGGAGACGTGTTAAAATTCAAGGAATTAAACACCCATCATAAAACTCTTAAAAGAGAACTTGAATAAATTTCTTTAGTTATATAGTGCCATAATATCCGCTTTGTTTTGGAACTGGATCTAATTTTTTAATTCTTTCCCATAATCTCTCTTGAGGAACTGGATCAACTTTCATTAAGACATCAGTTAATCCTCCGCGGGAATACAGAAGTCCTCCAAAAAGTTCAGCCTTTCTTATTTCATTCAAAGCGTTTGCTACAGCCAAATCATGAAGAGTTGGATTAAGTGACCCGTCTTTTCCATAATTCGCGTTTGCAACTTGAATAGTGATGGTTCGTAT
>JAHFPP010000019.1 GCA_023266675.1 Candidatus Woesearchaeota archaeon
TAATACATTTTTATGTCAGTATTATTCCTGTTTTGGGTAATTAGGGATTTGTCAATCCTAAATTTGATAACTATATCTCTTATTGAGTCATCTGATATGCCGAATTTCCCAATTGTTATGTATTGAAAGGCATTGTCAATTTTGGGAATTGATACCGGATTTGTTTTTTGTGACTCAATTATTAGTTTGGCATTATTAAGTTCAATATTGGTTTCAAAATTTATTTGCGTTATGGATGTTTCAATGCTTGATAGAAAAAAAATGTGCTCACCCGCAGGTTCATTTGACCACAGTTTAGTTGAACGAGAAATTGGATTGTCTAAAGAATATACTAAAGATGACACTAGAGCAGTGATTACTATAAATAGTAAAAGCTTCCACCTCTCTTTCATAAATGTTAAGTTGTATTCATATTATTTAAAAGTTGCTATAATCTGGCTTTGTAGAAATGTTATATTTGCCGTAAATTTTACGAGCGATGTAATCAATTTTAGAAGTAATTGTGGATAGGGATGTTCCTTACGGGAGGGAATGCAATAAGAGAACACATCAAAAGAGCGAGTTTTACGCAAAAAATGAAAACATTTCTACAAAGCATATAATCTATTTTTTGAAGAATTAGTCATGTGCAATAAGCATATCTGAATCGTTACATATTATGGTTTCAATAAAGATGCTGCTAATTAATAATGGAGAAACCAAGTTAATTTTGTTATCCTTAGTATAGATTAAGATGATTATTTCATATTTTTAATCACATTATGGCAATATTTATAAAGGAATTCCTATTAATTGAGTGTATAATTAGAGATAATAGACAATGGGGCATTAATGGCTATACAATATATTCAGCAAATAATCACAAATATAATCCTGTTTTATGAACAATTAGGAACTATTGTTTATAATTATTTCATAAACTATTCACGATTAATATTGGATGTGATACACCTTGTTTTTTATAGAGGTTTCTATGTTTTGCTTGTCTTTACAATATTTTTAACAACATTGTTTTTGTTAATTGCCCTGTATGTGTTCTTTAAAAAAAAGGAAAAAGAAGGAAAAAGCGATAACAAAGAATTCCCGTTTATAACAGTGCAGATACCAACGTATAATGAGATTGCTGCATTAAACTGTGCAGAAAGATGCTTAAGATTTGATTATCCAAAGGACAAGTACCAGATAATTATTGGAGATGACAGTTCAGATAAGGATGTGTCAGAAAAAATAGATAGCTTCGCATTAAGATATAAAGAGAATGTGATTGTTACAAGAAGAGGTTCAAATGTAGGATTTAAGCCTGGAAATTTAAATTATATGCTAAAATTCACAAAAGGCGAATATATAGTTATATTTGATTCTGATTTTTTACCTAATGAAAATTTTTTAAGGGAAATAATCATTCCTTTTTTAAAAAATAAAGACGTTGCTGCAGTTCAGGCAAGGTGGATAATTAAGAATTTTTCACAGAATATGTATTCAGTTGTTGGTGGTATAATCCCTATGTTATCACACCAATTGGCGCTTCCTTTCCTAAAATATTTTAAAAGCAACGGATTTATTGCCGGTTCAGCTGAAGCTATAAGAAAAAAAGATCTGATAGAACTTGGCGGCTGGCAGGAAGGGTCGCTGACAGAGGATATAGATTATTCATTAAGACTAACAGCTGCAAATAAGAAGATTGTATATCTGGAAAATCTGCATTGTGAATGTGAAGCGCCATTTACGCTAAAAGACGTTTCAAGACAGCAAATGAGATGGGCATATGGAGTTATTAAAGCATTTAAAAAACATTTAAATTCAATAGTTTTCAATAATAATGTTTCATTTAAAACCTCATTGAATGCTTATCTTCTGGTTTTAGGATATGCTGTAACTTTACTGTTTTTTTCATTATCTGTTTTCGGTGTATTTTCAATAATAAGTGCAAAGCCAGAACCAATTCTGTGGGGGAAATTATTTTTTGAGATGGGAAGAAACTTTTTATGGACATCAGGATTTCTTATTTCAAGTGTTATAACCATTTCTTTATCAAAAAACATTAAAGAGATTCCAAGGACCGTGTTTGCTTCACTAACTGTAGGGTTGGTTGTTATTTTTAAGGTAACTCTTGGAATATTCAAAGCATTATTTAACAGGCCAATGAATTGGTATATGCTTGAGAAGAACGGAAATAAAACAGACGTATGATTTTAATGGCGAAACATGAAAATAAGAACAAGATAGCTGAAAAGAAGGATAAGTTTGATGCAAAGTTATCATTTATATTAAGTCTTGGGTTTGTTATACCTTTGTTTAATATTGGGCTGTGCATTGTTTCTCTGGTTCTTGCAATAAACTCGATAAGATATATGCGCAAATACCCGGAAAAGTATGAAGGTCTTGGTTATGCAATAACTGCTATAGTAATTAGCCTGTCTACGCTGATTTTATCCATAATCTTTATTATAATATACATATATAGAAAAATGACTTGTGACATGATTCCAAAGATAATTTAATCCTAAAACTATTTCTTAAAATACTTTTTTTCAAAGATAATGTAGTCTATAACTCCGATAATGACTATAAGATTAATGAGGATTGTGTATGGGAAGTAGAATATAAGCGCTAATAATTTTTTGAGGTTCATTTTTTCCCCGAATAGATAAATGGAATATATGATGATGAATACTGATATTATTCCTGCAAGGACCCCAAAAAGGCTCACAAATGATATTCCCCAAACAGGAACCATATAAAGGACTTTAATTGCCCCAAATATGCTAAACCAATTAAATGTATACATGAAGATATTAAAAAAAGAGTCATTATTGAAAGGAAGCCAGTAAAAGAACTGATAGGCGATTAATGGAAGTGAGAGGACGGCATAAATGCTCCACCATATCTGATTTATGAAGAGATAATTTATTGAAAAATTTGTTTTTACTGAAAATTTTGTTCTATGCTTTTTTAAGACCTGTAGTACCCCTACATACCATCTTAATCTTTGTTTTATATAACCAAGTATTGTTAAAGGGACAGTTGTATAAGCGTATGCGTCTGAGACATTTAGAGAGTTGAATCCTTCACCGTATATTTCAAGCGAGATATCAATATCTTCGCTTTGTGTGTCTTTTTTAAACCCGCCAATTTTGTTTAATACATCTTTTCTGTAACATGAAAAGGCGCCAAGAAACCAGCTGACATTTGAGAAAACATCAGAAAAGCTTTTTCTTATAATATTTATATAAGGATATTCAACATCTTGAAAAGCGCCAAGTATGCCTTTTTTGTTTTTAACAAGACATGATCCTGTTGTTGCGCCAATTGAATTATTGTAGAACGGGGCTATTATTTTTGAGATGGAATCATTTTTTAGTACAGTATCTGCATCGACAAGCAAGATATAGTCATGTTTTGATATTTTTAGGCCAAGATTAAGGCTTGCAGATTTACCTTTGTGATTTCCATTTATTACAATCAGTTCTTCATGTTTTTTTTTAAGATTTTTTAGAAGTTTTGAAGTATCGTCTGTACTGCCATCATCAATTACTATTACTTCATATTTTGATTTTGGGTAAGATGATGAGAAAATTGATGTTAAGCAATCTTCAATATTCTTCTCTTCATTATATGCAGGAACAAGAATGCTTATGTTTGGTTCGTATTTTTTATACTTCCTTTTTTTGAATAGTCCTATAATTATTATAATTGTCATGAACATTATCATTGAAAACATGATAAAGAATGTTATTATGCTTATGTTTAGTATGATGTCTTTCGAATAAAGTTCTATATTAACCATATCTTATTAAAAATTGTATGTCTCATTTAAACTTTGCTGTTATACCTAGTTATGGTATCATATAAGGTATCATATTAATAATTCTAAAAAGATACATGAAGATTCGTGTTTAAAATGATTCAAATTAGGCATATACCAAAACATTTATTAAGCAAAATCTTTCTCAAAGGTATATTATGGGTGAACAGACAGTTAATTTAAATAACTTTTCAGGTACTGATAAGACTGTAAGTAAAGGAGTAAGTAAAGAGGATAATGATAAGAAAGAAGTAAAGCCGATTGCTGCCAAAAACGACACTGTTTCAAAGGCTCATGAGATGGCTAAAGGGCAGCGTGATATTTCTGTTGCCGAGTTTTTTGAGAAAAACAGGCATTTACTTGGGTTTGATAATAAGAGAAAAGCTCTTTTGACAACTATTAAAGAAGCTGTTGATAACTCACTAGACGCATGCGAAGAAGCAGGAATATTACCTGAAGTTCATGTTGACATTGTTGATATGGGTAATGACAGGTTCATGATTAAAGTTGAGGATAATGGCCCTGGAATCGTAAAAAAACAGATTCCAAGCATTTTCGCAAAGCTTCTTTACGGCTCAAAGTTTCATTCATTAAAGCAGTCCAGAGGACAGCAGGGTATTGGTATCTCTGCAGCAGCGCTTTATGGACAGCTTACAACAGGTAAACCAATTAGAATACTTTCTAAGATTGGACCGATGGAGCCTGCGCATTACATGGAGCTTCATATTGACACTTCAAAAAATAAGCCAGAGATAATAAAGGAAGAAGTCCGCGACTGGTATAAGGAGCACGGAACAAAGCTAGAGCTTGATATTGAAGGAATCTATCAGAAGGGCGGTCAGTCTGTTGATGAGTATATGAAGCAGACAGCAATTGCTAACCCTCACGTGACACTTGTTTACACTAATCCTAAAGCTGAGCAGATAATTTTTCCAAGAGCAACTGATGAGCTTCCAAAAGAGGCAAAGAACATCAAACCTCACCCTTATGGAATTGAGCTTGGTATATTGATAAGAATGCTTGCGCAGACTGAAACAAAGACTCTCCAGCAGTTTTTAACAAGTGAATTCTCAAGGGTTTCGCCTAACAACGCAAAGCAAATATGTGAAGAGGCATCAGTTCTTCCGAATACATCTCCTTCAAAGGTTTCAAGAGAAATGGCTGAAAAGCTTATTGAGGGAATAAAGAAAACAAAGATTATAGCGCCGTCAACGGACTGCATCTCACCAATTGGCGCAGAACAACTTAAGAAGGGTCTTAAAAAAGAGATTAACGCAGAATTTTATACTGCTGTAACACGTTCACCTGAAATTTATCGAGGAAACCCGTTTGTCATTGAAGCAGGAATCGCTTATGGCGGAGACCAAAAAGCTGATGGTTCAATCAATATTTACAGATATGCTAACAGAGTGCCATTATTATATCAGCAGGGAGCATGCGCTATCACTGATGCTATTCAATCAACCAACTGGAAGCCTTACGGACTTCAGCAATCAGGAAATTCAACACCACAGGGCCCAATGACTATAACTGTTCATATGGCGTCTGTCTGGGTGCCTTTTACCAGTGAAGCAAAGGAAGCTCTAGCTCATTATCCTGAGATAATCAAAGAGATTAAACTAGCTATACAAGAATGCGGCCGAGACCTTGCAAGCTATGTGATGAAGAAAAGAAGAGTAAAAGATGAGTTTAAAAAACGAAGTTATATTGAAAAATATATCCCTCACGTTGGACAAGCTTTGCAGGAGATGCTAAAGCTTAGTGATATTGAAGAAAAGAGAGTTGAAGGAAACCTAAAAGAGCTTCTTGAAAAAAGCAGAGGAAAACTTGATGATGTTGACTTTGACCCAGACAAGAATGAAGAGTATGATGAAAATTTTGCTAATATAGGAAAAGAAGAAACAGAAAAAGAAAGCAATGAAGAAGAGAAAGAAAAGAGTGATGAATAAAGATGCCTAAAGAGAAAGATAAGAAAGAGAAAATTATGATTGAAAATGAAGTTACTGATAAAATAAGAAGTAAAGCCAGAGGAGTATTTGATGACATTATCTCTTTAAAGCTTCCTAAGATGGAAATCCCTATTCGAAGCCTTCAAAACGTTGAGTATAATGAAGACAAGGGACACTTTGTCCAGATGGGTAAGATGAAGGAACGAAATTTAACTGCATCAACAATCAAAACATTTGCGCAGACACTTAGAATGATGAATCTTTCACGGGAAATCGTTGGAAACGATGACATCGCTACAAAGAGAGAAGCGTATTACGTCTCCAAGAACTGGGGAGAAGCAAGGTTTAACGAGCAGCCTGAATCTGACGCTGTTATGGATGATATTGAAGCTATGATGGAAGTTAACCGAGAGCAGATTGGTTTCATCCCTGAAGAGAAGGGAGGCGAGATTGCCGGCGAATTAATCATTGTTGACAGAGACCCTGAAACTAAAAAAGAGTTAAAGATTGACTGCACAAAGATGGGTTCAGGCGCTTACGCTGCACCTAGCTCATGCGAACACTTAAAGTTTGAAACAAAAGCAGATTTTATTTTAGCAATAGAAACAGCAGGTATGTTTCAGCGACTAGTAAAACACAGATACTGGAAAAAAGCAAACTGCATATTAATCTCAATGGGAGGAGTCCCAACACGAGCTTGCAGAAGATTTATAAGACGCCTTAGTGACGAGAAGAAACTTCCTGTTTACGCATTCACAGATGGAGACTTTTACGGATTCATGAATATTTATAGGACTCTAAAAGTTGGTTCAGGAAACGCTTCGCATATTAATGAATTTTTTTGTGTTCCAGAAGCAAAGTTTATTGGCGTAACCCCTCAGGACATAATTGATTATAATCTTCCTACGCATCCGCTTAAAGAAGTTGACATTAAAAGAGGAAAAGACGCAATTAAAAACGACCCTTTCGTTCATGCGCATAAAGAATGGCAAAAAGCAATTGAACTGCAATTAAAACTTGGCAAAAGGGCAGAGCAGCAGGCGTTCGCAGCTTATGACTTGAACTATGTTATGGATAAATATTTGCCTGATAAACTCAAAGACAGAAAGACATGGCTTCCTTAATCTAGCGGACTTTTTATATTCTCAAATCTTCTTGTGTCCATATTTATGTATGCTTTTCTTGTTGTCTCAATATTTGAATGTCCTAAAAGCGCTGATATATCATGTAGAGGAACGCCGTTATTTAGAAGGTGAGTTGCGTAGCTTGCGCGAAGCATATGAGGATAAACATTTTTTTCTACACCTGCCTTTTTTGCTGCATTTATGATTATTAATTCTGCCGTCCTTATTGATATGTGTTTTCCTTTGTTATAGGATGATTCAAAGAGATAATCAGATACCTGATAATCTGAATAATCATTCAAAAACCTGTCTGAGAGTTTGACAAACCTGTCTTTTTTTCCTTTTCCCTGCCGAATTATTGCTCCATTTTCTTTTTCTAAAATATCCTCTTTTCTTATCCTGACTGCTTCGCCGACTCGCAGGCCTGCAGAGTATATTAACTCAATCAAAAGCCGATGCTTAGAATTGGTAGTAACTTCAATCATCTTTATTATTTCTTCTCGCTTAAGTGTTTTTACGATCTTTTTTGGAAGACGCGATCGTGAAAAGTCTTTCATGATGTTTCTTTTCATTATTTTCCTGTAATATTTTGTAAGCGCGCTTATCGCAAGCCTTATTGTTGTTGGCTTTGCAGAATTCATATTAAGATGCAGAAGATATTTTCTCACATCTTCATTTGTCACCTGATGTGGCTTTTTTTTAGCAAACTCCAAGAATTTTTTGTTGTGATAAACATATGCATCAATTGATTTTTTACTGTCATTTTCTAAAATCATCTCTTCTCTTAACACTTCAAACATTTTGTTTTCACCTTTTTTAAATAGCGCTGCGGCCGGGATTTTCACCCAGGCAACAAGTATTGCGAGTAATTTGAACCCAGATACCCTTGTCGGGCAGTGGCGTATCAAACCACCGCGCTACCAGGTTACGCTACCGCAGCATAATAATGAAAATATAATTTTCAAACTTTACTTTTCGGCAAAGTATCGACATAAGTTTTATATATTTGATAACACTAATATGTATTGGCGTATCAAACCATTGCATTACCGGTTATGTTACCGGCTTTTTCTTTTTTTAATTCTGAAGAATCCATTTATATATCTCACGCGAGCATGTCCAGTGTCCAGTGAAGCACTTTGTCGTCGATAACTAGCTGTCCAGTGGATTAACATTTCTTCTGTTCTTATTCATTTTAGCCTCAAATTTCAAAGACTTTTGCAAAAAGCGTTCATTGTTTGTTCTGATTGAGAATCATAAACCAACATGAGCCCTTTGCAAAGTATGAGTTATAGAAAAAATTTGAGGTTATAAAAATGAATAAAGAAAAGATAAAAGGATTAATATCAATGTATGACATGTTATTTGACGACTATTCAAGGCAGATGCTTTGGGTATGCAATAAAGAGTTCTCACAAAGAAAAAAACGCGCTATATCGGCAGATATCACAGTAAGAATGTTCTTTAAGCTTCTCTATGCACACACCTACCTTATGGAAGAGGCGGAAGAAACAAAAACCCCAAAAGAAGTTTAGGGCAGTTTTTATTTATAAAACTTGCGCACGCAGTAATTCACGACAAACATCAAAAACCTTCGTCTAATAGATGTTAAGTTCAATATTACTCGGGGGCGATTTAGAATTCACCACGAAATGTTGGTCCATGACATTTGGGGCATTTTACATCTCTATGTATATCTGCAGCGATGTTACAAAAAGGACAATATCTTCCATCATCTTTTGTTAAATCTCCCAAAGATTCTCTAAGTTCTGATAACTTTGCGCAATCTTCTAATATCTGTTCTTTTGTACGATTTTTATCTCCAACATTTATTACCTCAAACCATGTAACACCATATGCAACGATTTCGTTTTGATTATTCATGAATTATAGAATGATTAAATATTATATAAAAAGATTACTATTCTGCCCCCTGCGTCATACTCTGCGTCGCCTTCGGCTCCTTGTCTCGCCCACTTTGTAGGCTCAAGAATATAACACGAATTTAGCGGTTCACTTCGGCTCGCCACTTTGAAGCTTCGCCTCCGTTCTCCCAAATCCTTTAATGTTGCTTCGCAACTTAAATGACATCGCTAAATTCGTATGTTTCTCAAAATTTTTCGTCTCCTTTACAGCTTCGCAAAAATTATTTTATTCCGCCACCTTCGTTAAATCTACCGACGAGAAGACAAACTAAGAAATTCCTTGCACTTCTTATAACAATGATTTAACGGCTCGCTACGCTCAACCTAAATTTTTTCTTATCAACACGGAAATCAGGGGTAAACTTAATAAAGTACTATTTTTGAACATAACCTTTATATACCAGTATTACATTCCCATAATAAGGGAATAGTGGAGTACTATACCTTATACAAATTATAAGCAAGGTGAATGATATGGATGGCTCTGTAATGCTCAACAAACTGGATGAATTTATGTCTACACAGGTTAGAAAGGATGTGCTTAAATGTTATGTTATAAAAGATTCTTCCCAATCAGATGTAGTCACCTGCCTAGATAAAATGAAACCCCAATATGGTTCAACTTCTACTGTAGATAGAATTACTTCCAGCTTAAATTATATAGGTATAATTGACAAAGAAGATATAAAAGAAAATAAGCAATATTACCGCGTTAATTGGCATATTTGGATACAAGAAACATTAAAATCACTTGGATTAAAAAATGTTTCTGAAGAAAAGGTTGCAGAGATTGAGAAATTAGTTTCAGACAAAAAAATGATTGCCTTCTATTTTGCATTAACTTCTGAAGACGTATTAAAAACTATATGGCAGGAAAAACTGGATAAGGTTACCCTTAAAGAGCTTAAAAAAGAAGGGATACAACCGGAGATATTTTTGAATTATATGATTAAACAGGGACCTGGCATCAGTCACTTACCATTTTTCTTCATTTTATCAGGGAATCCAATGGCAAAATTATGGGCTAAGGATATGAAAGATACCAAAAAAACTAAAGAAAAATCGTTTATTAAAGCTTTAAATGATGCTATTTTGAAAGATCCTGCAAAAGAAGTCCTTGAAAAATTCGATGACAAAGTCCTGAAAGAGATAATTGATAATATGAGAAAAATAGAGGAGGCAACAAAAAAACTATTTATTGAACAGCTAAAAGAACAAATGAAATCATAATTAAGTACTTAGCACGGAACAATTCCCATAAGAAGAACTGCCCCGCGTAAGCGTGTTACAACTTTTCTTTTTATTAGGGAGTATTTAAACTTTTTTGTTCTGCGCTAGTAACTTTAAAAAAATAAGGTGAAAGCAATGGAAAAACAAAAAATACAAGAAGTATTTTCCGAGCAGATAAAGCCGCAACTCGGAAGGATACATAAAGAAGAAAAATATCTGAATATAGTGTGGCAGTTAGCTGAAAATGCTTCAGCTAATGATGGAAAAGGATTGAGAGAAGCGCAACTCACAGATGAAGTAAAACCTGCGTCACAAGCTTTGAATCGGCTTGCAGATAAAGGATTTGTTGAAATTACTCTTCCTGTTGGAAACGGAACCTTACTTATTGACCCTATAAACAATAAAAGAGAACTTTTCAAAAAGCAGGAGATGATTGAAAGATATTTTACGAAGTTTAGACTGCATCTCGATAGTAGTCAAGAAGTACAACAAATAGCTATGGAAGTGCTACATCTTAATTCCGAACGCGAATTAAACCGATGGGCAGAGTCACTTGAAGAGCAAGATAACTTTGAGCGATATAACCTTGTCGTTTTCAAATTACTTGAAAGAGGAATTGAAGTCGGAAAGCAATTTTATGGTCCAATGCACTGGCGGAAGATGAGTAAATTTTACAACATTTCTGAAAAGACAAAAACAATTCTTGAGGGATGAACATGACAAAATTTATCTCACGAAGAAATACAAATGTCGATTTTAGCTTTATTGCAAAAAATCCTGCAACAATCTTAATTGCAGGAGGCGTTCTTTTTTTGTTGATTGGCAAAGAATTATGGGGAGTATTACTCATTATATTAGGAGTAGTGCTTCACTTAATATGGTTAAAAGGAAAAGGGAGGATATAAAATGTTAAGCCTAATAGACACATGGATAAAAGCGACGGTTGAACATAGAATACTGAATATTGAGTATTTTAGCCACACAAAACAAGAGTATACTAAAAGAGATATTGAACCTGATTTTATAGGACCTTCCAGAGATGGAAGAAATAATGGAATATGGGCTACATTTTGTCATCTAAGAAACGAAGGCCCAAGATGTTTTCAACCACATTCTGTAAAGCATTTTTCCATTACTGAAAAAAGCTTTTCTCCTTCACCATTAGGAAGATGGAAAGAACTGTTGCCATTGTATGAACAAAAAGGACTTAAAGAAAAAGAGTTTGGGTGAATTAAAATGAAACTCAAACCCCTCTTTTTATGCTTCTTGTTAATGAGCACAGTATTGTTTAGTGCATGTACACAACAACAAATTACAGATACAACTGGACAAGTAATTGCATCCGGAAAGAAAATGCTTGATGACACCAAGAATTTCGTGTCTAACGAAAGTGCAAGAGATGAAACAAAGATAAGTATGGCTAGTGGAATTGCCGAGTTTGCGACTAACTCCAATATAAAAAAAATAGAAAAAATTGAAACTTATCAACAATATATTGCAATGGCAGATAACTTAAATTTCGTAATTGATGTTATCAATAAAAAAACAGATGCGAACATAAAACAAATATCCAAAGGAGTAGAGGACTGGAACAAATTTAATATGGAAGCTACGCGTTACGCACCTCTTTTTGAAAACTATAATAGTTTAGTGGACAGTTGTTACGCATTTGATAAAAACAATGAAAAATCTGCTAACCTAGTATTAATAAAGTCAAGCAGCTTTACTGCAGAAGCGTTATTAATTTTAGGAACTGCATTTTATAAAACTGCATTTTTTGCCACAGGGAAAATTGCTGAAGCCACAGGGATAACAAAACTGGCATCCGTATGTGATTCCTGTGTATCTTCAGCTATGAGTGCAGGCCATTGGACTATACGTAATGGAATGATTGAAAAAACCACTGAATTTGCTGAAAATATTACATTAGCAAATACTTGAATTATTATAACTACCCCTGATTTCCTATACAATGCTTCGCATGATATTTTTTATGGTTGATAAGAAAAAACTACGGCGGCGGAATAATTTTTGGAGACGAAAAACTCAAGCCCTCGCCACTTACGTAGCTTCGGGTCGAGAAACAAGCGTTAAGCGGTTCGTTTCGCTTGTCCACTTCGTAGCCTTCGCTTCACTCACCCAAATTTGATTTCAACTCTGAATTGCGGTGTACCTCAATTCGAGGAAATCAAACTTCGCTTAACGCTGATGTTAAATACAATAAATGCATTTCCTATTTACGTGGCTTGGCAACATCAAAAGATCCCATAATCTGCTCACGAGTTTTTTCCCATGTCCCATATTTTCTGAGAATTAGATGTGCACATTCTTTTGTAAATATAATATATGCATAAATATCTGATTTTACAAATCCGTCTGGGGAATCACTCGAATCAATCACTAAATAATAGTCCATTAAATCGTTATATTTATGGAATTTACGACCAGAATCTTCAAGTGCAAAAATTCGGTATAGCTCATTAGCAGTCTGGATTTCAGCTTTAAATTTAAACCAAATAGAATCTTCACTAGAACTAATTCCTTTAATCAATGGTTTTGATGTCATAATAAGCCAAGTAAATGTTTTAATTTATGTATTTTACGGAAATGCATTTACTTCTCCGCTCCTCGACTGCGGTCTGTGGTGCTCGACCACGTTGCACTCTCAGCCTGCGGGCTTCGGGGTATTTAACAGCGATTACACGGCTCACTCCTTGCAGTCGTTCGACCCAAATTCCTCGCCTATCTTATAACTGAAATTTTGTGCGAGGAACTTCGTGTAATCGCGATGTTATGTGCAATATTACTCAGGGACAAATAAAATAATTTAGTAAACCTTTTATAGAAACTAATCTAAGTATAGATAATGGAGAAGACAATCATGGGAATATTTTCTGATGGATGGTGGATATTCTCTCAAGGATTAGATGGATTGATTTATTTTTGGTATGTAACATTAATATTAGTTCTCATGCTTTGTCTTTCAATTTATTTGATGTATAGAAAAAAAATAAAATTTCCTAAAAAGAGATTATACTTTTTGTTATATCCACTTTTTTTACCAGTTATCATTTCTTTATTAGGTTCGATATTTTATGATACTCAATATGCTGGTATTGGGTATTTACCTGTTTTTTTATTTTTTTCAGATTTTATTTATTCAGCTATTCTAATATACAAATTCAAGGATTATAGATTATTTCTATTTTCATTTTTTGGTTTACTTATTTGGTTAACTTTCTGGGTTCTTTTTGTTGCTGGAATGTCAATTGCTAATGATTGGATGTAATTTTATTTGTCCCTTGCGTCATACTACCCTCGCTCACGTTGTAAGCTTCGGTGCACATAACAGCGATTAACTGGTTCGGCACTTCGTGGTTCCCACTCTAAAGGTCTCCGCCCACGAAATGCCTCTCCCAAATTGCGAACACTATTTGATAACTAAACTTTTGGTTCGCAACTCCAGTTAATCGCGTTGTTATACGAAGTAATTGTAACCGCTCATTCTCAACACGCAAAATATAAAAACCCCTTCTTTGATAATAGAGTATTATGAAGATTTATCAGAAAGTTGATATGAATAAGATTAAGCGTCATCATCTTGAAGTTCTTAAGAGTTTGCAGTACAAAAGCGGTTTATTCGCAGCGTCAAAGAAAAGCGTATCAACCGGCTACGATAAAGCGTGGCTTAGAGACAACTTCTATGAGTGCCTGGCGTTTGAGACAGTTGGTGATTATGACACTGTGAAAAAGACTTATAGGGCGATTCTTGACATTTTTTTAAAGCATGAGGAAAAGATTGACTGGGCGATTAAGCAAAAGCCTGATGCTGATTGGAAATACATCCACCCGAGGTATAATCCGGACACTTTTGAGGAATTCTGGGAAGAGTGGGGTTTTAAGCAGCATGACTGCATCGGCGCAATTCTTTTTAAGATAGGTGAGCTTGAAGTTGACAGGAAGATAAAGATATTAAAAAATGAGAAAGATTACAGGATTGTGCAAAAATTAGTTGATTATCTTTCAAGCATTGAATACTGGCACGACCCAGACTCAGGGATGTGGGAGGAGAACCAGGAAATACACGCGTCATCAGTTGGCGCCTGTGTTGCAGGACTTCAAAAGGTTTCACAGATAAGAAAGATAAATGTGAATCCTGAACTTGTCGTTAAAGGTTTTGGTGTTTTGTTAAACATTCTTCCAAGAGAGTCTGAGAAGAAATTTGTTGACTTGGCATTATTGTCACTTATTTATCCTTATGATATTGTCAACAAAGAGCAGAGAAATGATATTTTAAAAAACGTTGAATACCACCTTGAGAAGAACATGGGAGTTATAAGGTATAAGAATGACCATTATTACAATAAAAATCCTGACGGGCATTCTGAGGAAGCTGAGTGGACAATGGGTCTGTCATGGCTTGCAATAATCTATGAAAAGCTTGGAAAACAGAATATGGCCAAACACTACATTGAAAAGACATTAAATACAATAACTGACACTGGTGAAATCCCTGAGATCTATTATTCAAACACGAAAAAACCAAACCCAAACACTCCGCTTGGATGGGCTGAAAGCCTTTTCATAGTTGCTTTGCACAAGTTCCAAAATGAGTTTTCTGAAAAAGTGAAATAACCTTTTATTTAGAGTATAAACACATCTTTTTTAAATAAATAATAATTCTTGTAGTTATGAAGAATATTTTGCTTGTTTACCCTCCTTTTTGCACGCCTGCAAGCCCGCCTTACTCGCTTGCTAACCTGTATGCATTCTTAAAAAAGAATCTTGATGATAAATACGCTGTTGATGTTTTGGATTTAAACGTATTATTCCATAAACTAAAATTCCCAAAATTCCAAGAGTATTACAAAAGTATAAACAAAGATATGGATTTTGAAGAGTACAACTCTAAAACAAAAGAGTTTCAGGGATTAACTAAAGATGTTTATGCAAAAAATAACAAGCTCGTTGTTAATGGCGAAAATCCTGAACTTTTCAAAGAATTAGTTGATAAGATTAAAGAAATGAAGCCCGACATTGTTGCAATAAGCGTTGTCTACTCAAGCCAGGTTTTCTACACGTATTCAATTATTAAGGAACTAAAAAAGCACGGAATAAAAACAGTTATCGGCGGTCCGGCAGTGAATCCAAAAATAATTGATGCATGCGACGCACACTTGAAGAATGAGATGGAGCTTATAGGATTCATAAATGGCAAAAAACATGATGAATTAGATTTTGACTACTACCCATTGTATGATAAATTTAAGTTAGATGATTATTTTGTAGGCTCGCCAGTTATACCTATTAGAACCTGCACATCATGCTACTACAAGAAATGCGCATTTTGCTCGCATCACCAAAACAGTTTGTATTTTGAGTTCACGCTGGACAGGATAAAAGACAGCATCGTCAATTCAGGGAAAAAGCATATTTTTATTGTTGATGACATGATTCATAAGAAGAGGCTGCTTGAAATTGCCGACGCATTGAAGCCATTAAATGTTTTTTGGCAGTGCCAGCTAAAGCCGACAATAGACCTTGATTATAAAACTCTTAAGATATTGCATGATTCAGGTTTAAGAATAGTTGTCTGGGGTGTTGAATCCGCATGCGACAGGGTTCTTGGGTTGATAGAGAAAGGCACAAACAGTAAAGACATAGAGAAAGTACTTGAAGGCTCAAAGAAAGCAGGCATAAAAAACGGCGTTTACATAATGGCAGGATTCCCCGGCGAGACAAAAGAAGAGTTTATTGAGACAATTGATTTTTTAAAAACAAACTCCGCAAACATAGACCTAGTATCAGTATCTATATTTGGACTTCAAAAAGGCACGCCGATTTACAATAATCCTGAGAAATTTGGAATAAAGATTATCGAGCAGAAAAGAACAATTCTTGAGCCAAAGATAAGTTACACACTAAAATCCGGGCTAACGCAGGAAGAAGCCTCTGGCATGAAAAAGAAGTACAAAAAAACTTTGGAAAAATTAAACAAGTATCCAAAAGAAATGAATTTCTTTCGTGAGCATATGCTTTCACTGGAAGAATAATAAAAAATTAATTTTTTTATTTCGGATTCGCTTTCGCGTAAATCTTCTGGCAGTCTTCGCAATAGTAAGACCTTGATACTTCGCTTGTAACAAAAAATTTCTTTTTGCATGTTCTGCAGTATTTTATAATTTTATAAAGTTTAGCCATTTTAAAATTCACCCACTAGTTTTATGTAAAATTAATTAAATGATTCAGAAAGTATGACAGAGCATAAAAGATGTTGTTTCAAGCTTTCAGATATTGAATAATGAAAGAGTGTTTATAAAGATAGAGGTAACCAGCAATATGACTGCTGATTAGAAATATTTTATAAGTTAATTTTAATTTCATAAGGACAACATATTAAAATATAACCAGATTAAATCATGTAAAATGCCACTACTGCAATACCACTTAATTGCTGATGTACTTCTGATTTTTTTAATTTATATGTTTGATAAGGAAGTACAAAAGAATAAAAAATTATTCTTAAATGTATCAGCTGCTGTTATTCTCTCAAATTTGATTGACGTTGACCATTTACTGGCAACACCAATTTATGACTCACTGCGATGCAGCATTAATTTTCACCCGCTTCACAGCTGGTATTTTATGCCGTTATGGATAATTGGTGTGTTTAATAAAAACAAGTACATCAAATATTTTTGCAGTGGAGTGTTGCTACATTTATTGCTTGATTGGATTCAATGTTTATATTTTATGTGATTGAAAAGAGGTATATTTATAAATAATAAAAAATAGGAAATAGTTATGGATGATTCAACAACACTTCCAATAATATTTTTTATTGCTGCAACAATACAAGTGTATATTTCTATAAAAGCATTAACAAATAAAGCTTATATCTCGAACTATGTTAAGAAAAGCCATAAAGCGTGGGTGTGGAGAAAAATGTTTGGTGAAGAAAAGACGATTATATTAATTAAAAGAGTATTCGCACCATTAGGAATAATTATGGCAATAGGATATGTTATATTGGGCATCTTATTTTTCTTTAAATATATTTAAAATTAAGAAAATATTAAAGTGTTTACAGATAATAAAGCTTGTTCTCTGCTTTTTGCTCTCTGTCTTTTTGGCTTTCAGGCTTGTTTGCTCGCGGCCTGTTTGACTCTGGGTCACGCCTAAAAGTCATGTTGAGGTCTTTAAGGAATTTATTCATGCCGTCCTGCATGCTCATTGGTTCATTTGCAACCCCTTTAACTGCAGGTATTCCGTCAAAAACCATGATTTTCTCAGAGAAATAATCAATGAAAAGCAAATCGTGGTCAACTATTATTGCCGCTTTTTCAAGCATAAACATAAAATCCTTTATCACTTTTGAGACTAGAAGCCTTTGCTCAACATCAAGATAAGCTGATGGCTCGTCAAGCAGGAATATGTCAGCGTCCTCACTAAGGCATTTTACAATTTCAACTCGCTGATGTTCACCGCCTGATAATTCATCCAGATTCTTGTCAAGCAATGGCTCAATATTTAATGGATTAATAAGCTGTGACTTGTATTTTCCTATTGCATTCTTTAGATAAAGTATCACAGGCTCGTCACTTTTATTAAGATACTGCGGTTTATAAGATATTTTTACAGGAATTTTTCCGTATGTTAACTCTTTTACAAAAGTTGTTTTTCCTATTCCATTTTCGCCAAGAACGCCGATGACTTCATTTTTGAATATTTTGCCTTTGACAGCATTTAATGTAAAACTCCCTTGGGTTTTTTCAAAGTCATCCCAGCTAGTTAAAACAACATGCCGTTTAAGCTGTATTGGAGGCTTTGAGTCAAATTTAATCTCGTTATCCCTAAATCGCATGTTTTCTTCCCTCAAGTATCCTGAGAGGTAAGTGTTTATCCCAACCCTTGCGGTTTTTGGGAGTGAAACTATGCCGTAAACTGTTTCACGCCCATACATGAGGTGAACTAGATCAGTCATGTAATCAAGGATTATAAGATCGTGCTCAATGACAAGCACGCTTGTGTTTTCGTCCGCAAGTTTTCGTATGAATTTTGAAACTTTAATCCTCTGCTTTATATCAAGGTATGATGTCGGCTCGTCAAACATGTAAAGGTTTGCTTTTTTTAGAACAGTTGCAGCTATTGCAACCCTTTGTAATTCGCCACCAGAAATGCTTTCTATGTTTGACTCAAGTATCCGCTCTATTTCAAGCTCTTTGCAGATTTCCAAGAGCTGATTTTTTTCGTCAACTTTTTTTAGAAGGTCAATGACTTTTCCGTTGAAGCTTTTAGGTATAGAATCAACTTCCTGAGGCTTGTATGATATCTTTATTTTTCCGTCCCGAAGTTTTTCAAAAAAGCTCTGCGCTTCAGAACCCTTGAATCTGTCAATAAGGTCGCTGTAGCTTGCCTCTTTTCCAATCTGTCCAAGATTAGGCTTAAGAATACCTGCAATAATTTTTAGCGCTGTAGACTTCCCAATACCATTTCTGCCAACTATGCCTACAACTTTTCCAAACATTGGAGTAGGTAGTGAGAATAATTCAAATCCGTTTACGCCGTGCCTGTGAATTGGCTCGGCATTTAATTCCTCTGGAAGATTGATTATCTGAATGCATTTTGTCGGACATTTCTTGACGCAGATACCGCAGCCTATGCAAAGGTTTTCAACTATCTCAGCCTTGTTGTTAGCGCCTGTCTTTACGCATTCAATACCCTGCCTGTTGACTGGGCACACTTTTTCGCATAAAAGCTCGCAACCTTTGCCGTTAATGCATTTTGCTTTTTCAATAACTGCTATTCTTGACATAATGCTTAAGAAAATATCAGAGTTTAAAAGGTTTATTCTATAAACGTGAGAATTATGCGGAAATTGAGAATATAACAAGCTTTAAAAATAATAATTTTTAATACCCAAGTAAGGTGAGACAATGGCTATTTTAAAGACAGATGCGAAAGAAATTACGCTTAATGACGGCGCAGCAGTTATTGATGCTGCAGAGGAGCTTGGTGTGCCTTTTGGATGCAGGCAGGGAATATGCGGTGCATGCAAGACAGAAGTAGTTGAAGGTATGGAAAATCTTGGCGAGAAAAATGCAGAAGAAAATGACATGGCGCTTGAACCAAACGAAAGACTAATGTGTCAATGCAAGATAGTAAAAGGCACTGTTAAGATTAAAGTTTAATATTTACTTTTTATCCTCTTGTTTTCCTGGTTTTACAGGAATTTCCCATTTATCAAATTTTATCCTATCCTCGTTAATGCCAATTTCTGACAATATTTTTCTGATAGATGTCATCATGCTTGGTGAGCCACAGATGTAGTATACATATTCACTTGGACGCTTTACATATTTAAGTATCATTTCTTTTGTAATATATCCTTTTTCTCCTCGCCATGAGTCATCATACTTTCCAAGAGTGTTCATAATATATATGTTATCATGGCTTAGATAATCAAGTTCTTCCCTAAATATTATGTCTTCATATTTGAAATTTCCATTAAGCAGTATCACATTATTCTTCATACCTTTTTCGTTTATAAAGCGAAGAATACTGATAAAGGGTGTTATGCCTGAGCCTCCTGAGAGAAATACCATGTTTTCTTTACGGCTTTCGTCAAAATTAAATATGTCGCCAAGTGGACCTTTTATTTTCAATGAGTCACCTTGTTTTAATGTGAATAACTCTGTTGTGAAGCTTCCGGTTTTTTTTATTGTAAGCTTTAAATCCTGCTCAAGTGGCGAACTACTAAGTGTTATTGGAATGCTGTTTTTTTTGTCAATAACACGGCCATCATTAAACTGAAGCATGACATACTGTCCTGCAAAGTATTTGAATCCTTCTGGCCTTTCAAGGACAAAAGTTTTGACGTCATGAGTTTCATCATGTACTCTTTTTATTGAGCATGAAAATTTGTTTGATAAAGTATTTTTGATGACTGCAGTGTTGAGTTGAGGTGTTTCAATTAACCCAAGTTCAACATGTTTTTGGTGAATTTGTTCTGCAAAATTTCTAACATCATTATAGTGGTCTTCTTTTATCAGGCCTTTTACAAGCAGAGATTCAATGTATTCTGAGTGGAAATTGTTGGTGCTTTGGGCAATTTTATCTTTAACCTGACTTCCCCACTCATATGAACCTATATATCCAATAATTCTTGTTTTTGGATGAAGAGCGTTTAAAAAGCCGATTGCGGATGAAACCCGCGGATGCATTCCTCCAAGAAATGAAGGCGAACCAATAATTAAAGTTGATGCATCAACTAATTCCATTGCTATTCGCCCAGTGTCTGCGTCAATAAGGTTGTATTCCTGTACTTTGAAGCCTTTTTCTATAAGGCATGAGATTAAGTATTCAACAAGTCTTTTTGTGCTTCCATGCATGGAGATATATGCGATTACAACTTTTGGACTTACTTTCTTTG
>JAHFPP010000020.1 GCA_023266675.1 Candidatus Woesearchaeota archaeon
ATAAAATTTTCTTGCTCAAAAAATTTATAATCTTTAAGAGCCATAGTGACTATATAACTTACTATAGTTTATAAATTTTTTGTTTTTTTAAGCATTAACTTATTAAATTCTATTATTTTTTTTTAACTTATGCAGCCAACAATTAAAATCCCGTCTGACGTTGTTGAGGAGATTATAGAGTTCTCTAGGGAAGTTTATCCTAATGAGTTCTTGGCATTTTTGGAAGGGAAGGTAAAGACTGACGGAGTTGTCATCAAAAACCTTGCATATTATCCTCATGAAGCTTCAGAGAACAGCGTTACCACTATATATCATATGGGAACGCACACTACAGATTTTATTGGAACAGTTCATTCTCATCCTAATGGAGATAACCGTCCTTCAAAACAGGATTTAAGAACGTTCAACCACGACGGAGTTGTGCATTTCATTATCAACAATCCTTTTAGAAAAGAAAGTTTGAGATGTTTTGGCAATGATGGTAAAGAACTTGAATTTGAAATTGTTTAACATTTTTTAGTGAAGACCATTCAACGTTTTTGGTTGAATAGGCTGAGTTTTGATTAACCTTTTTTTAAAATGTTATTGGGAAAGAACTTGAATTTGAAATTGTTTAACATTTTTTTTAAAAGGTTATATGAGTTCATTTAATTCATCCTGTCTGTAAATTTCTAAAAATCTTACTTTATCTGTTTGATTTGGTTTTGGCATTTTGTAGCCGAATTTTGAGGTTTCTCGTCCTATATCAAGGCCTTCTCCTCTTAGATCAAGCACGTAATCAAGTAAAATGGAAGTGTCTGATATATCATCAGGCCTAAACTGTTTCTTATATGCTTCCCCGGGTTTAAACGTTTGCAAAAGCCTAACTGCAGATGAAATAGACATCTCAGCTTCTATGCTCTCTGAAATGTCATCACTCAATTCGCGAAACTCCATTTTTTCAGGAAGAATATGTTTCTATTTATATTTTTTTAAAATTAACCTAACATTTTTATAAAACCTATTTCATTTCTTTTATTATGGTTGAATTATTCGCTTTTTTAATTGTGCTTTTCGCGCTGTTAATCGGCTCCTACACAGATATCAAGGTGAGAGAGGTTCCTGATTGGCTTAGTTTTTTTCTAATAGCCGCAGGATTTGGAATTGGCATAATCAAGTCAGTTATTGATTTGAGTTTCTCGCCATTAATCAGCTCGTCAATTGGGTTTGGAATCGCGTTTGGAATTTCGCTATTAATGTTTTACACAGGGCAGTGGGGTGGAGGGGATGCTAAGATTCTCATGGGAGTTGGCGCAGTAATTGGAGTAACTTTTGATTTTCAAAACATCATTCCATCACTGCTCACGAATTTTTTCCTTTCATTCATATTCAACACAATAATAGTCGGCGCTTTTTACGGGCTACTCTGGGGTATTGGTCTGGGGATAGTGAATCGAAAAAAACTTTTCTTGGAAATTGAACAAATATTCTTTTCTGAGAAGATAAAAAAATTGAGATACTTCACTGCAATAGCTTGTGCTATTCTTGTAATTGTGATATTCTCGCTTCCATTTAGGGCAGTCAGGTTTTCGCTAATTACTCTTGTATTAATCATATTCTCAACTTTGTATCTTTGGATTTATGTCAAGGCTGTTGAAAAAGTCTGCATGGTAAAAAAAGTAACGCCTAGTGAATTAACAGAAGGCGACTGGATAATTGAAGACATCATAATCAATAAAAAATTTATTGCAGGAAAAAAAGATTTGGGCGTTTCAAAAGAGCAGATAAAAGAGTTAACTTCTTTTTTTAAAGAGGGAAAAATAAAACATGTAACAATAAAAACAGGCATTCCCTTTATCCCAAGTTTTTTGATTAGTCTTCTAATCACTTATTTTGCTGGCAATATATTCTTATTGTTTGTCCATTAATAATTAATGAAAGACAAAAATCACACATATTTGTTTTGTCTTTCATAAACTTATTTAACGAAGTTCTAATATGCGATACTAATGTCGCTAACTAAATAACCGAAACGTATTTATAGGTGTTATATCAGATTAGACTTATTAGATTACTAAATCAACTTATCAATTAGAGGTGCGCATTCAAATGTTTAAGTATTTTAACAAAAAGGGTATTTCTCCTATAATCGCTACAGTGCTTCTAGTTGTGATTACAATTGCAATCGGTGCCACAACCATGGCTTTTATACGAAGCTTAACAGATACAAATTTTGAGACAGCAAAAGAACAGACTGCAAAAATTGCATGCGGCAGTCAGATACAGTTTGAGATTCCTATTGTAAGCAAAAAATACAAGATTTGCTATTACAATGATACGGGGACAATAAACTTGCTTTTGCATAATACTGGCTCAGTTGATATCAAGGGATTCTCGCTTACAACTATATTGACAAATGGTTCAGTATACACAACCGATTTTACAGGGGATTCAAATATAATAGTCAAGAATGAATATAAGACATACAATCTCACGCCATCACCAACAGTTGATTATACAACGACTTCAGTCAGTCAGTGGAGAGTTGAACCTGAGATTCAGGGAGACCCAGGTAAGGAATTGACTGTATGTACTGACTCAGCTATTGTAAGGGATGACGTTCAGATAGCTGTTTGTGACTAAATTTTTTTATAAATTTCTTTTTATAAGAATTAGGGCATTCTGTGAAACTGTTTAACCATATAATCATCTTTGTCATTTTCAACAAGCTTTTCTACATGAGTGATTTTTTTTGGTTCATCAAAATCTCCAAGAATTGCTTTCTCAACATATGTTTTCAGGAAATGATGCGTGTTTTCAAGTTTTAAATTGTCAGCTTTTACTGGTGGCCATTCCATATTTATACCGTCAGTGTCAGTCCGCGGGATTATATTTACTATGAAATGCGCAAATTTCTGTCCTGCTTCAGGTCCATTGTTAATAAGTATATTTGTACCATGAATATTTAGGCTTTCAAAAAGCGCTGTTGAGATATTGTTTGAAATATTAAACATGTTTGAAAATATTTTTTCAGGAACTTCTTCAATTATTCTGAAATGCTCTTTTGGTATCAAAAGCGTATGTCCAAGAAACGCTGGAGCTTCATGAAGCATGGCTATCATCTCATCATCTTCATAAACCACTTTAAATGAATCCTTTTTCATAATCATTTCACATATGTCGCACTGCGGTTTATCAGTCATATTCTTCCACCAAGAAGCAATCGGGATATGTCATCAAGATTAGATCTTGATGTACTTTCATCAGATTTATCTGATGATGTGTTATCAAGGTTTGTGTTTGAATTATTATCTTCTGATATATCTTCATCAGAATTTTTATTGTTATCTACTTCATTATTTTGTGATTCTGTATTCTCTTTTTCATTTATCTTCACTTTTTCGCTTTTTCTCTGCTTCTTTCCCCCTCTTGCCATTGGCACCCTTGCAACGTCTCCATCCGCGTCAATGTAATATAAGTATCCTTTCTCTTTTTTTATTCCTACCCTGGATATCTTTCTAGGATGTGTAAATAGTGGTTTAATTTCCTGGATTTTTTCTTCTGCAACTTCCATAGGGATTATTTCTTCTTTTCTTTGATAATTAACCTGATGAACTGGTAATGGCGCTTCTTGAATTATTTGTTGAGGTGACGAGTGAATCTTTTTTCCAGTGATATTTTCAATTTTTTTTATTATAATATTCTTGACTTTATCAAGGTCATCTGCATTGATGGTAGTTGATTGTATATCAAAGAACTCCTTCTCGGATTTACGAGGGATTATATGCACCATGAAGTGCGGAGCTTTTTGTCCGGCTACTGCGCCGTTTGCAACAAAAATGCTTGTTGATTTACCAAGGGTTGAAATTAATAGCGCCTTTGATATTTTTTTTGAAACTATTCCAAGATGCATTATAACCTCTTTTGGAACCTGCGGCATTATCTGATAATGCTCTTTTGGCAAAAGTATCACATGCCCTTCATTTGCAGGATTTATGTCAAGAATTGCTACGCATATTTTGTCTTCATGAACTTTTTTTGATGGAATCTCATCCTTTATTATCTTGCAGAATATACAATTTTGTTTTTGTAGCGCCGCAGCCTGTTCTGCTGATTGTGTTTCTGACATAATCTTTTCTGTTGCTACTATTCTTTAAAAAAGTATCGAAAGACAAAACAAAGTATCAGCGTTATTGAAAAGTTAAACGTCTGTGCCACAACCCTTTAAGAAAGCGTTGACGGAAACAAGGTCTATTCAAACAAGTTTGAATAACCAATATTTTGATTAAACACAAGAAAATGCAAAAAACGCATTTTCTGCGCACAGAAAAGTTTTTTTTCTTGTGCTTTTATAAAAGTTTAGGCCAGACGGAATCGAGTGAACCAACCTTTTAAAAAAGCTTGAGTAAAACAGTTCGGACTATTTCAAAAAAAGAAATAGTCCTTAGTATTGCGCGTCAACCGAGCATAACCGGTTGTTTTAAGCGAGCGAGATGAAGTAGGGTAACTTTTCAATAACATAGAAAGAGAAAACATTGTATCGATACTTTTATATATCCACTCAACAGATAATTATTAGCGTGGGTGAATTTATTTGAAAAAGAGCGTTGTAATCTTATTGGCATTGTTGCTTTTAGTTGGGACAGCGTTTGCATCTAATCAGCTGATTTCTTATCAGGGAAGAGTTGGTCAAAACGGTCAGTCTCTTTTGACAGGAAATGTTACTGTGTATATTTATACGGCGAGTAGCGGTGGAAGTCTTGTTTGGAGTGATACGTTCACTGATTCAATAAACAAGGGATATTTTGATTTGGTTCTTGGTTCAAATACTCCTCTTAGTCTTACTTTTGGTCGTCATTATTTTGTTGACATGGATGTTAATGGTCAAAACATCAATTGGTCTAATGGCGCTGACAGAATAGAGTTTGAGTCAAGCGTCGGTTCAATAACAACTTATGTGCAAAACCAGTCAGGCTGGAATAAAACCGGAAGTTATATTTACCTTTTTGACACAAATGACAATGTGGGTATAGGAACAACAACTCCTCTTGTAAAGCTTCATATCAATTCCACTGATGGCATTGTTATTCCTGTTGGTACAACTTTGCAGCGTTCTATAAATGTTACTGGCATGATTCGCTATAACTCTGAAACCTCCCAGTTTGAAGGCTATGGTATGACATCATGGGGTTCGCTTGGAGGAGTAATTGACGTTAATCAGGATACAAAGATTACTGCTGAGGATTCTGCCGGCGCAAATAATGATGAGTTAAAGTTTTTCACAAATGGAAGTGAAAGAATGAGAATTTATTCAAATGGAAACGTTGGAATAGGTCTTTCAAATCCTTTAGCAAAACTTGATGTGAATGATTCTATAAGACTTCTTGGAAACACGACTCTTCAGGGTGTCTTAAATCTTTTTTTAAACAAAATAATCAATGTCTCAGACCCGACAAATCCACAGGACGTCGCAACAAAAAAATATGTTGATGACAATATAATCTCTTTAAATTCTTCATCTATCTCAGATTTGCAGACATTAAATAATTCATTGAATAATAGAATAACATCTGTTCAATCAAACGCTGCAGGATGGATTAATACTTCATCAACAACGTCAACAAGTCTTGATGTTAATGTTGATAGTGGAACTCTCTTTATCAATTCAACTAGTAACAATGTTGGAATTGGAACAATAAATCCGGGTGTAGTTAATGGTGTTGCAGAAGCAGGTGTCAATTTAATTATTAAGAATACTGTAAATTCTGCTCGACTTGGAATAGAAGGTTTAGGTTCAGGAATTCTTGATATAGTTGCAACAGGAGCTTCTGCAAATCAAAAATGGTTTAGTATTCAATCAGTTGGTGGTAATCTTATAACCTATTCTGTTAATGATGCAGGAAATGTTGTAGCAACAGCAATGGCAATAAATGCAACTTCAGGTAACGTTGGTATAGGCACTACATCACCAAACGCAACTTTATCTGTTAACGGACTAATTCAGTTAGTTCCAAGAACATCAGCCACATGCAATTCATCTGTTGAAGGCGCAATGTTTTATAATAGCTCAAATAAACATTTTTACGGATGCAATGGCGCCGCTTGGATTAAGCTTGATACAACTTACGAAGACTGATTTACTGATAATTTAAATATATAATATCTTTCCACATACAAGGGGTTAAGTTAAATAGCTTATTAAATAAAAATGAAATTTATAAAAATACTACTTCCTGTCATAATACTCCTATTTATACTCACAACTATCTATGCATGGACTGACAATCAAATAACCAGTAATACATCAATTAAAAAATCCCAGGTTAACGAGTTAAGAGCGGCTATTGATGATGCCAGACGAGATGTCGGCCTAGCCAACTATTCATGGACTGACCCAGTACTTAATACCTCAAGTTATGTCAGGGTAGCGCATTTTAACGAAACAAGAACCGCAATTGAACAGATATATTCACGAGTAGGGGTTGGAATTCCAATTTGGAATGGAATTTTAAATTCTAGCAGTATAATAAGGATAATAGATATTGTTGGTCCGCGAGATAATCTAACTTTTATTAATAACACAATCACTTCTTATTCATGTTGTGGAAAATACGGAGGCGTTAATACCGGCAGTGCAGGTGCATGTCCCGGAACAGATGACTCTGTATGTGGAACAATAGGATGCTCCGGGTGGTATACCTCTTCTGGAAGAACATGTTACCCTAAACAGGATTTTACTTCAAGCAGGTGTGAAGGGATAAATAATTGCAAGGATGCAAACACTGCAGATTGTGCTACACAGCCAAATGCAGGAGCGCAAATTTCCTGCGGCACGTGTACAGATTTATCAGGATGCTCAGGTACAACCCCTGGGTCATGTCCTAATATTGGAAGCGGATTAGATACTTATGGTGACTGCTCAGGAGCATATACTTGTGTAGGGCAGGCAATTTACAAAAACACCTGCAATGGTGCAGGAGCATGTGCCGCGGTTTATACTGGAACTACCTGTGCAGGCACTTGTGACAGTGCATGCAGTCCTGGAAGCGGAAGCTGTTATGATACTTCTAACGGCGCAGACCCTCTTGGACTTTGCAATGGTTATGATGGTGTTAATAATTATCGATGCAGCGGGAGTAATGTTGAGGCGTATACTGCTGATTACAGTTGTAGCGGCGCAGGCTGTGCAGAATTCAGCGGGTCATGGTCATTTGACCATAGCTGCGGCGGAGGAACGCCTTATTGTGATAGTGGTTCATGTGTGGAATGCACGTCTGACGCTCATTGTAATGATGGTAATGCTTGCACTTCAGACACGTGTAGCGGCGGTAGTTGCTCTCATGGTAACATAGCTGATGGTACAACTGCAGGAAGTTGTACTGGTGGGGCTTCTTGTTCTGGTCAGCAACCAACCACTTTAAAGTGTAATGGTGCAGGCTCTTGTACTGCACATAACAATGGAGCAGCTTGTTCAGGTGATTGTAATAGTGCATGTTCAGGTGGTACTTGTGTTGATACTTCAGGTGGTTCATCCGCTCCGGCATCAATTGTTGGTACTCATGGTTGCACAGGGTCAACTAGTTATTCTTGTAACGGTCAGCAAATTGAAGATATGTCTAAATGCAGTTTAGGAGCTGATTGCATGTGGGCTGTCGGCATTGCATGCAGTGGTATTTGTAATTACTGTCAGAGTGGTGAAGGTTCATGTCATAATGTACCTAACCTAAACTCAGTTCCTGGGTGTACTGATGGTAATGGGTGTTCTGGGCAAAATGTTCTTATGAATGCATGTGATGGATCCGGTAATTGTAATGGGAATATTGTTTGGGGAACTTGTGGTGGTGGGGAGAATGATAGATGCGGTCTTCAAATACCAGGTAATCCTGCATCATCAACGTGTATAAATTATTGTTCAGATGGTATTGATAATGATGGTGATGGATACACTGATGGACAGGATTCTAATTGTGGTGGATGTCAGCAATGCAGTTCAGGTTCATGTTGTAATACTGCAACTGGATGTTATATATCTGCCGGAACATCTTGTCGAGCTTCTGCAGGTGCTTGTGATGTAGCAGAAACTTGTTCTGGATCTAGCAGTTCTTGTCCTTCTGATTCATATTTATCTGGTAAACAGAGTTGCGGTCAATGTTATACTTGTGATGGAAGTGGAAGCAGTTGTGTAGCTATGGATGGCGTATCTGATGGAGCTTGGTGCGGTGGAAACTGGTGTAATGGTGCAGCAGAAGTAAGAACTAATTATTGCAGCAGTGGCTCTTGCACTTCCTATCAATCATCAGATTGTAATGATGGTAATGATTGCACAAATGACGGTTGTAGTTCTGCATCATGTACACATTCAAATGTAGCAATATATGGACAAGCTGGAAGTTGCTCTGGTTGTAGTGGTTGCGGCGGAGATGGTTTTTGTTATGATACTACAGGTATACATCCTTTTTGTGAACATTTTGTGGGATGTTGTTAAAATATAACTGTAATAATCATTTAATACCTGGATATTTATTTGAATTTATGCATCTTTCTCTTAAAATATCTTCTTGAATCTGATTGCACATATTAGAATCATTCATTTTTTTTGAATTATAATAATAAAAAATATCAAAACAATGATTTCTTGAATTATTATCTATTATATTTAAACATTCAGATATATTCAAATTATTTATAACTTTATTCATAATAATGCTGTTAACGCATTGTGACTTATCTTCCTCATTTGTAAATTTATTGCAGTTAACAATTTTACCTGTTTTAACTATATTATCTATTTCTAGCAGATTAATACATTTATCTCTTGAAACGTTTTTTAAATAATCACATAATTTTAGGTTTAGCGGATTATTATAATTATATGTTCTAATCATCAGTATTTTGCATTCATCTATTCTACTGCTATTAACTAAGTTATCACATGTTTTAATTTGTATATCAATCTCTGATATGTTTATTGCAAAAGGAGCATTATCATTTTTACCAATATATTTATGAATATAAAATTCATAAGTTAAAAATGTAAAAACAGTTAAAATTAATATGAGGGATATGATTATCTTAAATTTATTTACTGGATTTATTTCTTTAATTTGTTGTTTAGTCTGACTGTTATTTTCTTGTTTTATTTGAGTATTCTCATTTTTATTTGGTATTTGTTTATTTTCAGTAGTTTTAACTTCTTCCTGTTTAGTTGAAGAGTTTGTTTTCGGAGTTTCAAACTCTTTAAGCGAATCAACTAATTTCTTGATAGAAGGATGTTTCTTAATGCTCTTTTTTGATTTCATCATTAAACTTAAGAAATATGTCTATATAAAATTATCTTTTCAATAAACCTGTTTTCTATAGTTGTTTTACTCTGTTTATCATCTATAAAAATCATAACATATATTAAGGGATAAACTCAAGGATGGATTGAATGGGTAAAAAGGAGGAAGGTTTAGTTTTGTTAGTCTTAATTCTCTCATTAGTTATACCAATCTCAAACGCTTACCAAGGAAATTCATCTTCATATAACGTCGTGATAACTGACTTTGGAGTTGCAGGGTTTGAAGAGACAACTTCGCCAAATGAAAGCACTGAATTTTTTATGGGGCAAAATCCGGACAGCAATGGAACATCAGACAATTACAATGTAACTCTTGGTCTTCCAAAACTTTTAGGACCAATAGCATTTAACATCTCTCTATCTCCTAACATGGCAAGAAACAGTTCCATAATAAACTGTACAGGAATTAATGCATTCTCTGATAGTAAAATTGAGATGCCAAAACACCTTTACAAATTCACCGATGGCGTAAGCGTGATAAACACAGATTGGGATGAATCTGGATTACTCGACTGCTTATCTGTTGGAGGATGCAGTGAGCCAAACATAACATGCCATTTCAAGGTTGACGACAGCCACATGAATAGCACAGAAATAGTCAAAACAATAATTGTTGATACTCACAATCCTATAATAACCTTAATATCTCCTCTAAACGATACAAACTCATACACAAATCAGACATGGACATTTTTATACAACATATCAGACGAACACATAGTATTATCATGTAAACTTATAATCAATGACGAGACAGTACAATCCACAAATTTACCTCTGCAAAATACAACTTTAAACTTCACGTATTACCTTACAAAAGATATTTTTAAATGGAGCGTCAACTGCACAGATGAGGCGGAAAATGAAGGGCGTTCAGAAGACTGGATTTTGAAAACATACAATGAAAGCATGAACATAGAAAACATAGGAATCACTGGCTTTGAAAACATTAGCGCAAACTATACAAACTCAAGAGAAGTCATGGTGAAAGTAAATTACTCATTCAACGCAAACAATTGCAGGCTAAAAAATGAAAATCTAACATGGAGCAATTGGGATACATGCCAGCCTGCTATGCACTGGTTTTTGTCTGAAGGAGACGGACTCAAAACTGTTTACATGGAAATAAACCACACAGCAAACATCATCACAAATTTCTCAGACACTATAATCTTGGAATCAAACGCTTCACACCTTGACTTAACTGCGCCATCAAACTTCACAGTTTATAATGACGCATTATACACAAATAACAATTACTCACTTCATTTCAGATGGGACGCTGCACGCGACTCAGAAGTTGAATTATTAAATCAGCAGATAACCTACACCTACACATTAAAGGATTCAAATGGGACATTCATATCAGCTCCACTAAGTACAACAAGCTTAAACATAACGCTAACAAATCTTACAATTTATGAAAACCACACATATTCGCTTGTTGTCAACGCAACTAACCCTGCGGGACTTTCAACAATATCGGAGTCAAACGGCACAACAATAGATATAACTGCACCATCAATGCTATCAATAACAGCACTTCCGGATAATTCTTCATGGACAGCAAACAACACGATATTCTTTAACTGGACAGCATTTGATTCACTCTCAGGCGTTGCAGGGTACAGCATGATTCTTGACAATATAAATGACACGATAGCAGACAATATTCCTGAAACAGATTACACAAATAATAGGACATACCAGAATAAAACTGACGGAAGATATTACTTCCATATAAGAGCTTATGACAATGCAGGAAATTATGGTGAAACTTTAACTTATGGTGAAATAAAAATAGATTCAACACCTCCAAGCAGACCAGTGCCAACAAACACTGTTGTCCTTGCATCTTCAACCCAGATAATATTTTATTGGACTGCGTCAACAGACAGCTTAAGCGGTGTAATGGTTTATAACTTGACAATAACTGACAATAACACCGGGGCAACTTACTCCGCAAACTCTACCGAGCCGAATTATACCTTTACATCAGCAACAATAAATGACCAATACATAATTTCTGTTACAGCAATTGATTATGCAGGAAACTCCAATTCTTCAGAGACTGAAAGCGTATCTGCGCTTATTATAACAAGCGCAAGACCAGACAACAATGTCTTGGTTGCACAATCGCCAATAATAAGCGTACAGACAAACAAGGTTGCAACATGCACGCAGGATTACACAAACAAAAAATTTATTTACACAGATTCAAAATACCATGAGACAAAATTAACTGCAGAAAGCGGCTCTCATCCAATAAAAATCACATGCATAGACAAAGACGGATATTCTGCGAGTGTAACAATAAACTACGTAGTCGAGTTGTCTCCAACAATACTTGCAGGAGACATATCTATTGGCAGCATAAATGATACCTTCATCGGAAAAACAGTCAACGTTCCTTTAATGATAAGCGGAATTTCACAGGTTAAAAAGGATGAGTTCAAAGTATACATAGACAATATTGAATTAAACGACTTCACAGTATTAAGCTCAAGCGACTTGGGTGACTACTCAATTAATTTCATAGCCAATGAAGCAGGAACTTTCACAATAAAAATATTAATCGGTGAAAATGAAAAAACTGAAACGTTCAAAGTTATACCTCTTAACCTTGCAGTTGAATACACAGGCGCAACTTTGGCATCATCAAAAAGCAATATGATATACTCTGATGTACAGGGAAAAAAAGTAGGCATAGCGTCAGATTCAACAGATGTTGGAACGTCAGTAAGCGATGACAAGATAACACTCAATTCAAGTTCTGATGGGAAAACATACCTGTTTTTTACAAACAGCAACCTTAACACAAATACAAAAAACAAGGAATTAACCTCAAACTCATTCCAAAAAACAACAAATTCATTCGGATATCCGCAAGACAACACTTACAGATTAAAGGCAAGCGTCACTTATGACTCATTGACAATGAATGGAATAACTGAGATTTCAAAAGGCACCCATTCACTTTTTGTAAGAAACCTTGGCCAGGATAAAAACAATAAGACTGTGATAAGGATAGAAATTGAATAATCAACTAATACCAACACAAGAATTAATATCAAAACCAGACTTAATACCGAAACTAATTTAATATAATCAACTTTAATAAAAATCAGAAAAGAGTAAATAATTTTAAGAATAAAAAAGAGGAGAAAGATGAAGAACACTAATTTCAATGAGTTTTCAAAATTTCCATTACTCTTTATCTCTTTAGCATTATCGCTTACTATGCTCCCTACTGCATTCTCTGAAAACATTCAGATTAAAAACGTTGGCCAAATAGGTTTTAGCAGCACAAATCAGGAATTTACATCAATAAGAACTGTAATACTTGAAGTTAATTTTACAGAGAATTCTTCGTGCAGATTCAGCAATGACAACGTAACATTTGGACAGTTTGAACTTTGCGATTACCAAACATACTGGCTTTTAAGCGACGGTCCGGGTATGAAGACTGTTTACCTGGATATAAACCTTACAAATAATTCAAGATACTTGCTTTCTGACACAATATTCTACAATTATACAGGAGCAGGCCTAGACACAACGCCGCCTACAAGTGTAGTAATATTAAATGATGAGTTCTCAAATAATAACTCCTCAATAGCATTTTCATGGAGTGATTCAATTGATGCAGAGTCCGAACTTTTAAGAATACCGATAATCTATTCCTACAGAATATTAATCAATGGTTCTGCAATAATACCTTGGACAAATAACGGAATAAATAAAGAGGTCGTCTATGATTTGGCATCAAACAACATAAGCCTAAACAATAACGACAATATCACACTACTTGTCAACGCAACAAACTCAGCATCTTTAACGTCTCAAAACTCATCATCAATAATAATTGACCTTGTATCGCCAACAGGCGTGTCAGTAAGTTCAGATTTAAATCAAACAAGCTGGCACAACCATAACTCTGTATTTTTTAATTGGTCAGCATCTGACACATTGTCAGGAATTGGAGGATACAGTTACACATTCTCAACAGATACATCAATTATGCCGGACGATGTCATTGAAGCCGATGACAGCAACAACTTTCAAAATCATGCGAATAAGACATTCACCTCACTTACAACAGGAGAATACGCTTTTAAGATAAAACCAAAAGACAACGCAGGCAATTTTGGAAACATCACCTCTTACACAGTTCTTATTGACACAACATCACCTTCAAAACCAACCATAATCTCCTCTGAAAAAATTTATGGAGCAAACACAATCAATGTTGTATGGAGCGAAAGCTATGATGAAAACTCAGGCGTAAATAATTATGTAATAGAATTATGGAATAATTCATACTTTAATGAAACACTCATTGGAAATTATACAACGCAGGATTCCAACGCATCAAATCACGTATTTGGCGCAATTCCAGAGAATGACGGAACATATTATGCACGAGTAAAAGCGATTGATGCAGCAGGAAATCCAAGCATATGGTCAAACCAGGAATCGAACTATGACATAACTCCGCCGTCGCTTACAATAATAAAACCAGACACACTGGTTGATACTGGAAGCTTTCCAATCATTGCTTTAACAACAAATGAGAAAGCAAAGTGCTATTACTCAAATCAGTCAGGCGGATTTTCAGAATTTCAATTTACAGACAGACTATATCATGAGACAAAACCAAATGACGGTCAAACAACATATACAATAAACTGCACTGACGAATCAGGAAACTTTGCAGATTCACAGATAAGTTTTGGATATGATTCAAACACGGTTGCAGGCGTGTCAATAACCCCAAATCCAGAAGGATATTCAGGACAAATAGTCACAATCAAAGCAGATATACTTCCGGCGAAAGGGGAGCTTCAAAAAAATAGGTTTAAACTTTTAATAAATGGAACAGAATCAGACTTTGCTGTTTTTGACAACGGAAAAGGAAAATATAACCTTAGTTTTGTTGCACCAAAAAGCGTAGGAGCATATTCACTTGAAGTTATTTCAGACAGCGCATCTTCTCAAACAACACTCACAGTAAATCCATTGACCCTGACCGCTACATATTCAGACACGTTTAGTTCATACACTAACAGCAACATGATAACATATTATGACACATCAGGAATGCAGATAGGATTAACATCTGATTCATCAGACGTAAGCTTAAACACAAATAACAACCTTCTTGAGATATCTTCACTATATGATGGAAAAATATATTTTTTTGCAACAACAAAGATTCAAAACATAAACTCAAAAAACCAGATGTTAAGGGAAAAAACTTTCCTATCACAAAAGAGGGCATCATTTGGCTACACTCAAAGCGCATACAATGACATAAAAGTGACATTGAATTATCCAACTATTCTGATTAGCGGAAGTGAGACACTCAGCGTTGGCGAATATAATCTTGTTATAAAAAGAATAAGCAATTCAGAAAAAAAAGAGGTAATGGTAACAACAAAAGCCTCAAATTACAATAAGAAAGGAGTAGTCCAATATGATTAATTCAATCAAAAGCATATTTCAAAAAAACAAGAAGGCGCAATTTTACCTGTTTGTAGCCGTAGTATTGTGCATAATATCATACGGATTATTCTCATCATCAAGCAGCTTGAAAAAAGTTGACAGTAATGAAGGGATTATCTCATCAAATTACCTTTTTGAGGCAAAAACTGTTGTCAACAATGCGCTTTATAAAAAAACTGACCCATCTGTTGAATTAAATGAATTTACTTCAACATTCATAAACTATGCAAAAACAAAGAACATAAACCTCCAGATTGCATATCTATTAAAAGTCAACAATTCCACGAAAGTGGTTAATTATTTAAAAGATGAACTTAATGTCACAACTTACAATAGAACATTAAAAAAATATGAAACCTTAACAATTTCACAAGTAAACATTATTACTTTAAAATACGAAGGAATGGATTACACATATACCTTCACAAATGATACAGTTGAACTAAAAGCGCTTATTATAACTAACTAACTATATTAACACTAAAATGAAAAAAACAAATAATCCAAGCAGGATGCTTAAAGGTAAAAAAGCCATTGAAGCATACATCGGGTGGATATTTTTAATAGGATTTAGCATTGTAGTTTCAACCTTCATGTATTCATGGATAAATTCGCAAGTCCAAAATTCAGTTCAGGGAATAGAGCAAAGAGCCGACACATCTGAATGCGACTCGGTCGGACTGACCTTAAACGCCATATGCCAGGATACGCAAACTTTAAATATGAATATTACAAATATTAAGCTATTAACAATAAGTGGGATGAATTTCAGATTTTTTGACCTTTATGACAATCAGGACAGCAGGTCAATAAACATAACAATAAGTCCTGTAGATACAAAAAAGATTAATATAATAAAACAGGGAACATTAAAACAAGTTGAGATAATTCCGATAATAAAACAGAATAATAAGATAATAACATGCAGAAAAAGCATGATAACATCAGAAAACATAAATATTTGTTAAACTAACTTAAATAATCAATAAAAAGAGGTGTGTAAGTGATATTTAGTAGTAAAGGAGGAGTTTCCCCTATAATAGCTACGGTCTTATTAATAGCGTTTGCAGTTGCCCTTGGCGCAGTTGTTATGAATTGGGGCAAAGGATTTGTTGAAACAACAGCAAAAGACGCCCAGGACCGGTCAAGTCTTGATATGGCATGTCAGCAGAATATAGAACTAAGTGTCAAGGAAATCAGCAATACTCCAAAAATTTGCTATAACAACACTGCAACTCCCGCATATATAGAGGCAATACTTGAGAATTCAGGAACAGATGATATAACTGGAATGCAGTTTGTAATATTTGATTCATCAGATAACATGAATATTTCTCAAAACTCAAGTGTATCAATAGTTGCCGGCGGCGTGTCAAATAAACTTCACATTGAACATAATCTGGGAGCAGGTGTAATCCAACAGATAAAATTCATCCCAATGGTCAAGCCAAGAGGTTCATCAATATCACAGTTATGCTCTAAAAACGGACTAGTAATTGATGATATCTCAGAATGCTCAAACTGACAAACTAACAGTTTAATGTGATAAAATGCTAAAAAAAGTTTTTCCTTTTTAGTATATTAAGAACAGGAGGCTTTAAATAAATGCAGGACGAAAGGAAAGAAGGAATAAAAGTAAAAATATTTTTGGCAGCATTTCTCATCTTCATATGCATAATCTTGGTTGTATACACTTACAGTTTCATAAATTTAAATAATGCATACATCAAAGAGGAGTCTAAAACCTCAAATAACTGCCTTAATCTTAATTTTGACGTACTCAAAATAACAAATTCAAAAAATAATATAATACTTACAATAAGAAACAACCCCTTAAGCACATATGAAATTACACAAATGAATTTAAAATTAGAGAATAATACCATTACAAAAGAGATAAAAATTGCGCCATCAAAAATAAACGAAGTATTATTTGAAAATGCGCCAGTAGATAAAGATAACATTTTCATATATCCTAATAATTGTGAAATATTCGGCAAACTAGTATATCTGCAGAAAATATAGGAAATGCAATAAAACAGCACAACATAAAAAATGAAAAGATTAAACAATAAAAAAGGAGACATATGGATATCAGCGATTCTTTACATACTAATAATCTCGCTAGCAATAGTTCTTGTAATAAATGTTGGCGCTCCAATAATAGATAAAATGAAAGACAGCCAAAGTCTTTCAAAATCAAAGGAGACTATGCTTACAATTGACAAAACAATAAATGAAGTTGCAAATGAAGGCGAAGGCTCACAAAGAATACTACCAATCACCATAAAAGATGGGAGGATTGTCATAGCAAACAATGAAATATCATGGGAACTTAACACTAAAACACAGGTTCTTGATGAACGCTCAGATATCCAGTTTGGAAATATGAAAGTAAGCTCTAACGCAAACGTGGAAACAACAGATACAGATACAGATTATGTCATGCAGACAAGCATTAATGGAGATATATTCAATGTCAGCATAAAAAAGATAGGAAGCGAATCAAGCTTTTCAGACATAAACACAACAAACCTGATCGATTCAGTCTATTATAAAGGAGAAAAACTTGGAGGATCATTCAACTTCCTTGTAAATGGCGATGCGACGTCAGCAACTGGCAACGGATACACAAAAATTGACCCTGAAGGCAATAACACAGGAGTTGGACGCGCAAAAGTAACAGCGCATATAAACAGTACATCATATGAATATGACCTTGAAATAACACTCGAAAGCTTTGCAGACTTTTTATCAGTAGAGCTAAAAAACGTGGTGGCAAAGTAATCCAATAACTTACCACATAAGTATTAAAAAACATACTTAAAAAATAAAAAATATCATATTTCAAAATGAGAAAACATGGCAGAAAAAAAACCTTTATTCCAAATCGATACAAGACCAAGAGTAATCACGCTTCCGGACATAAAAGACAGAACATCAATTAACATAAGATACCCGCTAATACCTCCTTACGCATATGCGCATATATTCTGGAATGAAATCACTGGAGAACTATTATACAATCTTGAAGAGCCGGTTCTTGACGAAACAGAAAAAGAAGTTCTGCATCTACTAATGCTTGGACTTGAGGAAATGATAAACATAAGCTATGTTAACGCATCAAAAAAAGGAGCGCTAATACAGTATCTTGAAAAAAATGTCCAGTCAATACTTCTTGAACTTGGAACAAAAGTATCAGAAACAACCTATCTAAAACTCATGTATTACATCTACAGGGATTCGATAGGATTAAACAAGATTGAACCGCTTCTCCATGACTATTTCATAGAGGACATAGAATGCAACGGAAAAACATTTCCACTCTACATTGTTCACCGAAAATATGAGAATTTAAAAACGAATATTATATACGCAGATAACAATGAGCTCATGGATTTTGTTGAAAAACTTGCACAGAAAAGCAACAGATACATCTCTTACGCAAAACCACTTCTTGATGGTACCTTGCCAGACGGCTCAAGAGTCAACGCAACATACACTGAGGACATAACAACAAGAGGCCCTACTTTTACAATAAGAAAATTCACACAAGACCCATGGACTCCAACGCACCTTATCAATTTCAACACATCAACACCAGAAATATTTGCATACCTGTGGATTGCGATAGAACACAAACTTAACATGATGATAATTGGAGAGACTGCAAGCGGAAAAACTACTTTTCTAAACAGCATAATGCATTTCATACCGCCAGAAGCAAGAGTGTGCTCCATTGAAGATACAAGAGAACTTAATCTTGCGCATGACAACTGGCTCCCCTCAGTCACACGAGTAGGTATGGGCATGCCAAATCAGGACGGAACAGAATACGGAGAAATAACGCTCTTTGACTTGCTTCGCGAGTCATTCAGGCAGAATCCTGATTATGTAATAGTTGGTGAGATAAGAGGCAAAGAAGCTTATGTGCTTTTTCAAGGCATGGCATCAGGACATCCTTCCTTTGGAACTTTTCACGCTGGAAGTGTAGAAACATTGACACGGCGACTTCAGACACCACCAATAAGCCTTCCAGCATCACTTGTTGAGTCACTTAACATTGTTTGCGTTGCAAGTCACATAAAGGAGAAAGACAGAAACATAAGAAGAATAAGGGAAGTATGCGAGATACAGCAGGTTGGCGCCGAAGGGCAGGTAAAATACAAAAAACTCTTTGAGTGGGATGCACAAAAAGATATGATTATACGAAACGGCGCATCAGTGCTGTTTGAAAAAATAGCCAAAGCATCAGGCCTAAGCGTGGATTATCTTGAAACAGAATTAAAAAAAAGAGCAGAACTTTTGAAAACTCTTGAAGAGAGAAAAATCTTTGATTTTAAACTAATAAACAAGATAATAAATGACTATTATCAAAATCCATCAAAAGTCATGGCCGAATATAACATCAAATAATAATCAATACCTTACTAAATCAAAATCATAATTCCCGCTGTTAGCAAGTAAAAAGAAGAGGTAACTTTGAGCACCGAAAAAATAAGAGAGGAACTTGAAAAAATAAAAACACTGTCTTCGCTCCAGAAGAATCTTCTAAAAATTGAAAGTGCAAGCAGCGAAAAAGAACTTGAAGTGATAAAGACTAAACTTGTAATAACGCGTGAAGAGATGCTGAAATCCACGTATTCAATAAACAAAATTTTAAAACAGCTTGAAGAAAAGGTCTGACAACATGCATGAAGACCTAAAAACATATATCGATGAAACAGAGCTGATATTAAAAGAAATTGACAGGTACAAAACTTTTAAAAAAGAACTCCTTTCTGACTTAAAGAGACTTAACAAGGAATATGATTCTGAATTGATTGATTATAAAACATACCTAAAATTAAAGGAAAAACTCTTTAGCGGCAAAACAAAGGAAGAAAACATAGAATACTATAACTCATACATTCTTTCACTTGTAAAAAAAATTGAATACATAAATACGCAGATATTCTCGTTAATCTACAACTATGTACCTGAGAATTCCATCAAGCTGCAAGC
>JAHFPP010000074.1 GCA_023266675.1 Candidatus Woesearchaeota archaeon
GATTGGTTTATCCTCCTAGTTCGATGTAAAAGTAGTAAGTTGTCGGGTTTGTTAATGCTACTGCTTCATTTTCTGCAGTTATAGCTTGAAAATCCTATTGATTATTGTCAAAACCTGCATGGTCTTGTTCAAGTACAGTCATATAAACTAAATTTGAAAGACTATCTTGTAAAAGAACTTCCTGGAACTTATTTGATTCACCGCTACTTTGTGGAGCATCATTAATATATGTTGATATTGCTGGGCAGGTACTGTTTGAATAGGTTAATCCTGATACTATAAATGATTTATGAATGCTTCCATTAAACGTTTTGTTTATGCTGTTCGCATTTGATGAATTAAGATTTAAGAATGTATCCTCATTTTGTATAACTGTCCGGTTTGAACAGCTTATTGCTCCCCAACTTACTGTCTGGTTTCTTGAGATATATACGTTACCGGATGAAATTTGTGCAAGATTCCATTCATATATTGAGAATTGTGCTTGGTCTTCTAATATCAATTTACCTGATACATTACCTACATACGCTTTCCACGCATAGTTTTGCTGTACCGCATTTATATCTACTGTTGTTATATATCCTCCTTTGTCACCAACACTAGCTCGTCCAATTCCTGCAGTGCTTGATGTTTCATTGCTAAGATAGGTTATGCTTGGTTGTGAAGGTACTGCTGTTACATATATAGATAATGAGATTAAAGTGATTATAATAAATGAGATTAAGATTTCTTTCTTTTTTGTGTTGTTTTTTGTTTGTCTCATTTTATTTTTATTCTCTTATTTTGTTTTTTTGTTTTGTTTTTTTTTGTTCTCGTTAATAAAAAATAAAAAAAATAGTATGGAAAGCCTTTCCATCTATCTTTTTATTCTAGTTCTACATAAAAAAAGTAAGGTGTTGTTGATACATCTGTTCCATGTCCGTTTTCTCCAACTAACATTTCAAAGTCGTGTGCTTTTCCGTCAAAGCCTACATAATCCTGTTCAAGTATTGCTGTGTAAACAATATTTGTCAAACCTGAACCATCAGCTAGTAGCACTTCTCTCCAATGATCTGGGTTATTTCCTGCGCTTTGGTCTCCTTCAACCCATCCTGTTGCGTTGTGTAGGACTGTTGAGTAACATTCATTTGGTTCTGTTGTTCCATTAATCTGTACTGGTCCAACCCAAAATCTATCATATACGGCGTGCTGTACTAGTCTTGAGGTTACGCCGTCAGTTCTCATATTGTCAGTTGATATAGTAAATGTGTTATTAACTGAGTCAATTGGGATATTTCCGTTTCTGTCTGGTGTGGCTGTTAATGTAAATGTGGCTTCTGTGCCGTCAAGAATTGTTGCTTTGTCTGCGCATGCTATTGTTGTCCAGTCAATGCTGTCTACTCTTGCTGCGTAAACTCGGCCGTTTGGGTTTGTGTTTGTCCAGTCGTATAGTGTTGCGTTGTTTTGGTCACCAAGTACTATTGTACCTGTTATGTTTCCAAAGTACCCTTGCCAGGTTCTTGTTACTGACCATGCGTTCATGTTTATTTCTGTTATGTTGCCTGCTATTGCATCGTTGCTTGGAGCTCCATATGGGAGTAATCTATAATCTATTTCTCCTGTTATGCTTCTTGGACCTGTTGGTATTGCAAATCCAAAACTCATTAGAATACATAGTAGCATGGTGTATATTGATATTTTCATAATGCTGCTTCTCATTGTTTTGTGCCTCCTTCCTTTTTTACCAGATTAGTAATTTTTATTTACTCTGTAACATCTATCGCCAGATATATCTAACAACTACAGAGATATAAGTTGTTAAACTAATATACTATTTTGTATACTCATATATAAATGTTTCGCATTTGTTTTTCTACTTTTTCTTTAATTTATTAATATTGTAATTTATATGTATTATACTTGTGTGACAAATAAGTATTAATTGTTAGTTATTATATAAAATAAAAAGATTTATATACTACAATAATAACTTATATAGTATTTAATTGTATTACAAGTGTCTTACAGATGGATAAAGAGGCAGAAATAATTAATGTAAGGTTGTCAGAAGAAATAGTCAGATGGCTGGACTCTTTAGTTGAAAAAAATATTTACCGCAATCGTTCTGAAGCAATAAGAGAGTTTACTCGTGAATATATACTAAAAAGTAGGGAGGCTGCTCAATAATGACTTCCTCAGTTGTTAGCGTCAGGATGCCAGCATCTCTTGTCAGGGAATTAAAGAATTTTTCAGAAAAAAATCATTTTATGGATGTCAGTGACGAGATAAGGTATATTATAAAACAGAAAATGATTGAAAAAATTGACCCTTTCTCTTTTCAGCTTCAAAGACTAAAAGATGAAATCCGCGGAGAAGTATCAAAAAAGAGTCAGATGGACAGGGTTAGGTTTGTTGAGGAATTAAATAAAATGCTTGAGGAGCTTAAACGAGGATAAAATGGGTAGTAATAATAATTTCAGAAAAAAAGAAATTATTTCGCTTATCCTATTATGCTTCTTATTTGTATTATCCTTAAAATCAGTCTATTCCTCTCCAGATGATGTTGATAATGATGGATATAATTTGTCTGCTGATTGCAATGATAATAATGCAAGCGTTTTCCTTAATTTAACCGGATATGCAAATTTTGACGCCGATAATTTCACAAGTGCAGGACCTATAACATTTTGCACTAATGGGACTCTTCCGATTGGATATTCTTTAATTCAAAATTCTGAGGATTGTAATGATTATAATTCAAGTGTCTACATAAATTTGACAGCTTTTGCTGATTTTGATGCTGATAATTTCACATTAGGGTCACAGCTAACATTATGCACAAATGGCACATTGCCACTTTCCTATAAATCTGTTCAAAAATCAGAGGATTGTGATGACTTAAACTATTCTATTAATCCTAATGCAACAGAAATATATTACAATAATATTGATGATGACTGCAATTCATTAACTAAGGATAATCTAACATTTAATATCGTGACTTCATCTCAGTCTTATAATATTGGTGATGCTGTAACCTTTACTATTTATTCAGAGAACCGTTCTAATGTTAATGTAAGTCTCAAAGTTCCAAATAATTATTATGTTTACAAATCCCAATTTTTAAACCAGACTTATCCTATAACTGACTTAATCCCTTTTACAAAACGAGTCGGAGAATATGTTATTATGGGTGTTGAAACTTATAAGGGGTATACTGTTTATCAGAACATATCAGTAAATATTTCAAATTCAATTGCAATCTCACTTAATGGCGCAAGGACTATCAGAGAAAATGAATCATTCTCGCTTTCTGCTGTAGCAAGTGGCGGATATGGTTCTTCATACAATTATACTTGGTTTTTTAATAATGGAACAATAATTCGCGGAAGCAATATAATATATACACCTAAAATACCTGATGATTATGATGTAACTATTAATGCAAAAGACTCTGAAGGAAATGAAAAAAATTCGACTTTTTCGCTTACTGTAAAAAAGATATACTCTACAAGAATAATTGTTATTGATAAAACCTCCGAAGGACCGATATCGGACGTTAACATTGATCTTGATGGCAATTCTTTAGTATCTGGTGGAGATGGTTCAGTCATTTTTAATGAGGTGCGTGGGAAATATGACTTAACTGCCTATAAAGATGGTTATTCAATATATACTAATGATGGTGTGTCTTTCTATGGAAATTCCACTTTTATTGTAAGGATGTCTCCAATTGATAAATCTGTTCCAGTCATAACACTATATAATAAAACAATTTCTTCCTTTGGGAGTTCAGTTAATATTGATTTCAGTGTTTCTGATGCTACAAAAACCATTTGCTCTATATACACAAGTTCTGATTCAAACTGGTGGAGCCTAATATATAATATTTCAGATATAACAACAAGTTCAAAACGTACTTTTATTTTAACTAATCTTGGGGATTTAGATTATAAATATAAATTGGAATGTACTGATTCTGGCGGAAATACTGCGCTTTCAGATGAAGGAATAATAAACACTGTCACAGAAGTTTTATCTATTACACCTGATTCCATTAACTCCACTGCATTTACAAACATAAATGAATTGAGGGAAGGGTTTATACTTGCAAAATCAAATATAGCCAGACTTGGAACTAAAGAAAATGAGGTATATTCAATACTTGGCTTTGATGCTGTGTTAAAAGATGCAGAGAGGTTATCCACTGGGTTTGAAAGGGATTTAGATTCTATACAAAATCCTCGGTGTCCTGGGCTTAACTGCAACATAAACAGTATTGATAGACAAAAACGTATTAGTGATCTTACTGACAAGACAGCAACTTCCCTTGGGAATGTCCCATTAACTATAGAGGTTATACATTCTGAGGAATTTGTGAAGTATCCAACCAAATCAGATATTGAATCCGGGTTAAAGACTTACTTTGAGTCAAAAAACAAAGTATTGACTAAATCGCAATTGAACAGCATGGTTGAGAAAAACTTTTTGCTTCAGTCAAAGGTTACTGTAAGTGCAAAAATATATCATTTGAATATAGTTTATCTTAATGGAAAGAATGAAAAATTGACTTTGATAAAGAAAGATTTGGATTTGTATGATAAAGACAATTCCATAGCAAATAATAGGAATTACTTATTTATAGAGGATATATCAAAAGAGACATCTCAAAATTCAAAGCTTTCCTTTATTTCTCAGTCAAATATTTTAAAAAATAACAGCTTATTTGAGGTCGGAGTCTCAGAAAAAAATATAGTTTATACACTAAATCAGGATATTGCAAGCGAAAAGGCTAAGATGGCAAATACCTTATTAATCTCCACATCTTTACCTGAGTCAAATCCAATTATAGGCTTTGTGACATCTTCATCTCCTAGTTTTAAAGATATTAATTATACCTACCTAATAATCGGATTGATATTTTTTGTTATTATCCTAAGATTATTAATCATGTTTGGTATTTTTGACAGTTTTAAAAATAAATTATTTAATTCTGATGAAAAAGAGTATCATTCATTTTTAATGATTATCAACGATGCCAAGGATTATCTGTCTGCAGGTGACGCACAGAAGGCTTCGCTTGTTTATAAAGAGATAAAATTAAGATATGAGAATGTTTCAGTTAAGACTCGTGAAAGAACCTATTCTGAAATTCTTGAACTCTGTTCAAAGATTGATGAAGATTATATTAAAACACTCGTAAATACAGCTAATGATGATTTATCTAAAAAAGACAATAATCATGCTGCAAAAGTTTATTTTGTTATAGAAAATGTTTATAAAAAACTAAAAGATGACTCAAAATCAGTGTTTGAAGATGAAATTAAAAAGATATACTCAAAGATAACTGGTGCAAATTAATATGGTGAAAAAAGTCTTGTTTACGCCGGAAATCAAAAAAACTATTTTGATAGTTGCACTTATCATTTTGAGTATTCAGGGTATCCTGTTTTTTTCAAAGTTTATCGGTTTTGTTGCTTGGCAGCCAAATCCTAATTCAAATGAGGGCACGCCTTTAAATGGTGCTCGTGGAGGATATATCACTGAGATGGAGATTAAATATAAAGAGCCTGCGTATTTTTGGAGTGGACTTTATGGTGTTGCGCTGCCTGCTGAATCTTATAACAATACTCAAAGTTTTACTCTTTTGTCTGCAGGAGTGGATGAAGAGAATATGGTTTTCCCATGTTTTCCCAATAAAAAGGGAAAATTAATC
>JAHFPP010000075.1 GCA_023266675.1 Candidatus Woesearchaeota archaeon
ATAATATACACATGGATACAAAACGCAGGATTATTAAAATGGTACATGGAAAAACATCACGATAAAAAATGAGCCAAGCAAAAAAATTATTCACAAACGTAAGAGTAATAATCCTTCTGGTACTTATACTGATATCAATAGTTGCTATAAATCCAAAACCGTCAAATGATGGTGTCGCCATAAGAAGTGTAATGAAGGACAGCGCAGCAAGCCTTGCAGGAATTCCAGTTCCTAATCCAAAAACGCCACCTGTATCAAAAGAGCGAATCACTTCAATAAATAATGTTCAGATAAAAACTGAAACAGATTACTATCATTATATATCAACACTTTTGCCAAATCAGACTATCACAATAAAAACAAACAAAGGAGTATATCCCTTAACAGTAAAGCCAATCGTTACTGACGGAGAAGTCATTGGCTCTGAAGATATTGGCTTAAGAGTTTATAACGCTCCAAAAAACAATATAAGAAAGGGGCTTGATTTACAAGGCGGAACAAGAGTACTTCTTGAGCCTGAAACAGTTCTCTCAGCTGAAGACACATCAAGTCTTATTGATAATATGAAAGAAAGGCTGAACATATATGGATTATCAGATTTAAACATACAGGAAGTAACCAATAGAGAAGGATTCATCGGTGAAGTAAAACACTATATTCTTGTTGAAATAGCAGGGGCATCACAGGAAGATGTAAAGGATTTGCTTTCAAAACAGGGAAAATTTGAAGCAAAGATAGGCAATAAAACAGTTTTCCTTGGCGGCGACGATGTAAAAGCAGTATGCAGAACATCTGACTGCGCAGGAATAGACCCACGGGTAGGATGTTCACCATCTCAAGGAGCATATGCATGCAGATTCAGATTCTCAATTACATTATCAACATATGCAGCGCAAAAACAGGCAGACATATCTGAAAACCTTGATACAATAATTGAGGGAAATGAAGAATTCTTAAACGAAACACTTGATTTATATCTTGATGATTCACTTGTTGATTCACTTAGAATTTCTTCAGACCTTAAAGGAAAGGCGGTTACAGATATATCAATAAGCGGCTCAGGAACAGGACGAATGCAGCAGGAAGCAATTCAGGATTCACTTAAGAATATGAAGAAATTACAGACCGTGTTAATAACTGGAAGTCTGCCAGTAAAACTAAGCATAGTCAAAATTGACACACTTTCCCCAGCACTTGGCGAAGGATTCATCTCAAATATACTCTTAATTGCTTTTGCATCAATAATCTCAGTTGCACTCGTAATCTTTCTAAGATACAGACGCCTTGAAGTCTCACTTCCAATAATCTTAATAATGGTCTCAGAAATAGTGATACTTGTTGGAATAGCAGCATTAATCGGATGGAATCTTGATTTGGCAGCAATTGCGGGAATACTTGTGGCAGTAGGAACAGGTGTAGATTCGCAGATAGTAATCACTGACGAGACACTTCGAGGTGAAAATATCGCTTTCACAAGCTGGAAAGACAGGCTAAAAAAGGCGTTCTTCATAATAATCGCAACATACTTTGTATCAGTATCATCAATGATTCCATTATTATTTGCAGGCGCCGGCTTACTCAAAGGATTTGCGCTCACAACAATAATTGGTGTAACAATAGGCGCATTTGTAACACGGCCGGCATACGCAAGCATTTCAGAGATACTTATTAACAAATAATCTTTTCTAAATATTTTTTTAGCAATATTTTTATATGCAAGACTTTAAAACAGTTATATGTTTTTTAAAAAAGATGAAAATAAAATCACTCTGGCTTTGCAGGGTAAAAAATCAGTTCTTCCAGAATTAATAGAAAAGGCAATAGATGAAGATGAAAAGTTTGCAGAAAAACAATATCACATTGATAGACTAATTGACAATGCTGCAAAACTCTACGAGTTAAACAAAGTTGAATCCAAAGTTTACAAAGATATAAAACTTCACCTTCGATGGGCTGCACCAAAAGAGATAACTGGTTTTTTAGTCAAAAGCAACAAATTATCTGAAGGAATAATAAAAATATGCAAAATATCTTACGCAGGGATGTCTAACTCAATAGAGACATCAAATAATATTGGAAATGAGATTGAAAGATTAAATCAATATGGCATAAAAAATAAAGAGATCTCAGCGCTTTTTGAAGCAAACAACAGACGTTTGCAGAATTTAGAGAATATCACTAAACTTCTAAACATAATAACTTCACATCTCCTAACTATATCTGAATCAACAAAGAAAGCAGTTCTGTGCAAAGATAAAAATGAATACGAAGAGCTCTTAAGACAAATTGACAACCAGAAATCAAATCTTATTGAAATAATAAAAATTGAGCTTGAACTTACAAAAGAGGAAGAATCAATATTGCTTATAGATTCAAACTTAATCAATGAGCGATTTAATTCTAAAGGATTATTGAATATAAATAAAAAATTAAAAGAATTAAAAAATAATCGTGTTAAAACTAAATTAACAAAGATTGTTGCTGGCACGCTTTTATTTGCGCATATAGCAGGCATTGGCACAAGCACGTACCTCTTTACTCATCATATGCCTATCCAGACTAATCAGATTGTAAATCAAGATATCTCTAAAAAGTTATCTGAGCAAAAACAAAATATAACAAAAGAAAGCATTGTTTTTAAAAGTAAAGACGGACTTAATCTTCATGGAGATTTTTATAAAAACTCTAAAGCAGATCCTTCAAAAGCCATTGTATTAATCCACGGATGGGCTGCAAATAGATCTCAGATGCTTTCATTTGTCGAGAAATATATTGCTGATTATAACGTGTTTGTATATGATTCAAGAGGCGCTGGGGAAAATGAATTCAACTCAACAGGGCTTGGTTTTGAAGAAAGGTTAGATCTAGTCGGCGCATTGGGCATGTTATCTTCAAAAGGAGTTAAAGATGTTGTGCTTCAAGGACTTTCAATGGGAGCAGCTACAATAGCGTTTACGCTTGGCGAAGAAAAAATTGATAATATAAAAATCAGCGGAGTCGTACTTCAGGGAATGTATGCAAATCAGGGAGCAACACAGGTGCATTACAATGAAACATTGAACCATATGCCTCCAACAATATCCAAACCTGCAGGATTGATTCTAAAAATGATAAAAGGAAAAAACTTATCTGAGATATCCACCTTAAATGAAATTCACAAAATAAATGTTCCAATACTTCTGGTTTATAATGATAAAGATCCACAGCTTGTTTCATCAGACAATGAGATGCTGTCGAAGGAAGTAAATAAAAAGTCAAATTCACAGGTATTAGTGATTCATGGGAGCAAGCACGTTGATATGTCAGCAGGAACACAGGAAGGAATGTATAAATTCATAAAAGATATTTTTTAATGGTAAACAATGATAACTAAAAAACTAAAAAAAGCAATAAAAAAGCTTGACAAGCATGTAGTTCAAAAAGGAACACTGCTAAAGAAAGAGTTAAGAAAAGCAGCAGACGATATTGAACCTGTAATCAAAGAGGCAAGAAAAAGTCTTCTAAAACTTGGTAAAAGAATAAATAAAAAAATTATAAAATACCATCATTAATTGAAATAGTCATATAACTTTTTATTCCATTAATTTATTTTTTATAACTCTAATCTGAAAACATTTATTAACACGTACATGTTAACTGAAGTTATGTACTCTGATTTTTTATCTGCAATGCAGTCTTTTGTTGAATCAAACGGGTATTTTCTTATCTTCCTTGTCATGGTTGTCGAAGGACCTACTGTAACATCTGCAGCAGGATTTGCAGCGTCACTTGGGTATTTTAATGTATGGATAATCTTCGTGCTTGCAGTTTTGGGGGATATAGTTGGTGATGTCCTTTATTTTCTTATGGGTAGGTATTTTGGTAAAAAGTATGCACTGAAATTTTTCAATTATTTCAGGTTGGATAAAACTATTCTTGAAAAGATGGAGAATAAAGTACAAGAGAATCTTGGAAAAACTCTGTTTTTTGTCAAATTTACACCAGTAGCAGGGATGTGCATACTTTTTATAGGAAGCTTAAACACCTCATTTAAAAAAGTTTTGTCATGGATAACAATAATAACCTTTCCAAAAGCATTATTTTTTACTTTTCTTGGTTTCTTTTTTGGTTTGGTAATGGGAAAAATCCTTAATATTTTTGCTTTAGGGCAATATGCGATTTTTGCAATCTTAGTATTAGTTTTATTAGTGTATTACATTAATAAAAAAACAGTGCCTAAAATTAAATCATTATTCTTTGACAAAAACAATAAAAAATTTAATGCCAGATAAAAACTTCTAGTTCAGAATTTTAAAAAATATAACTAATAAAATTATACCAAATAATTAGGTAATGACGTCATGTTTTGTGTTTTTATACTTTACTTGACATTTCTTAAAATATCTTCATAGTTCTTTTTTAATTCTGCTCCAGTCTTTTCAAGACTGTGCTTTTTTGAAAGCTTAAATGCATTTCTTGAAAGTCTTTCCCTAATCGCTTTGTTCTTCAATAAGAGATCAATATATCTTCTGAACTCTTCATTACTTTTTGCTTTAAAACAATTCTTATTATGGTATAACCATCCTTCATAAACAGGAATATCCCTTACAACTATAGGTTTTGCCATCGAAGCAGCCTCTAAAACTACGATTCCCTGATTTTCTTCATAGCTAGGAAAAAAGAAGATATCGCCTGCAGAATAAGCAGAGATTATATCTTTAACATATCCTGTCAATAAGAAATTTTTTGGTGCAGTATTGATTGATTTTTTTAATTTTATGTCCTCAACAATAAATCCCATATGTTTGCCTATCCATAAGAATGGTTCGCCAAAACATCTGCTAACATCTATAAAATCTATTATCCCTTTTCTTTTAAAAACCAACCCGACTGAGAATATTAATGGCTGTTTTTTTTTAATTCCGTATTTCTTTCTGAATTCATCTCCCTTTATGCTATCTTGTCTGAATTTGTTTATATCCACACCATTGCTTACCACAACAATATCTCTTAATCCATACCTAGTCTCAAGAATATTTTTCGTGTACTGTGAAGGAGCTATTAATAAATCTGCATTTGCATAAAACATCTTTAACCAAAATTTTAAGGGATAGGAAAATAAGTTTGAGAATATAAAACTATTCTTCAGGTCTTCCGCAGTAGTATGTGCGTGTATTACCACTTTTATTCCTCTTTTCTTTGCAAGCTTAACATATCTATATGAATTTATTCCGCAAAAGTTAATATGCAATATGTCATAATCAAACTTTGAAGGGTTGAATGTAACTTTAACTCCATTTAATTCCAAAGATTTAGCCTGGTGATTTAACGCATTGCCAATTCCTGAAGATTTGATTCTATCATAATTTTCAAGCTATAAGCAGACTTTCATATTCTTTATCCTACCTGTGTTTATAACATTTTAACATTTTTATTTTTGGATGACATGACAGCACCAATATTATTTTTGCTTTCATTTTGTTTTATTAATATTC
>JAHFPP010000076.1 GCA_023266675.1 Candidatus Woesearchaeota archaeon
AATAATTGATTTTCATATCTCCAAACCTTTCAGAATGAGTGAATGTGAAGCCTACTTTTTTCCATTCATACAATTTTTCTTTTGAGTATTCCCCTGTCTTCTTATATGGAAAAACTGATACAGGTGATATCAAGACAATTGAATCTACATGTTTATTCTTTGATGCAACCTGAAGCGTTACAATTCCTCCAAGCGAGTTTCCTATCAGAAAAATACGGTAGGTATACCTAGAGATTAATTTTATGCATGATTTTAAGTCATCAATATACTGTGATATTGTTGTATCCTCAAATTTTCCGTCGCTTTCCCCGCGTCCTGAGAAGTCAAAAGCAAATAATCCAACTCCTTTCTCTGTAAGAACTTTGCTCAATGCTACTACTTTTGAGGTTTCCTTTGTGCTTCGATAACCATGGCAATATATTGCTATCGGGAAATCAGCATTTTTTTTTGGAGCATAAAGAACTCCTATAAGTTTTTGTCCTCTGGAGTTATTAAACCATAATTTTCCTTTTCTCATTTGTCTTCAATTTCAATTGTTATCTTTGATTCTTTCTCGTTGATGTCTTTTACGACTTTGTGGTCTTTTAGTTTCTCTTTGATTTCCTTCCATGAGTGCTTTTTGCGCGCTTTTTTTAGCGTGTCAATAACCTCTTTGATAAGCGTGTAGTTCTCATAAATAATTTCGCCGCTGCGCTTGTTTTCATTGTATCCTTTCTCAAATGTTTCAGCCTGTTTTTGCTGCATCCTTATTATATCTTTGACTTTACCAATCTTTTTCTCGTGCTTTGAAGTCTCTTCTTTTTTCTTTCCAGAAATTACGCTTGGCGTGACAACATAATCTATTGCAGAGTTAAAACTTTCAAATGTTTTATTCTCTTTTCCAGTCGCATAAGTTGAAAAAGGGAATATCTCCTCTTTGTCAGTCACGATAGCTTCAATCTTTTTCTTAACTATTGATTTTAGCACATCATGAAGCTTTCTTATTTCGCTTTCAGTTAACTTTTTCTTCCCTTTGTCTATCTCTGCCTCACTGCATATCTGTTCAGCGTATATCCCGCCGATTCCTAGGTCCATTGCAAGCATTTTCACTATCGATTCTTTGTCAGACTCGTCAACGGCTTTTTTCAAATCATCTTCACTCATGTCAATTATGCTGTACTCTTTTGTCGGAAAATCGTATTTTACGCCGCCGCGAACAGTTCTTTTTGTCATCACTTTTGTTTCAAGCGCAGACATTATTGTGTAATCATCTTTGCAGAGAATTATGTTGCCTTTTGAGAAAAGTTCAATAATCATCCTGTATTTTTCTTCTTTTGATTCAAACTCTATCTCTACTATTCTTTCAAAGCCAACTTGCCTGATGTTTTTTACTCTTGTATTTTCTAGATATTTTCGTAAAAACATGCAAAATCCGCCTGGTGTCTGCGGGAAATCAGGTTTTTTTGAAGCAAGGTAGAAATATTTTGGTGCAATTACACTCACCATCTGTTTTCCGTGAGACGTTACATGAAACTGCAAAACCATGTTTTTTCCTTCCTGGTATATCTTGTCAACTTTGCCGCCAACTAGAAATGAAAGCTCAGAAATTATGTAGTGCAAATCAAGCGATGATGTATCTGTTTTCATAAATCTAATGATAGCACAGTATTCTATAAAAATGTTTGCTCAAGAAACTTATATAGCATAAGTTAGTAATATTTTTAGATAATCAATATTTTCTTTGTCTTTCAATGTCGCCTTTAACCCTTTAATGCTTGGGTCCTTATTTTTGCTTATATCGCTGTTTATTGTTGATAGAACATAATCTTTAATGATTTTCAATCCGACATATAATTCCTGTCTTACTATATCATTTAAATCTGAGGTATTTTCTGTTGTGAAACCAGAGTAGGGGTTAACATTTTTTGATTGTTCAAGAGATGCATTCATGTGTCTTACATATGTTCCAATATTTTCAAATTGTGGTCTTCCTCTAGGTTCTATAGTACTGGACATTTCTTCTAATCTTTTCCCAGCCTCAACCAATTCGTCTATGAAGTCGTTTATAGAATATGTGCTCATCATGTATCAATATAGACTTTATAATTTTTATATATAAATCTTTCTATAGTTTACCATTAATTAGTAGTGTAACAGACTACCTTATTTCTTCCGGTTTCCTTAGCCTTATATAATGCCTTATCTGCAAAATTTTTAAGATTAGACGCTATTTCTTTAGCCAATCCTGATTTTGGATCTGCTTTTCCGGTGTTTTCAGGATAACTTGCAACACCAATACTTACACAAAAATTATCAAATCTTGGGTCATTAGACACGTGAGTATGTGTTTTTTTTACCTCATTCATTACTTCAACAGAATCTTCATATACCTTCTTCCTTATTCTTTCTGCTGTTATTTTTGCATCATTTATTGAAGTATCCGTAAGAACAACCAAGAACTCTTCACCACCCCATCTTCCTATAACCTCATTTTTTCTCAGACTGTCCTTTACTATTTTTGCAAATGATTTTAGCACAATATCACCCGTATGATGTCCAAACGTGTCATTGTACGACTTAAATTTGTCAATGTCAATCATTAGAACACTTATATATCCCTCATTTCTTATTGCTCTGTTTGTCTCATTTTCAAGAAATTCCTCAATTTGTCTTTTATTTGATATGTTGGTTAGGAAATCAACTGACGCTAACCTTTCAAGATTTTTAATATCTGATGTTTTACCCCTCTCAGCGTTTGTTCTTGAAACATTAAGTCTATGCAGAAATTTCAAAACTTTCTTATTCTTTGGAAAGCCGTACCTAAAAAGCTCAACTAGCCTATTATAATAATCACTGTACTCTTCTGGTTTTGAAAAAGTCTGTACATCTCTTTTTATAGCGTTGATAATTTTCTCAGATTTACCATAACTAACTATTCTTTTCCAGAATGTATCACCCCAGTATTCGGAAAATAGCTTTTCAGATAACTCTCTTGAACGATATGTTTTTTGAAATAACAGTTCAAATGGTTCATGTATTGTTTTTTTCTCATATTTTAGCAGCGCATCAATCTGTTCAACATAACTTAACATTTTTTCATTCCATTCTCTAATCAAACTTTCATAATTGGAAACATGCATCATAGAATCATTCTTCGCATAATCCTTTATATCCAATATAGTTCTAATCTCATCTTCAATATTTTTCTTCTGCTCTGTATAACCTAGTCTGAATATGGCAATTCTTTTTTTGAATTGCATTATTGCCGATTCTGTTTCATTGTCTATCATAACCTGCTCTTTTATTTTCTTTAGAAGTTCTGATGGAAATTCCTTCTCTTTGAATCTTAGTATGTTATGATAAACCCTTGTTTCATACGCAACATCGTCCCTTAATATCTTTTCTTCATTCTCACTTATCTGTTCAGCAGGCAGCAATGTGATTGTATTTAAATCAAATGAAATAAAAGCTCTTTGAAGCATTTTTAATATATCTTCACATAATATAATTATCCTATCTTCCTTCTTTCCATCACTCCATCTGTTGTTTATCTCAGAAAGAAGCATTCTTACCTTTATTTTGTGGTCATAAAGAACTTTCATCCGTAGTTCAAAGCTTGCAAGAATATTCTTTTCTTTCTCTTCAAGATTATCAATTACGTCAAAAATGTGCCCTAGCTCTTTAACATCCATTAATTAGACATATTATCTCCACTATATAAACTTTTTTTTAAAACATAGCTTCAATTCAGCTTAAAGTCAACCCAAAGCATATATATACGCTTGATATAACAAACATTATCATCAATTGGAGGAAATAATATGAGCTTAAAAAAAACTATTCAGATTTTGTCAATTTTAATCTTAGTATTTACTTTAGTATTATCCGGATGCACAAAAGTGCCAGGGAAATTAGAACAAAAACAAACAACATTTAGCCAAAATACGTTTGACCCTAAACTTAATATTGAAGCAAAAAGCTTCGCGAGTGATGCAGAGTTTCAGAGTTTTGTAAAGCAAAACCAGATTGAATCTGGCGGATACAATGGTGGCATATTAATGAGGACATTAAGCTCTGCGGCACCAGCCATGGCGGAAAAAGCAGCAGATTCTTCATCGGGTTCTGGAGTGTCACAAAACAGCTATTCACAGACAAACAATCAAGTTGCTTCAGTTGACGAGGCTGATATAATAAAGACTGACGGAGAATACATTTATACAATAAGCCAGAACACGCTTTTCATAGCAAAAGCGTACCCGGGAATCGAGTCAAAAATCGTTTCAACAATAAAATTTAATTCTACTCCACAGGGGATTTTTCTAAAGGATGGAAAACTTACAGTATTTGGAAACTTTTATGACACAGCATATTTTAAAAAAATGAATTTTATTCCACGTAGCGGAATGACCTTTTTTGATATTTATGATATTTCAGACAAAGAAAAACCTGTGCTTGTCAAGGATTACAAGTTTGAAGGAAATTATTTTCAGGCAAGAATGACAGGGGACTATGTGTACTTTGTAATAACATCAGGACTTGAAAAAAGAACTGATTACCCAACACCTTTAATTTTTGATGGAGACGTCAAAAGCTCAATGTCTGCAAAAAACATTTTCTATTATCCAATGCCATACATTTATCCTGAGCTTGTAACTGTTCACGCAGTAAACATGGCAGCAACTGACGCAGCAATCAATTCAAAAAGCGTAGTTGTTGAAAGTGCATCCAATATGTACATGTCAGAAAAGAATATCTTCATAACAAATACTGAGTACATAAATGAATGGGAAATCAGGCAGAAAATAACAATGGATTTTATGATAGACAAACTGTCAGATTCTGACAAAACACTTGTAGAAAAAATAAAGAACGTAGATAATGATGTACTTTCAAAGTCTGAAAAAGATTCAAAAATAATGCAAGTAATCTATGAATCGATAAGCTATATGACACAGGATGAACAGGATAAAATAAATGAGGAAATTGATAATCGGACTGCAGATAAGATGCAGGAATACGAGTACATGGAGTATACAGTTATTAACAAACTCTCAGTTGAGAATGGAATCGTTGATGTAAGTGCTCAGGGAAAAGTGCCTGGTCACGTAATAAACCAGTTCTCGCTTGACGAAAACAATGACGTGTTAAGGATAGCAACAACAATAAG